>JAPLAY010000008.1 GCA_026393035.1 Actinomycetota bacterium
ATTGGAGTTGTAAGTGATGTTGGAATTAGTGAATCTAATCCGCGACCTAATCCGCCTTTGCGAGTACTCATGCTGTGTGCGCTCCATTATTTAAGTTGTTTAGATTATTCAAAACTTCACCAGAGCCACGTCTAGCAATCTCTCGGGCCACAGTCATATAAGCGATTGCACCAGGAGATGAAGCGTCGTATGTCATTACAGTTTGATTAAATGATGGCGCTTCTGAAACACGAACTGCTCTTGGAATCGGAACATCAATTAATTCATTTGGGAAATGTTGGCGCACGCTATTTGCAACATCGTTAGCAAGTCTTGTTCTTGAATCAAACATAGTTAAAACAATTGTTGAAATTCGAACTCTCTGATTAAGCATCTGTTGTACTTGTTGCAAAGTTTTCAATAATAAAGTTAGGCCCTCAAGTGAGTAATATTCACACTGAATAGGCACCATTACTTCTTCGGCTGCAGTTAAAGCATTTACAGTTAGAAGTCCAAGACTTGGTGGGCAATCAATAATTACATAATCAATTCGATTACCAATTGCTTCGCGTTCTGCTAAGAATTTTTCTAACGCTAATTTCAAACGAGATTCGCGTGAAACAAAACCGACCATATTTATTTCGGCTGCTGCTAATTCAACATCGGCAGGTGCGCACTCCAAATGCGGAAAGCCGGCGACTTTCATTACAACATCTGAAAGCGGCAAATCTTTAACTAAGACTTCGTACATTCCTGCTAGCTCTTCGCGATCTATGCCAAGTGCGGTGCAGGCATTGCCTTGTGGATCTAGATCAATTACCAAAACTTTTAAGCCGCCCATAGCTAGGGCTGCTGCAATATTGACCGCGGTGGTGGTCTTGCCGACCCCACCTTTCTGGTTGGCAACGGTGAAGACTCGGGTCTTTAGGGGTGTGGGCATCGGCTCTTTAAGTCGTCGGATTCCGATGACTTTTGGCTTTGACGCCAGCTCTGTCCGAGATGTTTCACGTGAATCATTCACGTGCGTATCTAACCAGCCTTTTTGAGTTCGATAACTCGCGCTAGTGGCAACTCGCCTAAATTGATTTCGTGTACCTCGGATTTGGCTACCTTTTTGAAGATTTTAAGTGCCTCAACCTTTGCCGCCTCAAGCTCGGCTGCTGCGCTCTCGCCTTTCATGGCCAGAAGCGAGCCCCCGCCCATCACTAAATGCCAAGAAACGCTAGCCAGCTTAGGAAGTGGGGCCACTGCCCGAGCGGTTACATAGTTAAAGCCGCCTTTAAAGGACTCTGCCCTACCCCTTTTTACCGATATCTCGATGCCAAGGTCGGCGACTACCTCTTCCAAGAAATCGATGCGGCGTTGAAGGGGTTCAAGGAGGGTAACTTTCAGATCTGGCCTGGCCAAGGCGATCACAATTCCGGGAAGTCCTGCCCCAGAGCCAATATCAAGGAGTGAGGCCCCTTGGGAGATCAAAGTGGTGACTGGAATGCAGTTAGCGATATGGCGCTCCCAGATAATCTCGCCCTCTTTTGGTCCAATTAGGCCACGTTCAATCCCTTGGGTTGCCAAGATTTCGGCATATCTAGCTACCTCTTTTTGGCGCTCGCCAAAGTAGGTCGAAATCAAGGTTTCACGTGAAACGCTCATTTTTTAGCTTCTAGGAATGTTGAAATTATTGTGGAAGAACAACAACACAGCGATTTGGGTCTTCGCCCTCGGACTCGCTAGTTAGGCCGATCTCTTGGATCGTGTCGTGTACAACCTTGCGTTCGAAGGCATTCATTGGGCGCAGCTTTACGCTCTCGCCAGAGGCCTTAACCTGGTCAGCGATTTCGTGGGCCAGCTTCGCTAGCTCCTCTTTCTTCTCGCTGCGGAAATTGTCGATGTCGAGCATTAATCTTGAGCGCTCGCCGGTAGATGTTTGAACAGCTAGGCGGGTTAGCTCCTGGATTGCATCTAATACTTCGCCGCGATCCCCAACTAGGTGTCCTAGTGCGCCACCGGCAATTGCCAGTGAGGCGCGATCGTTCTCAACATCGATATCAATATCGCCATCAAGGTCGGCAATATCTAATAGCGCTTCTAAGTAATCGGCCGCTACATCGCCCTCTTCTTCAAGTCGGGAAACTAGGGACTTCTTCTCTACTACTTCGCTCATTTTTCTCTCCTTTGGTGGGTAAAAATTGGGTTGTCAGATATGTCTGATTTGACCGATAAATCCGATTAACTACTTCTTCTTTTTCTTCTTCTTTGAAGGTTGTTGGCGCTGCCCGATATTCGGATCAATTTGAGTTGTTCCGGTTTCGTTTCTTGATTCATCAGTCGATCCTGGAAGCGCGCCGTTATCGTTATTTTTTGCTGCGCGCTTCTTCATTAACTCTTCATATGCCGGAGACCCTGGTGTTGGGTTTCGCTTAATTACATAGAACTGTTGACCAAATGTCCACAAGTTTGTTGTTGACCAATAAATTAAAACACCGACTGGGAAGTTAACACCAGACACTGCGAAAATTACTGGAAAAACATAGAGCATAATTTTTTGTTGTTGCAACATCATATTGTTTGATGAATCCATCTTCGGCATTCCTTTTACCATCAACTGACGTTGGGTGGTGAAGGTTGTCGCTGACATAAAAACAATTAGGGCAACAGTTACTAACTTGGTTTGAGTATTGGTATTTGAACTTAAGAAAGTACTAGAAAGATTTGCGCCGAAGAACTTAGCTTGTTGGGCTGAAAGTAAGAGGTCGCCTTTTAGAAACCCGTGAGGCGCATTTCGAGCAATGCCATTTAGAACTGTAAAGAGCGCGAAGAAAATTGGCGCTTGCGCGATGATTGGAAAACATGATGCAAGAGGATTTGTTTTATGCTCCTTGTAAAGCTTCATCATCTCTTCAGATTGCTTTTGGCGATCATCCTTGTGCTTCTTTTGAATCTCTTTCATATGGGGTTGAAGCGCAGTTAAAGCACGTTGGCTCTTGATCTGTTTAACAAAGAGCGGGATTAAAATAATTCGAATAAGTATTACAAGCCCAATAATTGAAAGGCTCCACTTGATGCTCTCGTGTGAATCTTTTCCAAATATAAAACCGAGTAAAGAGTGAAACGTTACAATCACCCAAGAAACAGCGAAATACAAGGGGTTTAGGATTGATCCCATTAGTTAGCTCCAGTTTTTATTGGTTGTTTTGAACTCTTTGATAACACATAATCAACGCCGCCATGTGACCATGGGTTGCACCTAACTAACCGCCAGGCCGTCATTGCTAAGCCTTTGATTCCATATTCAGTTACAGCGTCTGCCGCATATCTAGAACAGCTTGGGTAGTACTTACAGCGCGGTCCAAGCAAGGGTGAAATTAAAGTTTGATAAATTTTTATAAATATCGCGAAAGTTTTTCTCATGCGCTAACCAGAGCTTTAGCAATTACTTTTGGAATTAAATCGTTAAGTTCGGCTTCAAAGTGTGGCTGGTTGCGCAGCACCCGAATAACAATCTGACTGTTTTTTGGGAAATCTTTTAAGTGGCCAGATATTAGGTGGCGAATTTGACGCGATACCCGGTGGCGAACGACAGAGCCTCCGACGGATTTGTTCACGATTAACCCAACTTGAGGATCGTTTAAAGTGTTTAGGTTGGTTTGAAGGTATACGACAAGTGAAAGTGATGTTGCTCGAACACCAGTTTTAGTTGTTAGAGCAAAATCTTTACTTGCGCGCAACCGATTCTTGGTTGGAAGCATGGGTATCGGTGATTAAGCAGAGATGCGAGTGCGACCCTTAGCGCGACGAGAAGCTAGAACTGCTCTTCCGCCACGTGTTGCCATGCGAGCACGGAAGCCGTGCTTCTTTGCGCGTTTGCGTACGTTAGGTTGAAATGTGCGCTTTGACATGAAACTCCTTCTAAACCTTCGGGGATCTCTCCTACAGGAATTGCCTGTCGGGTCACAGATGTAATGAGGGAGTTAGGTTACGGCCACGGGCTGGCGGGGGTCAAACCAACCGGGACCCGTAACGGCCAGCTAGCAATACCCTGAGCCTGGGCCAGGCGAGAATTTGTGGATAACCACTTGCAATTTCCTGGGAATGCCCCTACTTTCGCCCTCTATCCACAGAAATGTGGGCCCAAAAGGCTCAAGTTTTAGTTTAGACCACAGGTTGTGGATAACCCTGTGGAGAAGTCCAATTTTGGATATTTAAGGGTTTTAAGAATTAGGGGTCCCCATGGCACTACTCGAGGTTGATGATCTGACCGCTCTCTGGGGAGCAGTTATTGCTGAAGTTTCCGTCGAGTCGCCGCAACACCGCGCATTTCTATCTCTTACTAAACCACTTGGCCTGATTCAGAATGAGAGCGGATCAAATTTATTGCTCTCCGCCCCAAATGCTTTTGCAAAAGATGTTCTAGAAACCAGATTGCGCGCAATTCTAAATGAGGCGCTCTCTTTAAAATTAGATCAAAAAATAAATATTGCAGTAACAATTGATGAGAGCCTTCAAGAGAACGTTGTTGAAGAAGTTCTAGATCCAATTGTTGAGCAACAACCAAAGTCAGGAACTGGTCGCGATTCAAAATCTGCAACCACTGCGGAGCCAAGCCAACTAAACCCTCGTTATATTTTTGAGACTTTCGTTATTGGTGCATCAAATCGTTTTGCTCACGCAGCTGCTGTAGCTGTTGCTGAAGCGCCAGCCAAGGCTTACAACCCTCTCTTTATTTATGGCGAGTCTGGCCTCGGTAAAACCCACTTATTACACGCTATTGGCGCATACGCGAAAGAGCTTTATGGAAGTGTGCGAGTTCGCTACGTTTCTAGCGAAGAGTTCACAAATGACTTTATTAACTCAATTCGTGATGATAAGGCCTCGGTTTTCCAACGTCGTTATCGCGATCTAGATGTTCTTCTTGTTGACGATATTCAATTCTTAGAAAATAAAGAACGTACTCAGGAAGAGTTCTTCCATACCTTTAACACTTTATATAACGCCAACAAGCAAATAGTTATCTCGAGCGATCGTCCACCAAAGCAATTAACAACTTTGGAAGATCGTTTGCGCAGCCGATTTGAGTGGGGTCTAATTACTGACATCCAACCACCAGAGTTGGAAACTCGTATTGCAATTCTGCGCAAGAAAGCAGCACAAGATAAATTGAATGCGCCGGATGATGTTCTGGAATACATCGCAAGTAAAATTTCTTCTAACATTCGCGAACTTGAAGGTGCGTTAATTCGCGTTACTGCTTTCGCTTCTTTGAATCGTCAGGCTGTTGATTTAGGTTTAGCGGAAATAGTTTTGAAAGATTTGATTCCCGAAGCTGGTGGTCCAGAAATCACAGCCACAACAATCATGGCCCAGACCGCGACTTACTTCAGCCTTACCTTGGATGACCTTTGTGGATCGTCTCGTTCTAGGGTTCTGGTAAACGCCCGGCAGATTGCGATGTATTTATGTCGCGAACTTACCGAGCTATCGCTTCCAAAAATTGGGCAGACCTTCGGGGGCCGCGACCATACGACCGTTATGCACGCCGACCGCAAGATCCGTCAATTAATGGCTGAGCGCCGCTCGATCTACAACCAAGTCACAGAGCTAACTAACCGAATCAAGCTTCAGGCTCGAAACTAATTACACAAGTTTTGTGGAAATGTGTCCCCACCTTGGGGATAACTTGGGGATAAGTGTGGAAAAGAAGGTTTGGGGGTGTGGGGATGTTGTCGGTGGCCGAAGTTAGATTGGGTTATCCACGCTTCACCCACAGCCTTAAGGAAGAGGTTTCACAGTGTGCGACCTGGGGTTATGTCCAATATCCACAGGATTTACCTTTAGTTACTACGAATACTTATATTAAATAGAGAAGGTTGGGGATTAACGAACCTGTGTGGGTTTGCTAACCGCCCTTTAAAAGGAAGGATAGAGAGATGAAGTTTGTTGTCGAACGCGATCCGTTGATCGATGCTGTTAATTGGGTTGCCCGCAGCCTTTCAACTAGACCTATCCAAACAGCTCTACTTGGAATCATGATTGATGTTGCAGATTCAATAACTCTTACTGGCTCAGATTTAGAGACATCTACAAAAGCCATCATCAACGCAGACATTGCAACCAAAGGGAAAGTTTTAGTTCCTGGCCGGTTGCTAGCGGAAATCGCAAGATCGCTCCCCGCAAAACCTGTCACATTTCTTTTAGATGGAAGCCGAGTTCTTGTAACTGCAGGAAGTGCAAAATTTACACTTCCAACACTTCCAATAAACGAGTACCCAAATCTTCCAAGCCTTCCACAAGCTGCAGGCGAAATCCCTGGAGATGTATTTGCAACAGCGGTTCACCAAGTTGCTATTGCTGCTGGAAAAGATGATTCACTTCCAACACTTACCGGCGTACATATTGAAATTAATAAATCAGTAATCACACTTGCAGCCACTGATAGATATCGGTTAGCAGTAAAAGAGATTAACTGGAGTCCAAAAGATCAAAACCTAGAAGCATCAACACTTCTTCGCGCTCGCACTTTGAGCGACGCCGCAAAATCATTAACTGGAAGCGGACAGATTACATTCGCACTTTCACCAACAACTTCAAATGAAAAACTTGTTGGTTTTGTATCTGATGAAAAAACCATGACCTCTAGAACTTTAGATGGCAGCTTCCCACCATTTAGACACTTACTCCCTTCAGAATCAACAGCGGAGGCAACCATCGAAGTTGCGCCATTTTTAGATTCAGTTCGCCGGGTAGCTTTAGTAACAGACAAAACAGTTCCACTGCGTTTGGTTTTCACTAACAACACACTTCAACTTGAAGCTGGCACAGGCGAAGATGCCCAAGCCACAGAAGAGCTAGCAATTAATTACTCTGGTGAAAATATCAACATTGCTTTCAACCCTACATTTTTAACAGATGGCCTACAAGCAATTAATTCGCCATTTGTTCACATCTCATTTACCGGCGATAAAAAACCTGCTGTGTTAACTGGAAAATCTGAGCCAAGTGGCGCAATAAATAATTCTTACAAATATTTATTAATGCCAATGCGTTACACCTCTTAGTAATAATTAGTATTAATACAGTAAAACTAAAGTGTTTATCTCAAACCTAGCTCTAACAACTTTCAGGTCTTACAAATCTTTAGATCTAGAGCTTGCACCTGGAATCTCAATTTTTATTGGGCGCAATGGTGAAGGTAAGACGAACATCATCGAATCAATTCTCTATCTCTCATTCCTCTCCTCACATAGGGTTTCAAGTGATCAACCATTAGTTCAACTTGGTAGCGCATCCGCCTACGTTCGAGCCAAAACCCAACTCCCTGATCGTGAAGTTTTAATTGAGTTAGAGATAAATGCCGAGCGTGCCAACCGGGCACGAATTAATCAAAACCCAACCCGAAGCCAGAAAGAAATATTTGGAATTGTTCAAACAATTTACTTCTCGCCTGAAGATTTAGATTTAGTCCGTGGCGACCCAAGCGAGCGACGCAAATTTATCGACCAACTATTAATTTTAAGATCGCCTCGTATGGCCGGAGTTATCTCGGACTTTGAACGTGCGGTTCGCCAACGAAACTCACTATTGAAATCACGAGCCGGCACAGAATCTTTAGCGGCTTGGGATGAACAAGTTGCAAACTTCGGTGGCGAAATAATCGCAGCCCGACTACAAGCACTTAGAGACTTCGAACCAATTTTCCAAGAAATTTACCGCGATATTTCATCAGAAAAACCAGCATCGATTAGCTACAAATCAAGTATCGAAGAACCATCTTTAACCGCTGCTGAAAACACCGCAAAAATATTAGAACGAATGCGAGTAACCAGAGCCGCAGAAATTGAGCGAGGTCTAACTCTTACTGGGCCACACCGCGATGATTTAATCTTAAATTTAGGAGATCATTTAGTAAAAGGATATGCAAGCCATGGTGAATCTTGGTCGATCGCTTTAAGTTTAAAGTTAGCAACTTATCAACTGCTGGAAAAAGATGGGCTAAAACCAATTTTAATTCTTGATGATGTTTTTTCAGAGTTAGATGAAGAGCGAAGGGTTCACTTAATTAAATTAGCTAAGTCTGCCGAACAAACCTTTATAACGGTCGCGGTAGAGAATGATCTTCCAAAAGAGTTATCTGGAAATAAATATCTTGTTAAATCTGGAAGTGTTTCTAAGATTGCGATGGTCGGATAGATGGCGCGCGATTTAGCAAGAGAGCTCTATCGAGCTTTTAGAAATCAACCACGAAGAAATAAAATTAACGAGAGTGTTGAAGTCCGCGGCCATATAACCGACCCACAACAAATCGGTTCAGTGTTAAGTGAATTAGTTGCTTCGCGAGATTGGCGACAGGGATTAGCGGAGGGAAATATTTTTGTTGATTGGGAGAAGATTGTTGGTTTGGAAATTGCTGAACACTCGACACCAATCTCACTTCTTGAAGGAGTTCTAACAATCCAAACAACTTCAACCGCTTGGGCAACTCAACTAAATTTAATTTCAACTGATCTTTTAAAAACTATTAGTAGTTCAGCGCCAGGTGCGCTCGTGGAATCGCTAACTTTTATCGGACCTCAAGCCCCAACTTGGAAGAAGGGCCTGCGCACGATTCGAGGCGCCAGAGGCCCCCGCGATACCTACGGTTAAATCGCCCGCACAGTAAGTACCCACAACTTCTACGAGATAGCCTCTCTAATCCACCGCACAAGCCTCTTTTGCGGTAGTTCGCCTTTGGTTTAAGGACTAGGATTACGGCAGTGATTTAAAGAAAACGGACGAGGTTTAATTCTCAGCCGTTTTGGCCGGCAATTCTTGATAGATATTTAAAGTTTTGAATGGAGGCGCATTTTGAGCAAGAGCACGTATGACGCCTCGAATATCACCGTCCTAGAAGGTTTAGATGCAGTTCGCAAACGCCCAGGTATGTATATCGGCTCTACCGGCGAACGCGGCTTGCACCATTTGGTTTACGAAGTTGTAGATAACTCAGTTGATGAAGCGCTTGCTGGTTATTGCACCGAAATAAATATCACTTTAATGCCGGATGGATCTCTTCAATGCGTTGATAACGGTCGCGGAATTCCAGTCGACATGCACCCAGTTGAAAAGAAGCCAGCGCTCGAAGTAGTTCTCACAGTTCTACACGCAGGTGGAAAATTTGGCGATGGTGGTTACTCAGTTTCTGGCGGACTACATGGCGTTGGTATCTCGGTTGTAAACGCACTTAGCACTGATCTTGCTGTGCAAGTAAAGCGCGATGGTTTTAATTGGTTCCAAGAATATAAATTAGGAGTTCCACAGAAGCCAGTTCGCAAAGGTGAAGCTACTGATGAAACCGGAACAATTGTAACTTTCTGGCCATCTGCAGAAATATTTGAAACCACTGATTTCTCATTTGAAGTTTTATCTACTCGTTTTCGAGAGATGGCATTTTTAAATAAAGGTTTAATTTTAACTTTGACAGATCTTCGCCCTGGACACGTAGATGAAAAAGGTGAACCGCTACTTGTTCGCTATCACTACGAAGGCGGAATCATTGATTTCGTAAAGCATTTAAATCAAACAAAGGGCGAGACTCATAAATCCATAATCTCCTTTGTCACCGATGAAGCAAAGCACAAGATGAGCCTAGAAGTTGCAATGCAATGGAACGCTGGATTTACCGAATCTGTTTACACATTCGCCAACACAATTCATACCCACGAAGGTGGAGCACACGAAGAAGGATTCCGAACCGCGCTAACTTCAGTTGTAAATAAATTTGGTGAAGAGTGGGGATATATTCGCAAGAAAGAAGATCGCCTAACCGGTGAAGATATTCGCGAAGGACTTACTGCAATTGTTTCAATCAAACTTGCAGAACCACAATTTGAAGGACAGACAAAGACAAAACTTGGTAACACTGAAGCAAAGTCTTTTACGCAGAAGAGTATGAACGATCATTTAACAAGCTGGTTTGAACAGAATCCAGGCGAAGGCAAAGATATTGTTCGAAAGAGCATTGATGCAGCAGCTGCAAGAGTCGCTGCACGCAAAGCACGCGACTTATCTAGAAACCGAAAAGGTTTACTAGAAGGACGAGGCATGCCTGGAAAATTGGCGGATTGCCAGTGGACTGAGCCAGAAAAGTGCGAGCTTTATATCGTCGAAGGTGATTCTGCTGGTGGTTCAACAAAAGGTGGACGCGATTCACGATATCAAGCAGTACTTCCAATTCGCGGAAAGATTTTAAATGTTGAGAAAGCCAGAATTGATCGCGTGCTTCAGAACAATGAAGTTCAATCGTTAATCACGGCACTTGGTACTGGTATTCACGACGATTTTGATATTGCGAAACTTCGCTATCACAAAATTATTTTGATGGCGGATGCTGACGTCGATGGCCAACATATTCGCACATTGCTTTTAACTTTGTTATTTAGATTCATGCGCCCACTTATCGAAAATGGTTTTGTTTACTTGGCTCAACCCCCTCTTTACAAACTTAAATGGGGCGGCAAAGAACCAGTTCAATATGCATTCTCAGATCGCGAACGTGATGGTTTTATTCAAATTGGTATTGATGCCGGCAAGCGACTTCCAAAAGAAGATGGAATTCAACGCTTCAAAGGTCTTGGCGAAATGCCAGCAAAAGAACTTTGGGATACAACAATGGATCCTGCGCACCGCGTATTAATTCAAGTAACTTTAGAAGATGCCGCCGCCGCAGATGATTTATTCTCAGTATTAATGGGCGAGAATGTAGAACTGCGCCGAAACTTTATTCAACGTAACGCTAAAGATGTTCGCTTCTTGGATATCTAGGTAAACACATGGCTGAGAATATGAATCCAGATAAGACCGCTGCGCACGATCGCATCGAGTCTGTTGATCTTCAAGTCGAGATGGCTCGTTCATATCTTGATTATGCAATGTCAGTAATTGTTGGACGTGCACTTCCAGATATTAGAGATGGTTTAAAACCAGTTCACCGCAGAGTTCTTTATGCGATGTATGACGCGGGATATCGCCCAGATAAGGGTTACTACAAATCTTCTCGCATCGTCGGAGATGTAATGGGTAATTACCATCCCCACGGTGACACTGCTATTTATGACGCAGTAGTTCGGCTCGCACAATTTTGGTCACTTCGATATCCACTAATTGATGGAAACGGAAACTTCGGTTCTCCTGGAAATGATCCAGCCGCAGCAATGCGTTATACCGAAGCCAGACTTGCACCTCTCGCAATGGAGATGATGCGAGATATCGATGAAGACACAGTTAATTTCATTCCAAACTACGACGGCCGATCACAAGAACCAACAGTTCTTCCTAGCCGTTTTCCTAACCTTCTTGTAAATGGCAGCGCAGGAATTGCAGTTGGAATGGCTACAAATATTCCACCTCACAATTTAAATGAAGTAGTCGAAGGTGTTGTCTGGTCTCTTGAAAATTCCGATGCAGATCCAAAAGATTTACTCGAGAAGCTACTAACAATTGTTAAAGGCCCAGATTTCCCAACAAAAGCTTTAATCGTTGGCCGCCAAGGAATTGAAGATGCATATCGCACTGGCCGCGGATCAATCATTATGCGCGCAGTTGTCGAAGTCGAAGAGATCAACAAGCGAACCTGTCTTGTAGTTACCGAACTTCCCTACCAAGTTAACCCAGATAACTTGGCGTTAAAGATTGCTGAACTTGTTAAAGATGGTCGCATCAAGGGAATTGCAGATGTGCGCGATGAAGGTAACGAGCGCCTCGGCCAGAGACTTGTAATTGTTCTCCGCAACGACGCTATTCCAAAGGTAATTTTAAATAACCTTTACAAGCACACCCAACTTCAAGATTCATTTGGTGCAAACATGCTTGCGCTAGTTGATGGCGTTCCACGAACACTTCGAATTGATGAATTCATTCGCTATTACATCGAACACCAAATTGAAGTAATTGTTCGTCGCACAAAATATAGATTGCAGGAACGCGAAAAACGCGCCCATATTTTGCGCGGATATCTAAAAGCGCTAGATGCCCTAGATGCAGTAATAGCTTTAATCCGAGCATCAAGAACTCCAGAAGAGGCTCGTACCGGATTGATGAAACTTCTTGAAGTTGATGAGATCCAAGCAAATGCAATTTTAGATATGCAGTTGCGCAGAATTGCGGCGCTAGAACGTCAGAAAATTAATGATGAATACGAAGGCTTGATGGCCGAGATAGTTGAACTAAATAGCATCTTGGCTTCTGAAGCTAAGCAGCGCGAAATAATCAAAACCGAATTACAAGAATTGACCGCTAAATACGGCAATGAACGCCGCACCCAGATAATTGCTGGAGATACAGATTTATCAGTCGAAGATTTGATCCCAGATC
>JAPLAY010000010.1 GCA_026393035.1 Actinomycetota bacterium
GTATCTTCTCGCGCCTATGAGTTATCAACTACGCGAGGTCACGGTCCCGGCTCTGCCTGCGGGCCACCGTTCGATTCGGGTGCTGCATTTTTCAGACCTGCACTTAACTCCGAAACGTAAAACCGAAATCGCTGATATTAAATCCTTCGCTGATCTAGCACCTGATCTTGTTGTCAGCACTGGAGATTTCTTGGCTCATAAAGAAGCCGTTCCAGTTGTCTTAGATGCGTTGCATCCATTGTTTGATATTCCAGGGTTATTTGTCTTCGGATCAAATGATTATTACGGACCAAAGCCTAAGAATCCATTCTCATATCTATTTAAAGATAATGGCAAGCGAAAATTAGGTACGGGATTAGATTGGGAAGGTTTAGCTAAATCTTTAACCGGAATTGGTTGGGTTGATGTGAACCACAGCCGCGCAACATTGAAAATTAATGACACCACAATCGAAGCGCGTGGTACGGATGATGCGCATTTAAACTTTGATAATTACAGTGAAGTTGCTGGGCTGCCAGATAAGAAAGCAGATCTCGCAATCGGAATTACGCATGCTCCGTATTTAAGAATTTTAGATGCGATGAGTAAAGATAATTTGGATTTAATTTTCGCCGGTCACACACATGGCGGCCAAGTGCGACTTCCGTGGTTTGGTGAGAGTAAAGCACTCACAACAAATTGTGATTTACCTACTTGGCGGGCACGTGGATTGACTCGGGAACCAAATGAACCTTGGTTGCATGTTTCAGCCGGAATGGGAACAAGTCCCTTTGCAAGAATTCGAGTGGCATCGCCACCAGAAGTTTCGCTATTAACCTTGGAAGCCGGGTTTTAAATAGTTTGTAAATTGTGCAATCTCGGACATTCCTGCACGTTTGTAAGCGTTAATTGCGGCAATATTTTTATGTGAAACACCTAATGAAAGTGTTTCGACACCAAGTTGATGAGTTTTAGATATAAAGCGTTTAACTAATTCGGTTGCATAACCCTTGCCACGCTGGGATTCCACGGTTGCGACTGAAGAAATTACGTACGAACCAGAAGACCATCTAACTAGAGCTCCAATCGCACTAACTTCGCCAGCCTCGTTTCTTACACATCCCCACTGAATAATTTCGGGATTGCCCGGATAGGTTGAAGATGTTGGGGCGTGGGTATCTAAAATATTTTTTATTAGCTCGTCATCTTTTAACTCTTCAATGGTTTCAAAGCCAGGAATTACTTTGGTATCAACCCCGTAGGTATCGAATTGATTTGCGATTTCAAGGTGGCCGAATTTCGGACCGAAATTGCTAGAGGCGACCGCGCACTTTTCCCAACGCGGATCGATATGTGGGTTTGGGCCGTAGGCATGGCCGTAAATAAAGCCAGAGTCCTCCCCGGAAAGCATCGTGAATGAGAAGGAATCATCGGTAACAAAGGCTTCGATAAAGCGTTCGGTGTTGGCCTCAGA
Organism: Actinomycetota bacterium; assembly: GCA_026393035.1. Classification (GTDB taxonomy): domain Bacteria; phylum Actinomycetota; class Actinomycetes; order Nanopelagicales; family Nanopelagicaceae; genus AAA044-D11. The sequence goes on from JAPLAY010000010.1 coordinate 1,454, forward strand.
TACAAATATTCCAGGACCGTTTAAATCGCCAAGCTTTTCGCGAGCCCAGCCAAGTGCGATATGTATATCGCTGGTCTGGTTAAAACTCTTTTGCAACGAGTTCGGCAATCTGCGCTGTGTTTAGCGCCGCACCTTTACGTAAATTATCGCCACACAAGAAGAGATCAAGTGCGTGCTTATCATCAAGGCTGCGACGTACACGGCCAACCCAAGTTGGATCTGTTCCAACAACTTCGGCAGGTGTTGGGAATTCATAATTTTCAGGATCATCAACAAGTTTTACACCAGCTGCGGTGCGTAGAACTTCTTGGGCATCTTTACGGGAAACTTTCTTCTTAAAGATTGCGTGAACCGCGAGTGAGTGGGTTGTTAGAACTGGAACGCGAACACATGTCGCTGAAACTTTTAGATCTGGCATACCTAAAATCTTGCGAGATTCGTTGCGTACCTTAAGTTCTTCAGAAGAGTAGCCATCTTCTTTTAGCGAACCAGCCCAAGGAATAACGTTTAGCGCAAGTGGCTTTGGAAATGGTCCGTTATCTTTTATGTGCGCCTTTGAATCATTTGCAACATCACCAGAATTTGTTCCGGCCACCGCAGAAATTTGTGCGCGCAAAGTATCAATACCTGATTGTCCAGCACCCGATGCTGCTTGGTATGAAGCAACAACAAGTTCTTTAAGTCCGTACTCTTTATTGAGTGCGCCCATCGCAACAATCATGGAAAGTGTTGTGCAGTTTGGATTTGAAATAATTCCCTTTGGACGTTTCTTCGCCGCTTTAGGATTTACTTCTGGAACAACAAGTGGAACCTCTGGATCCATGCGAAATGCACCAGAGTTGTCAACGACTACAGCGCCACGTGATGCCGCGATTGGTCCCCACTCGGCAGAAATTTCATCTGGTACGTCGAACATTGCAATATCAATTCCATCAAATGCTTCTGGTGAAAGCGCAACAACTGTTAGCTCTTCTCCGCGGCACATTAATTTTTTACCAGCGCTTCGGGCAGATGCAATCAGACGAATCTCGCCGTAAACATTTTCGCGCTTGCTCAAAATATCGAGCATTACAGTTCCGACGGCGCCAGTTGCGCGCGACAGACAATTGAAATACGAATTTCAGATGTCGAAATCATTTCAATATTTACGCCAGCATCAGCAAGGCAAGCAAAGAATGTCGCGGTAACACCTGGGTGCGAACGCATACCGGCACCAATTAGTGAAAGCTTTCCGATTTGATCATCGTATTGAATTGATTGGAAGCCGATTTCACCTTGGATGCGCTGCAGAATTGCAGTTGCAGAAGCGCCTTCAGTCTTTGGCAAAGTAAAAGAGATATCGGTAAGGCCAGTAGCGGCGGCGGAAACGTTCTGCACAATCATGTCGATGTTAACGTCGGCATCTGCGATTGCTTGGAAGATACGTGCCGCAGTTCCAGTTCGATCCGGAACTCCAACCACAGTTATCTTTGCTTCGCTCTTATCATGGGCGATGCCCGCGATGATTGCTTGTTCCATATCGGTTCCTCCTTCAGGATGATCTTTGACCACCCATGTTCCTTCGTTATTTGAAAATGATGAACGTACGTGAATTGGTAAGTCATAGCGACGCGCATATTCAACGCAACGCAGGTGCAGAACTTTTGCGCCAGATGCCGCAAGTTCTAACATTTCGTCATATGTAACAGTCTTTAATTTTTTCGCTGCCGGAACAACGCGTGGATCTGCAGAGAAGATTCCATCAACATCGGTATAAATTTCGCAGACATCTGCTTCAAGTGCGGCGGCAAGTGCAACAGCAGTTGTGTCAGATCCACCGCGACCAAGAGTTGTTACATCTTTTGTATCTTGGCTAATTCCTTGGAAGCCGGCAACAATTGCAATTGCGCCTTCATCTAACGCTTCAGTAATTCGTGATGGTGTTACATCGATAATACGAGCGCGGCCATGCGCCGATGTTGTAATAACTCCGGCTTGTGAACCAGTGAAAGAGCGTGCTTCATTTCCTAGATTTCCAATTGCCATTGCAAGAAGTGCCATTGAAATTCGCTCGCCCGCAGTAAGCAACATGTCGAGTTCGCGACCATTTGGAAGTGGAGTGACTTGATTAGCGAGATCGATTAATTCATCAGTGGTATCGCCCATTGCAGATACGACCACAACGACTTGGTGGCCAGCTCGCTTGGTGGCCACGATTCGATTGGCGACCCGCTTGAGCCCTTCGGCATCAGCAACGGATGAGCCGCCGTATTTTTGAACTATTAATCCCATGGCTTAAATATCCACTATGTCGATACCTTGGTGGAACTCATTTCGGGTTTATCTCAAATAATGAAACGCTGGTGCGTATCAAATAATGAGAAATATCTAGATACTAGCTATCGAGCGTGCGTCGACCTTCAAATGCGCGGCCAAGAGTTACTTCATCTGCATATTCCAGATCTCCACCGACAGGTAGGCCAGATGCCAATCGGCTGACCTTCATTCCAAGTGGCTTAAGCATTCGAGATAGATATGTCGCGGTCGCTTCGCCTTCAAGGTTTGGATCGGTAGCAATAATAATTTCTTGAATCTCGGTCGCAGCCAAGCGGACCATTAATTCGCGAATACGTAGGTTCTCGGGACCAATGCCATCGATCGGTGAAATCGCGCCACCGAGCACGTGATACTTGCCGCGAAATTCGCGCGTCTTTTCAATTGCAATTACATCTTTACTCTCTTCGACCACGCAAATACTTGTTGGGTCGCGACGGGGATCACGGCAGATTCGACAGAGTTCCTCTTCTGAAATATTTCCGCATTCGGTGCAGAACTTAACTTTTTCTTTTACAGTGCGAAGTACATCTGCGAGGCGCGAAATATCAACGCGTTCGGATTGAATAATATGAAACGCAATTCGTTGAGCCGACTTTGGTCCGATGCCGGGCAGGCGACCGAGTTCGTCGATTAAATCTTGAATGGCACCTTCATACATATTGCGTTAGCCCTTATTTGTTTCGCTAATTATTTGCGCACCAAGTTCACGCATCAAAAGTTCTTGACCAGACATTTGATCCGCATCGCCTGGATCTTCCGAGGTTCGAGATGATGGCGCAGTTGTACTTGCGCTCGCATCAACAACGCATTCAATCTTCAAATCTAAACCAGTTACATCTACAAATGCGCCACGCAAAATTTCATCGCTGCCAGAACGGATAAATGAATCGCGTACGCCAGCATTAACAATTCCGATTGTGATTGCCTTCTCATCCACCGATAGAACATGTGCGCTTGAACTTAGAAGTGACCAAGTTAAACGTCTGCGCTTCTTCACGTTTTCAATTACTTCAGGCCAGAATCTACGAAGCGCTGCAGCATCTATCGGACCAGTTGGTTTATTCGCACTTGGTGTTGGTGCGGCCGCACGGATTGGTACTTTAACTTCTTCTTTTGCTGGCGCAGCTACTTCTTTAATAACTTCTTTAATAACTTCTTTCACTGTTTCTTTTGCACTCTCTTTTGCTGGCGCAGCTTTTGGTGTTTCGACCTTGGGCGCAACAGCTTGTGGCGCAGAAATGTTTTCACGTAATTCAAGGCGTTCGATTCGCGAAATTAACCCAACATCATCGCTTCCTGGAAGCAGAATGCGACCGCAGATAAGTTCGAGCATAAGTCTTGGGGCAGTAGCACCACGCATCTGAGTAAGGCCGGCCGCGACAATATCGGCGCTGCGAATCAAATTAGCGGTACCAATAATTGTTGCTTGTGCACGCATCCGTTGTAGTTGATCTTCTGGAATCTCGCGAAGAATTTGCGAGGCGCTCTCTTCGACTGCGCCGACAATAATTAGATCGCGAAGTCGTTCTAAGAAATCTTGGGTGAATCGACGTGGATCATGTCCAGATTCAATTACGCGGTCGATTGCTTTAAATAAAGTTGCGCCGTCGCGAGCCGCAATCGCATCGATAGCTTCATCGAGAAGAGCGCCGTCGGTATATCCAAGTAATTGAATTGCAATTTCATATGTGACGCCCGCTTTGCCAGCACCAGCAAGTAATTGGCCGAGAACAGATAATGCATCTCGAACTGAACCACCAGAAGCTCGAACTACAAGAGGAATAACGCCTTTAGCAACTTTGATTCCTTCGGAGTTACAAACTTTCTCAAGATGTGCGGCAAGAATTCCAGGTGGCACTAAACGGAATGGATAGTGGTGAGTACGAGATCTAATTGTTGAAATAAGTTTTTCTGGTTCAGTTGTTGCAAAGATAAAGAGAACGTGTGGTGGTGGCTCTTCCACAACTTTTAATAACGCATTCGCAGCGCCGGTTCCAAGTTGGTGGGCCTCATCGATTATGTAAATCTTGTATCTAGAACTTACTGGTGCGAAGAATGCTTTGTCGCGAAGTTCGCGGGCATCATCAACTAAACCATGGGTTGCAGCATCAATTTCAATTACATCGATTGAACCCGGTCCATTAGCAACTAAATCTTTACAAGATTGACATTCGCCACATGGATTTGGAGTTGGGCCTTTTTCGCAATTAAGTGAGCGCGCCATAATGCGAGCGCTTGAAGTTTTTCCGCAACCACGTGGACCAGAAAATAAATATGCGTGATGAATTTTTCCGGATTCAAGTGCATTCGAAAGTGGTTCGGTTACATGTTCTTGTCCGATAACTTCGCTAAAAGTGGAGGGGCGATACTTACGATACAAAGCTAGTGACATCGCGCTTCCTCTCTACTTTTCGTTTCCTAAATCATTTCAATAAACAAAAGAATTAAATGGGACCCTTCGCGCACCCGCCAGAGCGGACTTACCCTTGCTGCCTTCCAGCCCTGGGGGAGTTCAGTACGGTAACGCCGCACGAAGGATCTGCGGGCAATCATAGTAATTAGAGCCGATAGGCTCACCCTCTCGGGAGGATTCGCATAGCGGCCGAGTGCGCACGCTTGGAAAGCGTGTATAGGGCAACCTATCGAGGGTTCAAATCCCTCATCCTCCGCCAGTTAGTTACTAACTAGCGATAGTTGTTTGAAAGAATGTTGACCAAGGACCTTTGCCAGCTGAATTGACTGCCTTAATTCGGAAGAAATAAAGTCCGCCAGCAACGGCGCCAGTGAATTCAAAAATGACTGGTGCTCCTGCTTTAACCGAAGTTATATCACCAGAGATGGGATAAGAAGTTGAAGTAGTGGAACCTACATACCACTCGACATCATATGAAGTTATCCGAAGTGCTTGCTGATCAAAACTCGCATTGTTTGAAAGATTTGCATAGAGGATTTTTCCACCGGTAGGATCATCTGCCGCAGTGAAAGTTATGTTTGGAGTTGTTGTAGGGGCACTAAAATTAGAAGCTGCAAATTCTTCTGTATAAAGCGCGTTCCACGCATCTCCTTGTTTGCTAATTTCATCTGCAAGCGCCTGAAGTATCGGCTGATCTGCCTTTACAGCTTTCTTTTTCGCAAGAGACTTCTTGACTGCTGCCAAGTATTTTGAATGAGCTTCTACATAGATTTTCAGTTGTGGATCAGATTTTGAATATGAAGGTCCTGAAGGAAGAGCTGTTAATTTAGTAAGAGCAGCGGAAATCTTGCTCATAGATGCATTTGTCCGCTTCAACCAACTTTTATATTTTGCACCAGTTCTCTTAGAAGTTCCTGCTGGCTCTATAAGTAATGCTCGATATTTTTCATCCGCTGGAATAAATTCCAAATTAAAATATTTATTGATGCTCTCGCTGTATGTCGTGTCCGCCGGGAGATTGTCAGCAATCGCGGATTGCGGCGCCGTAATGCCAAGGATTAGTGAGATTGAAAGTGCAGTGATTATGCCCTTATATTTTTGTATTGACATTTGCGAACGCCTCTCTGTCGGTTCACTGTAGGCTACATATAAATCCGCAATAAAAATAGGGGGTTTAAAATGAATAAAATTAAATCTCTACGCCTATGTATTTAGTTTCTAGGAATTCGTAGATCCCGGCGAAGCCACCCTCACGGCCAAGACCGCTCTGCTTTACGCCACCGAATGGCGCCGCTGGATCTGAAATAACACCACGGTTAATTGCAACCATTCCAGATTCGATTGCTTCAGCAGTTTTTATCGCGCGCTTTAGATCGCTGGAATAAACGTAACTGATGAGTCCATATTCAGTTGCGTTCGCTAATTCAATAGCTTCGGCATCGCCATCGAAGGTAACGATTGGGGCAACTGGGCCAAAGACTTCGTTGTTAAGAATTGGATTTGTTTTATCTACAGTAACAACTGTTGCAGGATAAAAAGCGCCGGCGCCTTCAGGAGTAGCGCCACCAAGTACTAATTTTCCGCCAGCTTTAACTGCGGCAGTGACTAGATCGGCAATCTTGTTACGTTCTTTGATTGAAACGCTGGCACCGAGTTGGGCACCTTCATCTAAACCTGGTGCAAGTTTTAGTGCGCCCATCGCTTTTGTAAATTTTGTTGTGAATTCTTGCGCAACGCTCTTTGCAACGATGAAACGATTTGCTGCGGTGCAAGCGGCGCCACCATTGCGCATCTTTGCAATCATTGCGCCAGCAACTGCATCGTCGATATTTGCATCATCTAAAACAACGAATGGGGCATTCCCGCCAAGTTCCATAGAGGTGCGTAGAACGCAATCTGCAGATTCTTTTAGAAGTGTGCGACCAACTTCGGTTGAACCAGTGAAAGATAAATTGCGAACTCGTGGATTATGCAACATCTTTGAAATCATTGGACCGGTTTTTGAAGGTAGAACAAAATTAACTACGCCTTTTGGAACACCGGCGCGTTCAAGAATTTCCACAATTGCGAGCGCAGTAAGTGGAGTTTCGCTAGCTGGTTTTAAAATTACAGTGCAACCAGCGGCAAGAGCTGGACCAATTTTTCGAGTCGCCATTGCTGCAGGGAAATTCCAAGGTGTGATTAATAGTGAGACGCCGATTGGTTGGTGAGTAACCAAAATTCTTTTATCGCCGGAAGGCGCTTGGCGATAATCGCCAGGTGTGCGAACTGCTTCTTCAGCAAACCAGCGGAAAAATTCTGCGGCATAGGCAACTTCACCTTTGGCACGAAATTATTTTTGCGATTTGGTCTGCTTCGGCGATCATGATTTCGAAAGCTTTTCGCAATATTTCACTGCGAACTCTTGGTGCCGTCTTTGACCAGGTTTTGAAGGCGTTATGGGCTGCGGTTACTGCGGCATCGCATTGCGCCTCGCCTGCTGTGGCAACTTCGGCAATTACATTTCCGGTGCTTGGGTCGATTACAGGCAGGGTGCCATCGCCTTTAACCCATGAGCCATCAATATAAAGGTCGGTTTTTAATTGCATGCGGCAAGCATACGCCCCGAATGCGAAGTAAAATTAAACCTAGATTAGAACCAGCGAAGCGAAGAATTCCCATAAAAGGAAGAGTGGCCGTGCCAAAGTCTTGGACTGATGACGCCCCAGAACCAATGGTTCTCCAGGAGCATGCGCATCTTGAGGACCCGATTTCCTATCGGATTAAAAAACGAATTCTTGGTGTTCCACTAAACCGCCATTCACTTTCACATCAAAGACTTAGTAAAACTCATGCGCTAGGAATTCTTTCCTCCGACTGTATTTCATCTTCCGCGTATGGCAGCGAACAGATTCTCCTTGCACTTATTCCAATGTTTGGACTCGCTGCATTTAATATTTTGATGCCAATGACTGCAGTAGTTCTTGCAGTGCTTGTGATCGTAACTTTTTCATATCGTGAAGTTGTTTCGATTTACACAAAATCTGGTGGTGCTTACGTAGTTTCGCGGGATAATTTTGGGCCGGTAATTGCGCAGATCGCAGCAGTTGCTCTGATGTTGGATTACATAGTTACGGTTGCAATTCAATCCGCGGCTGGCGTCGATGCGATTATTTCTACTTTTAATAATCTTCAGCCATGGAAATTAGAGATGACAATTTTGGTAATTGTTATTTTGACGTTTATGAATCTGCGTGGCGTGAAAGAGGCGGGTGCCGCTTTTGCTTTCCCAACTTATTTCTTCGCAGGATCTCTTGCGGTGGTATTTGGAATGGGAATCTTCCGTTCTATTAATGGAACGCTTCCAAAGTTAGATACAAATGTTGATGGCGTAATTCCAATTGGCCATTCGCAAGGACTCTTCACTGTTGCAGCAATATTTATCTTGCTTCGTGCTTTTGCAAATGGTGGATCTTCATTAACTGGTCTGGAAGCCATCTCTGATGGTGTTTCGCTCTTTAGAACTCCAGAAGGTGTTAACGCTCGCCGCACTTTAGTAATCATGAGTTCAATTCTTGCAACGTTAGTTTTTGGTATTTCTTATTTCGCTCATGCAATGTGGACGATGCCATTTGAAAGTGGAACACCAACTGTTATTTCACAGATCGCCAAAGGGGCTTTAGGTAACTCGCTTTTTGGTGGCGCATTTTTCTATGTTGTCCAGGCAGCAACGATGTTAATTTTGTTTACAGGTGCAAATACTGCATATAACGGCTTCCCTTATTTAGTTAATTTTGTTGCTACTGATGGCTTCTTGCCTCGACAATTAACAAAGCGTGGGCACCGCTTAGCTTTCTCTAACGGAATTTTCTTACTTGCGGGAAGCGCAATTTTATTAGCTTTAGCAACAAAGGCATCGGTAGAACATCTAGTTGCTTTCTATGCCCTCGGCGTCTTTACTGGCTTTTCGTTAACTGGATATGGAATGGCTAAACGCGCACATGGATTGCGGGATAAAGGTTGGCAGATTAAATATGGAATTAATATGCTCTCTGGAGTTGTCTCAACAGTTATTGTTGTAATTTTCGCAATTGTTAAATTCACTGAAGGTGCTTGGATAATTATTGCGATAACTCCGATTCTTGTTGTCTTATTACTTAGATTAAATCGCCAGTACCGAAAAGAACAAGCAGCACTACGTGTTACTGAAGCTAAAGCTCGACGTACTTCGATTTCGCGCCACGATGTAACTGTTCTAATTGATAACGTAGATATTGCAACTGTTGGTTCTGTTCGTTATGCGCGAAGCTTGAACCCACGTCATTTAACTGCCGTCCACTTTGTAATTGATGATCAGCGAGCAGATGCAATTTCTGCTGACTGGGCTAAGAATCCTGCGCTTTCGGATGTAACACTTCAAATGATTGATTGCCCAGATCGCAGATTGCCAAATGCTGCAGTTGATTACGCAATTCGGGCGACTGCAAGCCAAGATGTTGAATTAACGCTCTTATTGCCACGTCGTTCTTACTCGCGTTTCCTTGGGAAAGTTCTGCATGATCAGACCGCTGAAGCAATTGCGGCACCTATCTCGCAACTTTCTCGAGTAGTAGCAACAATTATTCCTTTCGATGTTGAGAAGATTTTGGATTCAGATCCACTTGTCGAAAGTCGAATTGCACCGGTAGAAGTTGTTACTAAAACAAAGCAAGTACCGCTGCCAAAGTTGCAGAACCCACAAAGCGGTCCAATCAGCCATTACAACGAGAATATTCTTCCAATTTCAAATGCGACTTGGCGAAAGCGCGCACATGTTCGCGGTCAAGTAACAGCAATTAGAACTGCGCCTTCAGGTGGCGCCCCACGCGTTGATGTTGAAGTTTGGGATACAACTGGCGGAATTACTCTGCAATTCTTAGGCCGTCGTGAAATTGCTGGGCTTGATGTTGGTTCAACTATTTGTGCAGAAGGAATGGTTGGCGAAACCGAAGGATCGCTAACGATATTAAATCCTTCTTACGAAATTGTTATTTAATTATTTTTTAAGAAACAACAAACGGGCGGTAATTAGACCAACTGGCAACCCTATTAATTGCGCGATCATATAAATCCATGCCGAGTGGAGAGTTATGCCTGCGAAGGAATCACTCCAAATTCGGGCGAAGGTAACTGCTGGGTTTGCGAAGACAAAAGATGAAGTAGCGTAAAAGGCTGTAGTAATCCAAGCTGGAACTAAGAGTGAACCTAATTGGCTTCGATTTTGATCATGTAATAAATGAATAATAAAAATTAATCCGGCTGTAGCAAAAATTTCACTTATAAATAAATTTGTGCCGGTCCGTTCATGATGGGATTGAAAAACCGCTGGCTTGTTGAAAATAATATTTGCGAAAACCGTTCCAGTGAATCCGCCAGCGAATTGCGCGATGATGTAACTAATCGCGTTCTTACTATCAATTCGATTTTTATATAATTCACCAAGAGTTACAACAGGATTAAAGTGCGCACCGCTCACTGGGCCAAGCAAGGTGATGATTAGAACCAGCATTGAAACTATTGAAATTGCATTTATTGTTAGTTGAATTCCAACATCATTGGTCAGGTTCGTTGCCATGATGCCAGAGCCAATAACTGACGCGAGCAGCAGCGCAGTCCCAAGGAATTCTGCGAAGATTTTTTGTAGTTTCACATCGCTCAATTTAGTGGAAAGATATCGCTATTCGGCAATAGCCACGGTTAATAGAGAGGTAAGGGCGATGTCACTGGCATTTAAGGTATTTGCACTTTCCGATCTGGGATTGCACCGTGAAGGTAATGAAGACTCTGGGTTTTTCTCACCAAAATTAATTGCAGTTGCAGATGGAATGGGCGGCCATGCTGGGGGCGAAGTTGCTTCAAGTATCGCTATTAATTCACTCGTCGCAACGCTTTCAAAGGCCGATGAACTTTTAAAGGTTACAACAGAAATCAATAGAGAAATTTCAGAGCGAGTAATCGCTGAACCAGATTTGGCTGGGATGGGAACGACTCTTACCGCGTTGGCGATTAATGGCGATGTCGTTGAACTTCTACATGTTGGTGATTCCCGCTGTTATGCATTTGCTGGTGGCAAGTTAAATCAATTAAGCAATGACCATACTGTTATGCAAGAGTTAATTGATCAGGGACGAATAACTCCGGAAGAGGCGATAAACCATCCGCAGCGTTCGCTATTAACGCAGGCACTTATGGGAGATTCGCAAGTTAACCCAGTTCTTCAGCTTTATCCAATAACTATTGGGGATCAATTTTTATTGTGCAGTGACGGTTTAACTGCAGTTCTATCTGATCTCGAAATTTCAAAGATTTGCAAGAAAACAAGCGGGCAAGAATTAGTTGAAACTTTAGTAGCCGAAACCAGAGAAAAGGGCGCACCAGATAACGTAACCGTGATTTGGGCCGAGATTGTTTCGGAAGATCAAGCAAGTTCGCTGAGATTAATTGGTGCCGCAAATGGCTAAATTATTTGGTAATCGTTATGAGATTGGTCAGATGATTGGCACTGGCGGAATGGCCGATGTTTATATTGGCGAAGACCAACGCTTATCTAGAAAAGTTGCGGTAAAAGTTCTACGAAGTGATCTCGCGCGAGATCCCTCGTTTGTAGCAAGGTTTCGGAAAGAAGCTCTCGCTGCTGCGGGGCTAAATCACCCTGGAATTGTTGCAGTTTATGACTCTGGTGAAGAGGGACTTAATTCATACATTGTTATGGAGCTTGTAACTGGCCACACGCTTCGTGATGAACTGGCTGCTCCAACTGCGTTACCGGTTGAACGTTCGCTAGAAATTATTGAAGGTGTTTTAGAAGCGCTTTCATATTCGCACCACAATGGAATTATCCATCGCGACATCAAACCAGGAAACATCATGTTGACTGAAGCTGGCGATGTAAAAGTTATGGACTTTGGAATTGCTCGTGCTATGGATGACATTGGCGCAACAATGACAAGTACCTGGAATGTTGTCGGGACTGCGCAATATTTATCACCAGAACAAGCAACTGGTGAAGCTGCCGATTTGCGAAGCGATATTTACTCTGTTGGATGTCTGCTCTATGAATTAGTTACCGGCCAACCACCATTTACTGGTGATACACCTGTTGCAATTGCCTATCAACATGTTTCTGCTGATTTTGAATTTCCAAGTGCAATCAATCCGGCGCTTGATGAAAACATCGACAAAATTATTGCTGTTGCGCTAGCTAAGAACCCTAGCGATAGATATCAAAGCGCCGATTTAATGCTTGCTGATATTCGTCGCGCAATGAAGGGTCAGAACGTCACAACGAAAATCAGACGAATTGTTCCCCGCCGAAACTTCCTAGTAATGGGTGGCGCTGCGATTGCATTTATGTTGCTTATCGGGCTTGCAGTTAATTCTTTTAATTCAAGTGCGCCTAAACCTGCATTCCAAATTCCTAACGTGGTTGGCTTAACTCAAAGCGATGCGGAAGCGCTTTTGTCGGGCTACACAATTAATATTCAACACGCACCTGATTCAAGAATTCCAAAAGATCGCGTAGCTTCACAACTTCCACTTGCGACAACGCCCGCACCAAAGGGCAGCAGTATTACGTTGACAATTTCAGATGGTCCTGGTGATACAACTGTCCCAACAACTATCGTTGGTTTAAGCCTAGAAGAGGCCCGAAACGAGCTAGCTGCAGCAGGTTTATTGGTCACGCAAATAGTTCCGGTTGATTCGAATTCACGTACCGGAGTTGTTCTAAAAATTACACCTGACTCTGGATCAATTATTAAAGCGGGCAGTGGAGTTATCTTGGAGATTGCTAGTGGAAGTTTGAAAGTCCCGGCACTTATTGATTTAACTGGAATCGAAGCGCAAACAATTCTGACGCAGGCTGGTTTCTTAGTAAAAGAAATTAGCGGCTACGACGAGGCTAAACCTATTGGCGTTGTTTTGGCACAGGCACCTGCCGCCGGTACTACGCAAATTATCGGTTCTGATGTTGCAATTACGGTAAATAAAAAACCTTAAGCAGTTGTTGCAATTGGGCTCATGCCCACGATTCGCTGGCGAGCGCCAACATCACCACAAATTTCTAACCAGTTAGCTAATATTTCATAACCATGTTCCGACAGCACAGCTTCTGGATGAAATTGCACGCCATAAATTTTCTTATCTTTAACTTTGATTCCCATAATTATTCCATCATCGCTTTTCGCCGTTATTTCAAGCTGCTCAATTGTTGAGCTATCTGCAATAGCGAGTGAGTGATATCTAGTTGCATTGAAATTATTTGGAATATCTTTAAAAATATTTTCGCCCTGGTGACTTATTAAACTAGTTCGCCCATGAATTAATTCGGGTGCGCGGCTTACCTTCGCACCATAAACAATTCCGATAACTTGGAGCCCAAGACAGATTCCGAGAACTGGAATATTTTCACTTGCACAATATTTAACAGCGGCAACACTTACACCCGCATTCTCTGGCGCCCCGGGCCCTGGCGAAATTAGAACTCCGGCAAATCCTTTCGCGAAATCTGGTGAAATTTCGAAGTTCGTTGAAACTGTTGTGTCCGCCCCAATTTCATTGAGATATTGCACGATATTAAAGACAAAGGAGTCATGGTTATCGATAACCAAAATCTTCTTGCCCGCTGTATTCATGTGGCAATTGTGGTGTAATCTCTGCCCATGCCTAAGTCACCAATTCGCAAAAAAGAGAAGGCCTTCGTCCCAGAGAGCGTTGCCCACGCGGCACCTGTTCCAACCGAGAGCCCAAAGTGGTTAGCCCCAGCAATGGTCGCCGCCTTTATCGCCGGCCTCATCTGGATCGTAATTTTCTACATTAGCGCGACTGCTTACCCAATCCCAGGCATCGGAGCTTGGAATATGCTCGTTGGATTCGGCTTTATCGGGGTTGGTTTTAGCCTCGCAACTCGCTGGCGCTAGTCGCTTCTTAATTACCACCTAATTACACCGCTGTAATTCTCCACACCGTGGATAAAGGTTGGGGATAACTAGTAGCGCACATTATGCTCATTCTCAGGAAACCCCCAGTTTCATAGGCGACTCTGCTTCCTATGACAATCCTGAAAGAGAAGCCTCAAATGAGCCAATCCACACAAGCTGCCACCCAGAGAATCTTGGTAGTTGATGATGAAAACAGTATCTCCGAACTAATCGCCACAAGCCTTCGCTTTGTTGGCTTCGATGTTCGCACCGCCGCCACCGGATCAGAGGCGCTCACGATTGCAGAAGAATTTAAACCGCATGCACTCATTCTCGATGTAATGCTTCCCGACCAAAATGGTTTTGAAGTCTGTCGCCAACTTCGTCAAGATGGCCACAGCGTTGGCGTTCTCTTCTTAACTGCGAAAGATGCGGTCGAAGATAAAATTACTGGGCTAACAATCGGTGGCGATGATTATGTAACAAAGCCTTTTAGCTTGGAAGAACTTGTTGCTCGCCTTCGCGCACTTCTCCGTCGCACAGGCGCAACTCAAGTTGATAGCGATGAAGAGAAGGTTCGTTTCGCTGATCTTGAACTCGATGAAGCAACACATGAAGTTCGTCGCGCTGGTAATTTAATCGAGCTCTCGCCAACTGAGTTTTTACTTCTACGTTATTTAATGATTAATGCAGATCGCGTTGTAAGCAAATCACAAATACTTGACCATGTCTGGCAGTACGACTTCCGTGGGGATGCCGGCATTGTTGAAACTTACATCTCTTACTTACGTAAGAAGATCGATATCTACGACCCAGCCTTAATTCATACCGTACGTGGAGTTGGATATCGGTTGCGCTTACCCGCACGTAAGTAAGAAAGGGAAGTAAACTTCCCCAATGAAATACGGGCTTTCAAAATGGTCGCTTCGCAATCAACTAATTTTGGCAACCCTGGCGCTCGCAACAATTGCAATCACCGCATCAGATTTAGCCGCAACTAATTCGCTGCGTTCATTTTTAATTTCACAGGCCGATAACCAATTAAATGAAGTGGTTCAAACATCGCTGCTCCGCCTTGATCGCGCAGGTATTGAGCCCGAAGCAGAATCAGAAGATAAGAATAGTTTCAGACCGCTCCGCCCCCTAAGTGGTGTTCCAACAACAACTGCCGTAACGCTTCTGGATTTAAGTGGGAATGTTGTTGGCCAAGTGGGCGGACAGTTTGCGAACTCAATTGATATTAAAGAATTTCATAAATTAACTCCGGCAGAAGTGCTGAAGAATAAAGGAAAACCTTTCACAATCCCTGGCGCAGATGGTCAACCTGATATTCGCGCCGTTGCCAGAATTCTGCCTTCTGGTGTTGGAACTGTTGTAATTTCCGTTGCCCTAGATAGCGTTGATCGAACTATGCGCGGGCTTGCTGGAATATATTTCTTGATTAGTTTGATTGTAATAATTGCAATTGGCTTTGTTGCCAGGTCGCTAATTAAATTAAGTTTGAAGCCGCTAAATAAGATTGAAGAGACTGCTGCTGCGATTGCTGATGGTGATTTATCCGCTCGTCTGCCGGAAGTAAATCCGAATACCGAAGTCGGGCGGCTAACTGGTTCGCTCAACACGATGCTTTCGCGCATTGAAGAATCTTTTGCGGTTCGCACTGAATCTGAAAATAAGTTGCGGCGATTTATCGCTGATGCAAGTCACGAACTGCGTACCCCACTTACTGCAATTCGTGGATTTGCAGAACTTCATCGCCAAGGCGCTGTGACTGGGGAAGATAAAACTAAAGAGTTGATTTCAAGAATTGAGAAGGAATCAATTCGGATGAGTTCACTGGTTGAAGATTTATTGCTTCTTGCACGGTTAGATCAATCGCGAGAGTTAACAATCGATCCAGTTGATATCAATCATTTAGTAAATGAGGCTATTGCTTCAGCAAAGGCAGCTGGCCCAAGCCACGAAATCACGCTCAAAAGCAGCAGCGATGAAGTGTTTGTACTTGGAGATTCGATGCGGATTCATCAAGCGGTTTCAAACTTGCTTGCAAACGCTAGAACGCATACTCCTGCTGGAACCAAGATTGAAATAGAAATTTTGCAGAACGAATCTGAAGTACAAATTTCGGTTAGCGATAACGGTCCCGGACTTTCACCGGAAGATCAGACGCGAATATTTGAGAGATTCTTCCGCGCAGATCCATCACGGGCTCGAGTTAGTGGTGAGGGAAGTGGCCTCGGTTTAGCAATTGTTGATGCGGTAATGAAGGCGCATGGCGGAAGCGTGGAAGTTTTATCTGAGTTAAATCAGGGCGCAAAATTTACTTTGCACTTTCCGGTTAAGGGCGATTAATTAATTTTTGATTGGTGGAAATTTAA
This sequence comes from Actinomycetota bacterium, assembly GCA_026393035.1. Taxonomy (GTDB): domain Bacteria; phylum Actinomycetota; class Actinomycetes; order Nanopelagicales; family Nanopelagicaceae; genus AAA044-D11. The sequence goes on from JAPLAY010000010.1 coordinate 17,497, forward strand.
CCAAGACTTGCTCGCAGTTGGTCCGCGTTGTCCTTGGTATCTCGAACCGTAAAGCGCTGAACCGTATGGATTTTCTGCTGGTGAAGAAAGTCTGATCAAACAGAGTTGACCGATCTTCATTCCTGGAAATAACTTCACTGGCAGATTCGCAACATTTGAAAGTTCTAAAGTTATGTGGCCCGAGAATCCTGGATCGATAAATCCTGCTGTTGAGTGAGTTAGAAGTCCGAGGCGACCAAGTGAAGATTTTCCTTCAAGGCGGCCAGCGATGTCATCTGGCAATGTAATGACTTCGTAGGTGCTTGCTAAAACAAATTCACCTGGATGGAGAATAAATTCCTCATTCGCTTCGACAGCAACTTCGCGAGTTAAATCTGGTTGCTCGATTGAAGGATCGATGACTGAGTATTTGTGATTCTCGAATACCCGAAAGAAGCGGTCGAGGCGGACGTCAACGCTCGATGGCTGGATCATGGCGCCATCGAAGGGTTCAACCTTTACTCGGCCTGAATTAATCTCAGCTTTTATATCGCGGTCACTTAGTAGCACGCACAGACCCTATATCTTTCGCGATGCTTGATTAAGTTACTGGCGGGTAGCATTATTGTGCCATGAGCCACTACACCGCCAACCTGCGCGATATCGAATTCTGCCTATTCGACCTCCTCAAGCGCGATGAGATTTTGGGTAAATCCCTTTTCAAAGACATTGATCGCGAAACTGCGATGGGTATGTTGGAGGAAATCAAACGCCTTGCTGAGAACGATCTTGGTGATTCATTTATTGAGAGCGATCGCTTGGGCGTGCAGTTCGATAAAAAGAGTGGCGATATCAAAGTGCCAGAGAGTTTTAAAAAGTCTTATCGCACATACATGGATAACGAATGGTGGCGAATCGATGCGCCAGTTGAAATCGGTGGAACGCTAATTCCCGCTTCAGTTCGTTGGGCGATTGCAGAAATGGTTCTTGGTTCAAATCCGTCAATTCATATTTATGCATCAGGCACTGCTTTCGCACATGTTGCTTACGCTCTTGGTAATGAAGATCAGAAGAAGATGGCAAAACTTATGGTCGACAACGACTGGGGTGCAACCATGCAACTTACTGAACCAGATGCGGGCAGCGATGTTGGTGCGGGTCGAAGTAAGGCGGTACAACAGAGTGATGGAACATGGCACATCACCGGAACAAAGAGATTTATTACTTCAGGAGATTCAGATTTAAATCCAAATATTATTCATTATGTTTTAGCGCGCCCAGAAGGTGCAGGTCCCGGAACTAAAGGTTTGAGTCTGTTCTTGGTTCCAAAGTTTATGTTTGATTTTGAAACTGGCGCACTTGGAAAACGTAATGGTGTTTATGTAACAGGTATTGAACACAAGATGGGCTTAAATGTTTCAGCAACATGTGAAATGAATCTTGGCGAGAACGAGCCCGCTGTTGGTTATTTGTTAGGTGATGTCCATCAAGGGATTGCGCAAATGTTTAAGGTAATTGAATTCGCACGAATGATGGTTGGAACTAAAGCTATTGCAACACTTAGTGCGGGCTACCAACAAGCACTGGCTTACGCCAAAGTTCGTGTGCAAGGTCCGGATCTAACTAAGGCTGCAGACAAGGCAAGCCCGCGGGTAACGATTATTCATCACCCAGATGTTCGCAGATCTTTGATGGTTCAAAAATCTTATTCCGAAGGCATGCGCGCACTAATTCTTTATACCGCTTCAATCCAAGATGAAATCATGCTTGCGAAAGCAGCAAATGACGCCGATAAAACCGCTGATATGGAGGCCTTAAATGATTTATTGCTTCCAATCGTAAAAGGTTATGGCAGTGAAAAATCTTGGGTTTTACTTGGAACTGAATCACTTCAAACATTTGGTGGCTCGGGCTTCACGCAAGATTGGCCACTCGAACAATATGTTCGCGACGCCAAGATTGATACCTTGTATGAGGGCACAACAGCAATTCAAGGTTTGGATTTCTTCTTCCGTAAAATTATTAAAGATGGTGGACGTGCCATCGGTTTGCTTGGAAAAGAAATTGCCGCCTTTGCTGCATCCGGTGGCGCACTTGCGGAAGAAAAGGCCGCGCTTGCTAAAACTCTTGCCGAGCTAAATGAGATGACTGGTGCTCTGGTTGGATATGCAATGGAATCACAAGATAATGTCGAGAAAATTTACAAGGCTGGCTTAAATACATCCAGGTTTTTAATGTCAGTTGGTGAAGTGATTATTGCTTGGTTGTTATTGCGCCAAGCTGAAATCGCGACAACAAAATTGGAGAATCCAGGCCGGGATACTGATTTTTATACTGGCAAGATTGCATCTGCAAAATACTTCATAAGAACTGTTCTGCCTCACATTAATTCTGAATTAAAAATAGTTCTAAGCGAGACCGGCGATCTAATGGAGATTCCGGAGAGCGCCTTTTAGTACATCGCGCCCGCTAGAATCCACCGTGCTTAAGAATTTACGACATGAGGGCTATCTAGCTCTGGGGGCGGTTTTCTTCGCCGTCAGCAGTGTTCCGGCAAAGTTAGTAATGGAGGGCGGATTTTCTGCTTGGCGATTAACCCAGATTAGAACTGCAGGCGCATTCTTAATTCTTTTTACTTATGTCTTTCTAAAGAATAAGAAATCACTTCGGGTTGAGCTGAAAGAGCTACCAATGCTCATAATCTTTGGCCTCTTTGGTTTTGCAGTTGTAAATGTTTTCTATTTTCTTGCAATTCTTCGACTAAATGTGGGCATCGCCTTAATTATTGAATTCACTGCGCCAATTTGGATTGCACTTTGGATCCGCTTTATTCAGAAGAAAGCAGTTTCACCTTTAATGTGGTGGGGCTTAGTCGTTGGTCTAACTGGTCTTTTATTAATCGCCCAGGTCTGGCGCGGGCTTACCCTTAATGGTCTCGGAATTATTTATGCGCTTTTAGATGCCTTCGCACTCGCAATTTATTTTCTGGTGGGAGAAAAGTTAGTTGGAAAGAAATCAAGTGAAGCCACAATGGCTTGGGGGTTTGGTATCTCTTCACTCTTCTTCGCAATCCTCCTGCCATGGTGGCAATTTCCATTTGCGAAACTTGGGGACATTGTCGCTTTAACTGGCCGCTTCGAAGGATCATCAATGCCTACTTATTATTTAGTTCTGTGGGTTGTATTTTTTGGTACAGCAGTTCCCTACTTTCTAGTACTAAATGGTTTGCGTGGTTTAAGTGCTGCGACTTCCAGTGCAATTGGAATGTTAGAACCAGTCTTTGGTGGGATATTCGCCTGGATTTTCTTATATGAGAAATTATCTTTCGTGCAATCGATTGGCGCCGCCGTTGTACTGGTCGGTATCTACTTAGCTAACCGCGCAAGAACTAGCATTTAGGGTAAATTTCTCACATGGAAAATTTTGCTGATCTACTTGGTGCGAACAAGGAATATGCCAGCACATTCAAATCTCAAGGTTTAACTGGGCAAGCTAAAAAGGGTTTAGCGATTGTTACTTGTATGGATTCGCGAATTGACCCACTTCATATTGTTGGAATGGAAGCGGGTGATGCCAAGATCCTTCGAAATGCTGGTGCGCGCGTAACTGAGGACGTTCTTCGTACTTTGGTTTTAGCTACACATTTACTTGGTGTTAATCGCGTTTTGGTAATGCCGCATACCGATTGTCGAATGGCTAGCGGCGAGGAACACGAGATTCATGCCGCTATTCTAGAAAAATCTGGCGTCGATACTCGTGGCATTGAAATACGTACCGTTAAAGATCAGATGAAGGCGCTGGTTACCGATATTCAAAGAATTGAAAGTTATCCATTACTTGCAAAGAACATCAAAGTTATGGGTGCGATATTTAGCGTTGAAACTGGCGAGATTTCACCAGTTATTTAACTTAGTTAATTATCTTTTACGAAACTCTCAGCGTTCTGTGAGTAGCTTGGTGCCATATCGCTAAATCTTGCAAAGTGTAATTGGGCGCTGACCGTGATTGTTCTTGTAGGTCCGTTACGGTGCTTGGCAATAATTAAATCTGCTTCGCCCGATCTATTCTGCCCGTCATACATATCATCGCGGTGGAGAAGAATTACAACGTCGGCATCCTGTTCAATCGAACCAGATTCACGCAAGTCAGAGAGCATTGGCTTCTTATCTGCGCGCTGTTCTGGCGAACGGTTTAGCTGTGAAATCGCAATTACTGGAACATCCAGCTCTTTCGCTAGCAATTTAAGATTTCTAGAGAATTCAGATACCTCTTGTTGACGGTTCTCAACGCGCTTGCCTGCTGTCATCAACTGTAGGTAGTCGATAACAATTAACTTCAAACCATGTCGTTGCTTAAGGCGACGCGCTTTTGCACGGATCTCCATAAGCGAGAGATTCGGTGAGTCATCGATAAATAACGGAGCTTGTGAAATTTCGCCCATTCGCTTTGCTAAACGGCCCCACTCTTCATCTGTGAGAGCGCCAGATCTAATGTTATTGAGTGCAACTCGCGCCTCTGCGGAGAGCATACGCATTGTGATTTCAGAGCGGCTCATTTCCAACGAGAAGATAACTGAAGGATCGCCATTATGAATTGATGCATAGCGCGCAATATCAAGACCAAGTGTTGATTTACCAACTGCAGGACGCGCAGCAAGAACAATCATATTTCCTGGATGTAGCCCGTTGGTTAAAGTATCGAGATCTTTAAAACCAGTCTTAACACCTTCACCTTTAACGCCATTTGATATCGCTTCGATTTCATCAAGTGCTGCGGGGAGTAGCTCAGATAATTGAATGTAATCCTCGGTTGTGCGGTGTTCGGTAACTTGGAAAATTTCGGCTGATGCTTGATCGACTGCATCATCCACTTCGCCTTCACCGGAATATCCGAGTTGAACAATCTTTGTACCCGCTTCAACAAGTCGGCGCATGATTGCATGGTCGCGGACGATCTTTGCGTAATAACCAGCATTGGCTGCAGTAGGAACTGAGTTAATAAGTGTGTGTAGATAAGGTGCGCCACCGGCACGAGCGATGTCGCCACGCTTTGTTAATTCAGCTGCAACTGTTACTGGATCTGCAGGTTCTCCGCGACCATACAAATCTAGAATTGCATCATAAATAAGTTCGTGTGCTGGGCGATAGAAATCTCGTTCACGAATAATTTCAACAACATCTGCAATTGATTCTTTACTAAGCAACATGCCACCAAGCACGCCTTGTTCTGCAATTAAATCTTGTGGTGGTGTGCGTTCAAATTCAATTGTTGCGGGAACGCGATTGTTTGAGTTGTTATTTCCGCGGTTGGGGAGTTCTGCGATGCTCATAGACATAGCCTCCCAACGACCACTGACAGTGAAAAAGTTTCTCTTGCCTGCGTAATTTAATGAGGTGAGGGTGAGAGTTGATAGGTGGCTAGATTTTGGTGTGTGTGAGCGTGTGGAGAAGTTGGGGATTGCCGTGGATAACGTGTGCATAAGAGTGGATAAACGGTGGAGAAGTGTTGGGGTTAACCCTCATCCACGCTCAAATTCTCACCAAAAGCTGTGGGTAAAGATTTTTCTCTTTATCTCATTATTTAAGAATGCTTAGGGGCTCTCTAGAAATAAATAAAAAGCCCGCCTCTTTCGAGACGGGCCTTTAAATTTGCGAACTATTAGATAGCTACAACAGTGATGTTGACGTTGGCAGATACCTGTCCTTGAAGTGAAATCTTCGCGGTGTATTTACCAAGCTTCTTAATATGTCCTGCAACCTTAACGCGGTGACGATCGATATCTAGACCTGTTGCAGCTTTAATGCTGGCAGCGATGTCCTTATCTGTCACTGAACCGAATAGAACTCCGGTTGCTCCGACCTTTGACTTAACAACGATCTCGGTCTTTTCAAGTGAATCTTTGATCTCTTTTGCATGATCGAGGTCGCGAATTTCACGAGCGCTGCGAGCACGACGGATTCCTTCAATCTGCTTTTCGCCACCAAGGCTCCAAGCGATTGCATTGCCGCGAGGCAATAGGTAGTTGCGAGCAAAACCATCTTTGACGGTTACAACATCGCCAGCTTGTCCTAGTCCTGATACTTCACGAGTAAGAATAAGTTTCATTTTCTATTCCCCTTATCGCGCTGTTGAGGTGTAAGGCAGAAGTGCCATTTCGCGGGAATTCTTTACCGCGGCAGCAATCTGACGTTGGTGTTGTGTGCAAGCACCTGTAACTCGACGAGCACGGATCTTGCCGCGATCTGAGATG
>JAPLAY010000044.1 GCA_026393035.1 Actinomycetota bacterium
GGCTGCAGCTAAGGGCTGCGATCAAGTTGTATGGCTAGATGCGATTAAACGTCGCTGGGTTGAAGAGATGGGCGGAATGAATCTTTATTTCGTTAAAGGCTCTGGCAAAGATGCAACTGTTATAACTCCTAAATTAACTGGAACTCTGCTTCCCGGAATCACCCGAGATTCAATTCTTACAGTTGCTAAAGATTTAGGTTATAAAGTTGAAGAGGTAATGCTTTCAATTGATGACTGGCGCGATGGCGTAGCGAGCGGTGAAATCACCGAAATATTTGCTTGCGGAACTGCAGCAGTTGTTAGCGCAGTTGGCGCAGCCAAGAGTGAATTCGGAACCTGGACTACAGGCGATGGAAAACCAGGGCCAATAACAATGCAGATTCGCGAAACTCTTCTTGGAATTCAGCATGGAACAATCGAAGATAAGCATGGCTGGAATGTGAAGGTCTGTTAAATGAATGACAACTTTCACATATATGACACAACACTTAGAGATGGTGCTCAGCAAGAAGGGCTGAATCTCTCGGTTCATGACAAGTTGGTTATTGCGCGCCACTTAGATGATCTTGGTGTTGGGTTTATTGAAGGCGGCTGGCCTGGTGCAAATCCAAAGGACACGGAATTTTTCAAGCTGGCTCAGACTGAACTTAAATTAAAGAACGCAACCTTTATGGCATTTGGTGCAACTCGTAGACCAAATGTAAAAGCTGCTGATGACGTTCTACTTCGCGCACTGCAAGATTCTGGGGCTGCGGGCGTAACTCTTGTAGCAAAGAGCCATGATCGCCATGTAGACCTTGCGCTTAAAACTAACCTTGATGAAAACCTTGCAATGATTAAAGATTCCATCGAATTTCTTCGCGCTGGTGGCCAACGTGTTTTCCTAGATGCCGAACACTTCTTTGATGGTTATAAATCTAATCGGGCATATGCGTTAGAAGTTGTTCGCGTTGCCGCCGAAGCTGGTGCCGATGTGGTTGCACTTTGCGACACAAATGGCGGAATGTTGCCAGATGAGTTATCACAAGTAGTTCATGATGTTCTAACTGTCTCTAGCGCCCGCCTTGGAATTCATTGTCACAATGACACAGGTTGCGCAGTTGCTAACTCACTCGCTGCAATAGCCGCAGGTGCGACACATGTTCAAGGAACTTTAAATGGATATGGCGAACGCACTGGAAATGCTGACTTAGTAAGCATCATCGCAAATCTAGAATTGAAGAAGAAGCAGAACGTTCTCCCTGCTGGCGCACTGCGCGAAGCATTTAGAATTTCACATGCAGTTGCTGAAGTTACAAATGTGGCACCAAGTGCCCGCCAACCATATGTTGGAGTTTCAGCATTCGCTCATAAAGCTGGTCTGCATGCAAGTGCGATCAAGGTTGATCCAGCGATGTACCAACATGAAGAACCTTCTTCTGTGGGAAATGATCGACGGATGTTGGTATCTGAAATGGCTGGCCGCGCATCTATCGAATTAAAGTCGCAAGAACTTGGAATTGATATTGGCAGCGATAAAGAAGTTGTTGGCCGAGTTGTCGAGCGCGTTAAGGAGATGGAATCACGTGGCTATACGTTTGAAGCCGCCGATGCCTCATTCGAATTACTTCTCCGTGAAGAGATTGATGGCAAGCGCGCTGCTTTTTTCAAAGTTGAAAAGTGGGATACAACTGTTAGTCGCGATGCAGATAATAAGGTAACTTCACAAGCACAGCTCTTGATCTCAGCAAATGGCAAGCAGATTGAATCGCAAGGTTCTGGAAATGGTCCGGTAAATGCAATTGATACTGCCCTTCGCTCTGGTCTTCTTAAGTTTTACCCGGAATTAGCGAAGTTAGAACTTACCGATTACAAAGTTCGAATCCTTGAAGGTCGTCTAGGAACTGGCGCAATCACCCGAGTATTGGTTGAGACTACTGATGGCACAAGTGAATGGAGCACCATCGGAGTTCATGAAAATGTTATTGCTGCTTCAGTCATGGCTCTTGAAGATGCTGTCACATTCGGTTTACTGCTCCAGGGAAGAAAACCCGAGTAGCCTTTAAACATGAGCGCCGAATTAGTTGCTAAATATGAAGAGCACCTAGCTCTAGTTCGCAACTTAGCTGATAATTCAATTCGCGGTTATGTGGGGGATTTAGAATCTTTCATCGCACATATTTCTAAACTAGGAATTACTGAATTCTCGGATTTAAAAATAACTCATATTCGCTCGTGGCTAGCAAATTTACAATCAACAGGCATCTCTAGAGCCACCCTTTCTAGACGGATAGTTTCGATTAGAGCATTTACTTACTGGGCAGCCAGTCAAGGCTGGATTCCATCTGACATTGGCGCAGATCTTTCGATTCCAAAAGCTCATAAGACGCTGCCAGATGTTTTAAATCATTCGCAAACTCAATTGGTTTTGGATGCAATCACAACCAAAGCGGGCGAAGAACCAACTGCGGTAAATATTCGCGACCTGGCAATCATTGAAGTTCTCTATGCATCAGGAATTCGAGTATCCGAACTTTGTGGTTTAAATGTTCGCGATATCGATATGGAACGAAATACGCTTTTAGTATTGGGTAAAGGCGATAAGGAACGAGTTGTTCCAATCGGGCTACCAGCAAAGCGTTCGCTACAGAACTGGCTTGCTAACTTTAGAAAAGAATTTGTTAGCGGTGAATCTGGTGATGCAGTATTTCTAGGCACAAGAGGCAAGCGAATTGATCAGCGAACCGCCCGCGAAGTTGTGTATGACGCAATGGAAGCAATCGGTTCACATATGAGTCCACATGGCCTTCGTCATACCGCCGCTACTCATCTTCTAGAAGGTGGCGCCGATCTGCGAACAGTGCAGGAAATTTTGGGCCATTCATCGCTGGCAACGACTCAGATATATACCCACGTTTCACCAGAACGGCTAAGGGCCGCATACGAGCAGGCGCATCCCAGGGCGTAAATGCGGCTGTTGCTGCAGGGAAAACTGCGCAAGATGAAACAATGAAACAAGCAGAAAGAATAATTTTGGTTGGAATTTAGAGCAGGGTATGGGCTTGCAGTTGAATCACTGCTTAATATTGAGCCATGAAAACCTTGCAACGCACTCTTGTCGGAACATTGCTCTTGGGTTTGTTAGTTTCTAATATTTTAGCCATTACACCTGCTGCATATGCCGCCGGTGAATTAATTTCAACAGGAAGATTTTCCGAGAATGCCAACGGAGACGGTGCCCCTTCTTCGAAGTCTGAAATTTATGGAAATATAAAGAAGGTCCAAGTTAAGCAATCTGCTAGCGGAAAAGTAGTAGTAACGGTGGATTATTGGGGAATTCCTAATAGCCGCTATACAACTCATATTAGTTGGTGCTATCAACTTAGTGAATTTCGGCATGATGTATATCTAGGAGACAATCTCTCCTTCTTATGCGCTTCTGATCACATGGACGACTACGTTGTTTTCTTCGAACCGTCGCTTTCCAAGAAGGGCTCTCAATTAGGATTGCGCAAGGATTACAAAGGCACTTCCACAAAAGGTGCCAATAAGAATCAGTGGATTTACACTCTTAGTTCAAAGAAATTTGCCAACAATCCAATTGCTGGTTTGGCGATAAATACTTATTACTCAAGTATTAGCGTTGAGCAAGTTACAACTACTTGTAGTGGGAGTTATTCAATTACTTGCAGAACGGATAGAAGCAGTGTTTTTGATGTAGATCAAGTATTGATCGAAATGTCTAGCGTTGAAACAGAGCAAATGGATCCAACTCCATCCAAAGCGACTGATTCGACTGGAAGCAGTACAGCAACTTCAGGATCCGGAAATAAGGTCGTACAAGACTATTTTGATCGAATTAAAGGGGAGTATGTTCGTTCAACACATAAATTTCAAGTGACTTGCATAAACGACGCTCCTCGAAACGGATCTGTTTCTGGGCTAAAACTTTATTTGGCTCTTTCAACTGGGGATGGAAGATTTACAACTGGATCGCAGAATTTTCCAAGTCAATATACGGGGGAATTTGCAGGCAAAATAAAAACATACCCCCAAGCTCCAAGCTTCAATTACATTGAGTTAGATTTCACTTCACCGAATGCCAATTCAAATCCGTGCGGACTTATCGCGACTTACGTGCCGCCACTTCAAAGCATCGGGTCTGATGTTATGAGCGCCATGTTTTTAGTAGGTAGCCCCACTGGTTTTGCCGTGGCTAACACCAAGGTGTTTAGTGCATTAGACATTGGTTAATAGAGGACTGACCAACGTATAAATTCAAGAGGCTCTATTAGAACCCCTGGACTCTTAGGCGACTCTGTCGTGGTTGGCATCAAGCGTAAATATGCAATGCTGAAAGACGATTCATGGGTTTTTCCCGCAAGACGGGGGTAATTTGCACCCCTCGCCATCCTTTAGGATTAGCCCAGCACAAATCGCAAGATCTGTGACTTCACGTGTCTTGTTAGTTATTAACTAATCAACCATTTCGGTCCGTTGAAAAACGGTCGGTGTTAAGACACTAGGGACCAAACAAATTGTTAGGTCATCAACCGAGTGCATTTTGCTAATAGCAATCTGCAAAAAAGGAGTGTGCCGCCATGGCGGTTGTATCAATGCGAGAACTTCTCGACAGCGGAGTCCACTTCGGACACCAAACTCGTCGATGGAATCCAAAAATGAAGCGCTACATATTTGCTGAGCGCAACGGTATTTACATCATCGACATCCAACAATCACTTGCACTAATTGATAGTGCCTACGAATTTATTAAGGACACCGTTGCTAAAGGTGGACATATCCTTTTCGTAGGAACCAAGAAGCAAGCTCATGAGCCAATCAAGGCGCAATCAGCTCGCGTGCAAATGCCTTACGTTACAGAGCGCTGGCTCGGTGGAATGCTTACAAACTTCCCAACCGTATACAAGCGAATTCAACGTCTAAAGGAACTCGAGCTACTCGAGAATTCAAATGACCAACTTTTAACAAAGAAGGAACTCCTAGTTCTTCGTCGCGAACGCGAGAAGCTAACTAAGAACCTTGAAGGTATTCGCAACATGACTAAGTTGCCTAGCGCAATTTGGGTAGTCGATACCAAGAAAGAACACCTAGCTGTTGCAGAAGCACACAAGCTCGGAATTCCAGTAGTTGCAATCTTGGATACAAACTGCGATCCAGATGAAGTTGATTACAAGATTCCAGGTAACGATGATGCTATTCGTTCAATTGCACTTCTAACTCGAGTAATTACTGATGCCGCTGTTGCTGGCCTTGCTGCTCGTTCAGCAAATGCCGCAGCTGCTGCTGACAAAGTTGCTCCAGTTGCAAAAGATGCAGAACCACTTGCTGACTGGGAGAAAGAACTAATCACAACAGCAGAAACCCCAGCAACAACTACAGAAGCAACAGGAGAATAATTAAATTGGCTTACACAGCAGAAGATGTAAAGAGATTACGCGAAGCAACAGCTGCCGGAATGCTTGATTGCAAGAAGGCACTTGATGAAGCAGATGGCGATTACGAAAAGGCCGTTGAGATCATCCGCGTTAAGGGACAAAAAGGCGTTACAAAGCGCGAAGGTCGCACAACATCAAATGGCTTAGTACTTGCTAAAGCTGAAGGCGATGTTGGCGTGATGCTTGAACTTAACTGCGAAACAGACTTCGTTGCTAAGGGCGAGCGCTTCCAAGAACTTGCTGACGAACTTCTTGCACACTTGCTTACAAGCAAGATTGGCGAGATTGCAGAGTTCAGCGCTTCAAAGATGGCAAATGGTAAGACTGTTCAGGAAACTATTGATTTGGGCAATGCAACTCTTGGCGAAAAGATTGAACTTCGCCGAGTAGCAGTTCTTCAAGGTTCTCCAGTATCGCTTTACTTGCACCGCACTAGCCCAGATTTGCCTCCTCAAGTTGGCGTACTTGTACAACTTGCAAAGGATGCAGCTGAAGCCGGTAAAGATATTGCGCAACATATTGCAGCGTTCGCGCCACAATTTGTTCGCCGCGAAGATATTCCTGCGGAGAGCATTGCTACCGAACGTCGTATCGCTGAAGAGACTGCCCGCGCAGAGGGTAAGCCAGAAGCATCAATCTCCAAGATTGTTGAAGGTCGCATAACTGGTTTCGTTAAGGAAGTTAGCTTGCTCGAGCAATCCTTCGCTAAAGATGCCAAGAAGACCGTTCAGCAAATCGCAGATGAGGCAAAGACAGCCGTGTCGGCATTTCACCGATTCCGAGTTGGACAGTAATCTCACCTGTTAGACCGAATTAAATTAGTAGATAAGGAGCACTTAAATATGGCCCGCAAAGGTTATAAGAGAGTGCTCCTTAAACTTTCTGGCGAAGTTTTCGGTGGCGTAAAAGGCATTGGTGTTGATCCTGATGTTGTACATGATGTAGCAAATCAAATTGCGGATGTAGTTCGAAGTGGTGTTCAAATAGGAATTGTTGTTGGCGGCGGAAATTATTTCCGTGGGGCTGAATTGCAACAACGCGGTATGGATCGCGCTCGCGCTGACTACATGGGAATGCTCGGAACAGTTATGAACTGTTTAGCACTTCAAGATTTTCTAGAAAAAGAGGGAATCGATACTCGAGTTCAAACTGCCATAACAATGGGGCAAGTTGCCGAACCATATATTCCTCGTCGCGCAATTCGTCACTTAGAAAAAGGACGGGTAGTAATTTTTGGTGCTGGCGCCGGAATGCCGTTCTTCACAACAGATACTGTTGCTGCCCAACGCGCTCTAGAAGTTTCAGCAGAGGCGCTTCTTTTAGCAAAGAGTGGCGTAGATGGTGTTTATTCCGCAGATCCAAAGAAGGATCCATCAGCGGTGAAATACGAAAATATTAGTTTTGATGATGTTCTATCTAAATCTTTAGCTGTTGCAGATGCCGCCGCATTTAGTTTATGTCGCGAAAATAACCTGCCAATTGTGGTCTTTGATTTGAAGAGCAAGGGCAATATCGCGCGTGCAGTTCGCGGCGATAGCGTCGGAACTTTAGTTTCGTAAGGTTTATTAAGGGGAAAAAATGAGCGACATTTCAACATCACTAAGTGATGCAACGGCAAAGATGAATAAGGCTGTTGAGGTTGCAAAAGAAGATTTTGGTGCAATCCGTACTGGTCGCGCTCATCCTGCGATGTTCGCCAAAATCGTTGTTGATTACTACGGCACAATGACTCCACTTTCACAGCTTGCTTCATTCCAAGTTCCAGAACCACGCATGGCGATTGTTTCACCTTTTGATAAAGGTGCATCTGCCGCAATTGAAAAAGCTATTCGCGAATCAGATTTAGGCGTTAATCCAGCATCAGATGGTGGTGTTATTCGAGTGAATTTCCCACAACTAACTGAAGAGCGTCGCAAGGATTACATCAAAGTTGCGCGCAACAAGGCAGAAGAATCTCGAGTTTCGATTCGAAATATCCGTCGTACTGCAAAAGAAGCCATGGAAAAGTTAGAGAAAGATGGCTTGGCTGGCAAGGATGATGTTGCTCGCGGCGAGAAAGATCTTGAAAAGATTACTTCAGAGCATGTCGTAAAAATTGATGAACTTTTAAAACATAAGGAAGCCGAACTTCTCGAAGTTTAAATTATGGATGACTTTCATTCGCTAAACGAAGCGATTAACGCGAAGGCTGGGCGAAAGCTAGGGCCATCTATTCTGGTCTCACTGGCTATCTTGGCCGTGGTTTTTCTTACAATCTCTTTCGTACAAATACTTTTTGCACTCTTTGCCTGGATTGCAATCTTATTGGCCGCACGGGAATTAACTCGAGCATATAAAGCCGGGGGAGTAGAACTTCCTGAAAATGCAATCGCGATAGCAGTAACAGTCCTACTTGCGGCTGCTTGGTTTGGCCGGGTTTCAGGGTTAGCAGTTGCAACTGCAATAGCGATTCCAAATGTTCTGGTTTACATGTTATTTAAAAACCCCAAAGATTTTGTAAGACGTTCTACCGCAGCAGCCTTTGCGATATTTTATTTAGCCTTTCTTGGTGGCTTCATTCTTCTTCTTGCACATGACAAAGCTGGCTTAGCTCGAATTTTCACACTGGTTGTTTTAGTGAGTTGTAACGACACCTTCGCTTATATCTTTGGCGTCTTGCTCGGTAAACATCCACTTGCTCCACACATTAGCCCTAAGAAAACTTGGGAAGGTTTAATTGGTTCAGTAATCGCAACAACAATTGGCGCCGCATTGGTATTTCAATATTCACTAAATCACAGTTGGTGGATCGGCGCAGGTATTGGTCTTGTCGCGGTAGTTACATCAACTTGTGGCGATTTAATTGAATCTGCCGTAAAGCGCGATCTATCTATAAAAGATATGGGAACAATCTTGCCCGGTCATGGTGGAATTCTTGATCGCATCGATTCAGTTTTATTTACTGGTCCGGCAGTTTGGTTCGCCCTCGAATTCATTAAGCACTTCAACTTATGACCGAGATAAAGTTAGTTTTTGACGAGCCGAAACAACGCGTTAAGCCGCCTCAACATTTCTCGGATTTAGATCCAGAAGCGCGCAAAGCACGAGCTATTGAATTAGGTATCCCCGCATTTCGTGCCAATCAGATGGCGGTCCATTTCTTTACGCATTTCAACGATGAACCAGATAGCTGGAGTGATATTCCAAAGGATCTACGTGAGACTTTAGCTAAGGAATTTGTTCCAAAGCTAATAACTTTGGTCCGTTCAGTTACTACTGACGGCGGTAAAACTCGCAAAGATTTATGGCGCCTGCACGACGGGGTTTTAGTCGAGAGCGTTCTAATGCGTTATACCGATCGCACAACTGTTTGCATTTCATCACAAGCTGGCTGTGGAATGAACTGTCCATTCTGTGCAACTGGCCAAGCTGGGTTAACTCGAAATCTAACTGCAGGTGAGATTACTGCTCAAGTAGTTGCTGCCGCTCGTATCTGCGCAGCAGGTGAATTGCCTGGTGGTGAAACGAGACTTTCAAATGTTGTCTTTATGGGTATGGGTGAACCGATGGCCAACTACAACGCGGTTATGCGTTCAATTCGAAATATCACAACTGCGCAACCAGATGGCCTTGGAATCAGTGCCCGTTCCGTAACGCTTTCAACTGTTGGCTTAGTTAATGGAATAGAAAAACTTTGTGAAGAAGGAATTCCAGTTACCTTGGCAGTTTCACTTCATACTCCTGATGATGAACTTCGAGACACACTTGTTCCAATTAACTCTCGCTGGAAAATCCGCGAAGTTTTAGCAGCTGCAGATAAGTATGAAGCGAAGACTGGTCGCCGCTACTCGATTGAATATGCGCTAATTCGCGACATCAATGATCAGGCTTGGCGCGCAGATTTATTGGGTCGCCTTCTCAAGAATAGAAATTCCCATGTGAACTTAATCCCACTAAATCCAACTCCAGGTTCTAAGTGGACCGCCTCAAGACCGGAAGATGAAGCCGAATTCGTTCGAGTTCTCGAAAGTTACAAAGTCGCGGTCACGGTTAGAGACACCAGAGGCCGAGAAATTGATGGCGCATGTGGTCAATTGGCCGCGTCCGAGATAATCTCTGAGGCATGAAAAAGCTAAATAACTTTATTGATGGAAAGTCCCTGCCAGCAAAATCCGGGACTACAAGTGAAATAATTAATCCTGCAACAGGTAAGGCATATGCAACTGCTCCTATTTCTGGCGCAGCAGATGTCGATAGCGCACTAAGTGCTGCGAGCAAAGCATTCGTCGAATGGCGCGAGACAACACCTGCAGAACGCCAACGCGCACTAAACAAAATTGCTGATGCACTTGAAGCTAGAAGTGATGAGCTAGTTGCTATTGAAGTCGAGAACACAGGCAAACCAATCTCCTTAACAACATCAGAA
>JAPLAY010000017.1 GCA_026393035.1 Actinomycetota bacterium
ACCCTTGATGACACGTGGGTTTTCTTGTAATTGAATCCAAATTATTGATGTTCCCGCAGGCGCTCTAGATGGATCCACTGCGCAAGGTTGGCCAACAACAATTGTTGGACGCGCAGGAAGATATCCGCGGTTAGCTGCATTAACTGATTCAGATAACGAATTCATGCCATCTAGAACGTGGACGATGGCAACATCTTTCATGCGCGCATCAGTCTTCCAAATTGGTGGTTCAGATAACGCAAGATGGATTTGAATTGCAGCGCGACCATAACGGAAATTATCGGCAGAAGTTTTAATTTCAACTGGAATTTCCTCGCCCGCCAATAAGTTTTGGTAAAGCGCTTGTGGTGTTGTGGAAGCAATAACAGCTTTATTTGCGCTGAAAGTTCTGCCATCCGCAAGCTTTACGCCAGTAGCACGCTTATTTTCAACGTTAATTTTCACAACATCTGCACTAGTAAGTAGCTGACCACCCGCATCAGTAATGATTGAAGTTAGCGCTTCAACTAATTTGATTCCACCACCGACTGGAACAGGCATTCCACCAAATGCAACTGCTGCAGAAATTACTTTGGTAATGAATGCACTGCTTGCATCATCTGGTCCAAGCCCGTTGTGAAGTGCCCAGGGTGCTAACAAGGCTTTACTGATTGGTGATTTAAATTGGCGATCAAGCCAAGGTGCTGCTGGTTCTAAAAGTTCTGCGCCAGTTGCAACTAGCCCTCGGTTACCAAAACGCTTTCGCGCTGTTTGTGCCAACTTAAGTGAAGATTTGCGCCATAGATCAGCGCCTAACAAGCCAAATGCTAAATCTAATTTTGGCGTGAATTCAGCCATCATCTGAGACCAAGAATCTCCATCACCTATTCGCGCAAATTCAGCGCCGGTAATCTCTGGGTTTGTCGAGAGAATCGCAGTTCCATCGCTGCAGACAACTCCTGTTGGAAGTTCAGTATTTTTGTAAACCAAACCTCGTTTATCTAATTCTTCTTTTAGCTCGGCATAAGCAGGACCGCCAACAAAAAGTGGATGCCAACTTGAAAGCAATTCGTGGGTGTAACCCGGAAGTGTTGCTTGGACGGTCTTGATTGCGCCGCCCGCAGTTTCGTTTCGTTCGCAGAGTAAAACTTTCCAACCAGACTTACTTAAAACTGCGCCAGCAACCAGAGCATTGATTCCGCTGCCAACGATGATTGCATCAAATTTTTGTTCTGTTGTCATGACCGAAATCTATTGCGGGTATTGTCCGACCGTCAATAATCGTGAGAAGATCGCACATGTCTAAAATCGTGGTTATTGGCTCCGGAATTAATGGGTTAAGCGCAGCAGCCTTGCTAGCTAAGAAAGGCAAGTCGGTAATTGTTCTAGAAAGTGCCAGTGAGTTTGGTGGCGCGGTTCGAACTGAAGAAGTTACCTTGCCGGGATTTAAACACGATCTATTTGCAACCAATTTAAGTTTATTCGCTGGTGGCGGAGTTATGGTTGCACTGAAGGATGACCTAATCCGAAATGGTTTGGAGTTTGTTCCGTCAGCAAAACCATATTGTTCAGTTTTTCCTGATGGAAAATCAATTGGCATAGTTATGGATCGAGATGCAAATATTGCGACACTAACTCGAGTTGCACCTGGCGATGTTGAATCCTGGAAAGCGCTAACACAAAAACTTGGCGCCCTTGCCCCACATCTATTTCCAATTTTAGGAACGGAACTTCCATCATTTGCTGCCGCTAAATCTCTTTATAAAACTTGGCGCGCAATCGGAACTGAAGGGCTATTCGATTTAATTAGAATGCTTCTGCAATCGAGCCGGGCATTTACTGATGAAAATTTTGTTCATCCAGAAACTAAAGCGTTAGCCGCAACTTGGGGCATGCATCTTGATTACGGCCCAGATATTTCAGGCGGTGCACTATTTTCATTCTTGGAATCTATTGGTGGTCAAGAATTTGGAATGGTCTTAGGTAAAGGTGGCGCAGACACTTTGATTAAGGCGCTGGTTGGTGTCATTAAAGAAAATGGTGGGACTCTTATTGCCAACGCAAAGGTCACTGAAATCCTCACAACAAACGGAAAAGCAACCGGTGTTCGCACTGCTGATGGCAAGGTTTACGAGGCCGATAAAGTAATTGCAAATGTAAATCCAGCTTTGATTCCAGCGCTGTTACCTAAATCTTTAGCAGAAAAACCAGAGATATCGAAAGCGAAAAACTTCCGCCCAGGTTTGGGCACGATGATGATTCATCTGGCACTTAGTGATTTGCCTGATTGGAAAGCGACTGAAGCGCGCGAATTTAACTATGTTCACATCGCACCTTATGTAGATGACATGGCGATGACATACACCGTTGCCGCCGCAGGAAAACTTCCAACAACACCTACTCTCGTAATTGGTCAGCCGACAGTTAGTGATCCATCACGTGCGCCCGAAGGTAAACATATTCTCTGGATTCAAGTCCGTGTTTTGCCATTAGAAATGTCCGATACAACTTGGGATCAAATAGGCGAGGAATACGCAGATCGCATAATTGAAAACATTGAACACTATGCCCCAGGACTGAAGAGCAAAATACTTTCGCGAAAAGTTTTAACTCCAACTGATCTTGAAAGATATAACGCTAATTTAATTAAAGGTGATTCACTTGGTGGCAGCCAT
>JAPLAY010000025.1 GCA_026393035.1 Actinomycetota bacterium
CATGAAGAACGAACCAGCGGAATTAATTCCTTGGCCAACCAACATTCCCTTTGCGCCACGCAATTTTAAAACAGCTTCACGAACTTTAGATATTTCAACTCGAGCACCAATTTCTACACCAAGTTCATTTGCAAGTTCGGCATATCCAATTGGCAGTGAATGTTCACCTTTGCGAAGTTGAAAAGTTACATCCAAAATTACATAGCGCCCGGCGCTCTCTTTAAATATTGAACTGCGGTATGAGAAATTGCACTCACTCGCCATAAAGGTTTTAATCTCTTGTTTTGTGCGATCGTAGGTTCGGACTCTGGCAATAACTTCGGAAACTTCGTGACCATATGCTCCAATATTTTGGATTGGTGCTCCCCCGATAGTTCCAGGAATTCCACTTAGTGATTCCAGATTGGCAAGCCCTTTATCTATTGTGAGAGCTACGAATTCATCCCAGTCGCTTCCGGCGCTAACCGTCAACGTTCCGCCGCTACATGCATCAATTTCATAAGAATTTCCAGTTGTTTCTACGCGCACAACTGTTCCAGCAAAACCACTGTCACTAATCAAAACATTTGACCCGCCACCAAGAATTAGTAGTGGAGTTTTAGAATCATCAGCGCTTTTAACTGCTGCAATTAATTCGGCTTCACTTTTTACATGCAAAATATTTGTCGCAGGACCGCCAACACCTAGTGTGGTGAAGCTCGATAAATCTGGCTCGGTCATAAGAGAAGGTTACCTGCGAGGTGACAATATTTCGTTCTTACCTCGGAAGCGCGCAAGAATGCGGTCATAGTTCTTCTTAGATTGTTCGTCACGATACGTTGGATCGGTGTCGTGATAGCCGTGATGTCGCTCCTGCTTTAACGGTAGATCCAGCTGCCAGAGTCGCCCTTGTGCTTGGCGCAGTTTTAAACCAAATTCAATATCTGCATTGCGATAATAAATTGCGCGAATATTAAATGCACCAGCTTCAAGTGCATGATCCTTATTTAGTCCAAGGAAATAGCTAAATAGCACATCTACTTCGCCCTCGCCCTTATCGTCAACACTTCGCCACTCATCTTCAATATTTACTAAGCCACCACGCCAACCAACAGCGCTAAATTCTTTTTCAGCTAATTTTGTAATTGTTGGAGTTATTGCATCGCCAGTAAATATTGTCGATGGATCCATTACGACCACGTATGGTGAGTTCGCCAATTTAATTAGCGCATTCATGGCTTCACCCCAGCCAACACCTTCGGTTATTTGCACGATGTAAGTTCGCTCATCGATTACAGATGCAATATCGCCAAGTTCTGGTTGACCAGATATTAATAAGTAGATAGCAACGTCAGGAGCAGAGTTTGCTTTCGCTGCCTCAATAGAGATTTTAGAATCAGCGATAAAACTATCGGCATAAATCAGAATGGTTGTAGAAAAATCCTTTGCGCTTAATTTGCGCAAATCACCAATTCGTTTGTAAACCTTGAAGGGCACACTCATTAGAGTCTGATTACTCCCTTTGCCATTCCTAAAACTTTTATTTCATTGTAGATCGCAGTGAGCTCGATCTTGGCTTGGCCTTCGACTATTTCTACTACTTTGCCACTGATTGTTAAGTTCACATCAGTATCTGCTGGAACTACAACTGGCTTTATAAATTTTGCGCTAAATGAAATAACTTTTTCACTTCCGGCGATAGCAGATAAATACTTTCCGGCGAGCGCCATCGTAAGCATCCCATGTGCAATCACATCTGGCAGGCCCACTGACTTTGCGAAAGCTTCATCTTGGTGAATTGGGTTTTGATCGCCACTTGCATCTGCATAAGCAATTAGAAGTTGGCGATTGATTTTGAAATTTTCTGCAGTGAGTTCTTGACCAGCTATTAGTTGGTTCATGCTCGGACCACCAAAGTTGACCAAGTTGATACAACAAGCTGTGCTCCAGAATGTAAATCAGAGCGAACGCTTACAATCTCGTTGCCGGCAACGTTTCTGGCACTTTCAATAGTTGATGAACAGATAAAAACTTCGCCAGCAACTATTGGCCGGCTGATTTCAAAACGTTGATCGCCATGAACTACTCGCGTCCAATCAAGGCCGCTCTCCTGCAAAAGTTTTTGAGATTGATCCAAAGTTATGGAAATCGCGAAAGTTGGCGGGGCAACTAAAGTATTGGGCTCGCCAATAACGTTGGCAAATTTAGTAATTGATTCTTGAGTAACGCTTACAGAATCGGCACTAGTGAAAGTGCGCCCGACTAAGTCGGGATTCAACATCGGATTAGCGAGTCTCGCGGTGTGTTGTTGAAAGCTTGCAACGAGGACAGAACTTCTTTAGTTCAAGACGATCTGGATCGTTACGACGATTCTTCTTTGTAATGTAGTTACGTTCTTTGCACTCTACGCAGGCCATAGTGATCTTTGGGCGTACATCCGCGCTCTTGCTTGCCATAGTGGTGCTCCTTCTTAATTAAGAGCGCTAGGTTACTTCAAACCTGCGCATTTCTAAAATTTCTAGTAGCGGAAGCCGGATTTGAACCGGCGACACAACGATTATGAGCCGTTTGCTCTACCAAGCTGAGCTATCCCGCCAAGGATTGAACTGGAAATACTTATTTATCTCGAAATAAGTTTAACCGAGCCCCCCAACGGAATCGAACCGTTGACCTCTTCCTTACCATGGAAACGCTCTACCGACTGAGCTAGGGGGGCATTAGAAGTAGAGGGTGAGCCTACAACCTCTCCCCGATTGGGAGAAATTTGAATGCGAGAAATTTAGGCGTATCGCTTTTAAAAATAATTACGGAAGTGGTGCTTAAGCCAGGTAAATGGCTTCGTTATTCGTGCACCAACTCGTGCGCCTTGTTCCATTGGTGAGACTTTCAGAATTTGATTCACAACAGGTTCCCCTGGCGTAAGAACATCGTGCAAAGCTGGCGAAGATTCATCTAAGGAATCTGCAATGATTGAAATATTTGAAACAAGGGAAATTCCACGAACAATTTGATCTTGATCAACGTTATCTGAAGCATCCATTAAAGAATCAGCCAGTGCTGCGCCAGCATTTCTTGCATCCTGAGTTGCCTCTCTTGATTCAGCAATACTTTCAGCAGATTTAATCTGATCAGCTTTTGAACTAACTGCGTAACTCAAAGCAGAAAGAGCTTGTGCAATGTTGCGTTTAGTCTCTTCGGCAATTCCACCTTTAACTGCAGAATCAAAGAGCGTGCGCGCAATTGTGCGAACTTGAACAACTGTGTGTTCAACAGCAACACCTCTTACATAAAGTTCTTCGGCTTCATCAACCTGCGCAGTTGGAAACCATTTCGCATGACCGCGAGCTTCTACTGCTTGCGCCCGAACCCCAGGAATTTCTTCAACTAATAACCGAGCCTTTGCTAACCAGTTTCCAGCTTCATCTTGTGAGTAACCAGCAGCGACACCTTCAGACATCTCACCCAATAACTTTGCACACTTATTTGCGAGTGAACTTATCTTGTCTACCATTCTTGCGGCTGGCGTCTTCGCATGTGCGAAGTAGGAGAAAATAATTGCGACAGCGGCGCCAATTAAGGTTGAAGATAATCTGGAAAGTGCAGTGCTCTCACTTAGCCCTGGCCCAATAACAATTAGTGCTGTTACCGGAACGTTTACTGATGCAACTTCGCCTAAGTGCAACGCTCTTGCTACGACCGAGCAGAGCAGAACTGTCATCGAAACCGAGATGACACCAAAGTTGAAGATTGAGACGCAAGTGAGTGCAACGCCTGCGCCAATCGCAGTTCCGACAATCTGACCAAAGCCTTCGCGTACCGATTTATATAATGAGATTCGAATACTCAGCGCGCAGATAATTGCAGCAACTACCCCACCATTTTTTAGTAACACGTCTCCCAGTTTCCAAGCAACACCAGAGGCGATTGCAGTAACAACTATGAGACGGACCCAGGTTTTGCGGTCCGCAAAAAGCTTTCGAACTCTCTTCGCTAACTTGCGCATGGGTTAATTCTATCTAGTTCTATATCTGGCACCGGTCAGAAACATTGCGTAATATGCAGACATGAGCAACCAAGTAGGTAATGAGATGAACAATAAAGCGAAATATCCGGTGCAGATTGATGATGCCGAGCTCGCTTCTAAAATAGATCCAATCTCATTTGAAGTTTTACGCCATGGTGCAACAGAGCGCCCGTTTACTGGCGAATACACAGATAGCGACAAGGTTGGTAGTTATCGATGCAAGGCCTGCAACCACGAATTGTTTAAGAGCGAAACTAAGTTTCATTCTGGTTGCGGTTGGCCATCTTTTTATGCCCCAACTAAAGATGATGCCGTTGAATTAATCGAAGATCTTTCACTCGGAATGAGAGTTCGTACTGAAGTTCGATGTGCAAATTGTGGCTCACATTTAGGACATGTATTTGAAGGCGAAGGATATGACGTGCCAACAGATCAGCGTTGGTGCATAAATTCAGTCTCATTAATTCTTGAAGAAAAACAATAAGCCCGCAACTATTGTTGCGAGCTTATTGATAAAACTTTTAACTCTCTAGAATTGAATTCCGCGAGTCAATGCACCATCGACAACCAAGTTAGTTCCTGAAATACGAGATGCTCTTGGGCTTGCCAACATAGTTACTGCATACGCTTGCTCTTCTGGAGTTCCCATTCTTCCAGTTGGGTTTAGGCCCATCGCAAACTTGAAGAGATCTGGGTTTCCACCTTCGATGTTCTCCCATACGCCACCTGGGAAATAAGTATTTCCTGGTGAAACGGTATTTGCTCGGATGTTCTTGGCAGCAAGTGAGAATGAAAGATGTGCGGTGTAAGCAATAATTGCTGACTTTGCAGTTCCGTATGGTCCGCCAGCAAAGTCTGCTTCGCGACCTGAAACACTTGAGATATTTACAATAGAAGCGTTCTTACTTTTTTCTAGGTATGGAATTGCTGCGGTGCAAGTTCGCACTGTATGCATCACATCAACATTTAACGATGCTTGCCAATTCTCTTCACTCTCTGGAATTGCTAGCGCGCTCACATTGCAAACAACAATATCTAGCCCGCCTAGCGCTTTGGCAGAGTCATTTACCCATTTTGTTAGTTGAGCTGCATTACCAACATCAACACTGGTACCAATAACTTTCGTACCACTCTTGCTGAGATCAGATTCAACCTTTTTAACTTCATCTGCATTACGAGCACAAAATGCAACATTCACACCTTCGCCAATTAGCGCCTCAACAATTGCATGGCCAATTCCCTTAGTGCCGCCAGTAACAATGGCGTTCATGCCTTTCATTTTTAGATCCATTTTTAATCCTTTCGTAGTCGCGGATTTAAAGCTTTAGATCTTTTGCTCTCTCTTTAAGACTTGCATGCATACTCTTGAAAGCACTTACATTTGGCAGCAATTCTTTGGCAGCTTTTATAACAACGCTGAAGTTTGCATCAACGACATTAGCTACTGGGACTTTCGTTATTTGTGAAAGTAATTGATAAGAATCCATTTGATGCAGGCCATATAGATCTTGGAACCAGCGAATCAATTCCACTTGACCTATTCGCCAAGAATCTTCCATTGGCCGCGATGAACCAACAGCCATATAAAATTCATCATTTTCAATTCGTGGCCAGGCAGGTGCTGCGCCCTTAATCAAATCCACAATAATTATTGAATCCATGGCACCCTCGACAGCGGTACCGCATGCTTCACCTTCACCTTGGCGATAATGTCCATCACCAATTGAAAATAGCGCGCCTTCAACATTTACTCCGAGATAAACGGTTGCACCTTTACGAACTTCAGGTGAATCCATATTCCCACCAAATCTTTCAGGAACTAGCGCCGAGCGAACTTCGCCACCAGCTGGTGCAACACCAATAGTTCCGAACATGCATTCAATAGGTAGTTCGACTGCAAAATCGCCAAAGCGCGATTGAAATCCAACGGTGTTCTTTGCGCTATTCACTTCGTAAATCCAAGTTGTATCTGGCAGTGCATCCTGCAACATTGCTGTTCTATCAGTCGAAGTTAATCCACCAAAAAAAGGAATCGTGCTTGAAGCGCCATGTCCACGGGCTGGCTTCATATCAACAATATGAATTGCGAGCGCATCGCCGGGTTCGGCACCTTCAACATAAAACGGACCAGTTTGCGGATTTACAAATCGTAAATCAACTTTCTCACTTGAAAGATCGGTAATTTTATTAATTGTGTTATTGAATGCATCCTCAGACCAAAGTTTTAGTGCAGTGCCAGGTTTGATTTTCATAACTGGCGCAGCTCCACCAAATGTGTAGTTGAGTTGCTCTTTTGTCGGTTTAAATTCGATTAGTTCCATATTAATATCCTATGTTCTCTTTTTCGTTAGGGCAATGAAAAAACTGAATTTTCAGAAATTTGCCCTGCTTCAACCACGGCCGAGGCAGGGCAAATTTTCTTAGCTTTTTATCCCCGGAAAGGTGACCCAACTGGCCACTTGCTATTTCCATGTGTCTCATTAATCAAGAAAGCAAAAGCAAGGTAGATCGCTAGTGCTCCAGTAAGAATTCCTTCGTAGCCACCAAACTTTGATAGTGATGCCATGTCATTTATTGCACCAATACCGAGTGAGCCAAGAAGAACAATTGTCATAAGAAGAATAATCGTTAGGACTTTAGGAGCAACTGTTGAAGCCATTGCAAGTCCCGCAGTAAATATCGCCCAAAGAAGTAGGTAGTAACCGACATCTTTATTTCCAACGGTCCACCATCCGTGGGCGCCGCCGATATTTATGAATGCAAATGAAAGCCAGAGGAATGCGTATCCACCGAAGGCGGTTGTTCCGAAAGTATCGCCCTTTGAATAAAGCATTACGCAGACCATTGCTTGTGCGATTCCACCAAAGAAGATCGCCATTGAGAAAACCATTCCGCCAGCAGCGTATGTCCCCATATTTGCGAAGCTGAGTAAAACCGTTGACATGCCATAACCAAGTAAGCCAAGGGGAATTGGATTTGCCTTGTTCATTGATTATTACCTTTCCATTGGATCGAGGCACCAGTTGCACCTCAATGTTGTTAATGAGGGATGCCTGTAAACACACAATAGATACGGTTACGCATCAGTATTAAATGGATTCCTTTGAGCGTGGCACGCTTAATTAAAAAAAATAAAACCTACTTTGGAATGCGTAGCCCTTGCATTCCGCCATCAACCGTCAGCGATGTACCTGTGGTTGAACCTTGGAGTGGACTAGCTAAATAACAGATTGCACTTGCAACTTCTTCTGGTGAAACTAATCTGCCAAGTGGTTGACGACCTTCTAGCGCTTTACGTTCTGCAACCGGATCAGCTGCTTGTGCTAACAAACGTTGTACCCATGGCGTATCTGCAGTTCCCGGATTTACACAGTTAACGCGAACACCATCAGCGATGTGATCGTTAGCCATTGCGAGAGTTAAAGATAGAACTGCGCCCTTTGATGCGCTGTAGACCGCGCGCTTTGGAATTCCTGCAGTTGCAGCTACTGAACAAGTATTAACAATTGCTGCGCTCTTGCTTTTGCGCAATAGTGGAAGTGCAGATTTAGAAGTACGCACAATTCCTAGAACATTTACATTCAAAACTTTTAGCCACTCTTCCGAAGGATTGGCCTCAATTGTTCCAACTGCGCTGATTGCTGCATTATTAATAAGAATGTCTAATTTACTAATTCCTTCAAAAGCTTTAAGGACTGAGGCATCATCGCCAACATCGCATTGCACCCAGGTAGCAATTCCAGACATACCGCCTTCTGCTAAATCGAAACCATAAACCGTTGCGCCACGCTCTTTCAAAATCTTCGCTGTAGAAAGACCGATACCTGAACCGGCACCAGTAACAACTGCGGTTAGTCCTGCGAACTCTGTACTCATGCGCTTATCCATTCTTTTCCGGTTGGGAACGTGAAGTCTGAAATTGTCTGGGCATACATCTCTGAACCGGCACCAGGTTTAATCGGTGGCATGTAATGTGCATTTTGAATATTAGTTGGAACTACAAAGTGTTCGTGTAGGTGATCAACAAACTCGACAACGCGTTCAGCATGATGTCCAGTTACTGCAACCGCATCAAACATTGCAAGATGTTGAACCATTTCGCATAATCCAACGCCGCCAGCATGCGGGCAGACTGGGACGCCGAATTTTGCTGCCATCAGAATAATTGCCAAGTTCTCATTTACGCCTGCTACTCGCGTCGCATCAATTTGAACAAAGGCGAAAGATTTAGCCTGCAACATCTGCTTAAAAATAATGCGGTTCATTCCGTGCTCGCCAGTTGCGACACGAACTGGTGCAATTGCCTTTGCAATTGTTGCATGGCCTAAAACATCATCAGGATTGGTTGGCTCTTCAACCCAGTGCAGATTTACATCGCCAATTCCCTTGATCCATTCAATTGCCTGGTTAACATCCCAAACTTGATTGGCATCGATTGAAATCTTGATATCAGGGCCAACAGCTTCGCGAGCAAGACGCAATCTACGCTTGTCGTCATCTAAATTTCCACCGCACTTTAATTTAATTAATTTGTAGCCATCTGCAACTGCTTGCTTTGCAAGTCGGACCATCTTCTCATCGGTATATCCCAACCAACCTGGTGTAGTTGTGTATGCCGGCAGACCTACTTTAATTAACTGTGCTTCATTAGCAGCGCGATTTGGTTGAGCCTTACGCAATATTGCAAGTGCTTCATCAGGTGTAAGTGCATCGGTTATGTAACGGAAATCAATTAGCTCAACAATTTCTTCTGGTGACAAATCAGATAAGAGTTTCCACAGTGGCTTCTTTGCAAACTTTGAAACAAGATCCCAAGCAGCATTTACAACTGCGCCGGCTGCCATTTGAGTTACACCTTTTTCAGGCCCAAGCCAACGAATCTGGGAATCGCGTACCAAGCTTCTTGCGAATTCCCCCATGCTCTTTGAAAGATCTTCAAGATCTCGGCCAACTGCATAAGGTGCCAATAATTCAATTGCATCGCATTGCAAATCATTACCGCGGCCACAAGTGAATACAAAACCATGGCCTTCTAAAGATGGATCATCTGTTTCAAGAATTACTAGCGCCGCCGAATAATCCGGCTCTTTGTTCATTGCATCCGAACCATCTAAGCCACGTGAAGTTGGGAATCTGACATCGACAGTCTTAAAGCCAGTTATCTTCGGCATGCGCTTCCTTTGCAATTTCGGATATGAACTCTTCGCTTATTAGGAAAAATCCTATACGATAAATTTCATGGCGCGACATAACCAGAAAGTTGGGATGAAGCGCGTAGACCTCGAAATATCGAGATTAAGCCTTGGCACTGCCCCACTTGCGGGGCTATTCAAATCTGTTGATATTGCAGAGAGCGACCAATTAATTAATACCGCACTCGAGAGCGGCATGAATTATTTCGATACCGCTCCACTATATGGACATGGTCTCGCCGAACAACGGCTCGGGCGAATCTTGGGGAAGGTATCCAAACCATTTGTATTGCAAACAAAAGTTGGTCGAGTTTTAAATTGGGTAGAAAAAGCTGATCCAGTCCCATGGTTTCCAGATGCAGATCCACACATTCAACCGGTCTTTGATTATTCAGCTGATGGCATTAAGCGATCTTTCAACGAAAGTCTCGAACGAATGGGCGTTGACCATATTGATATCGCACTTATGCACGATGCTGAAAACCATATCCCACAGGCAATAAACGATGCTTACCCAGTTCTTGCAGATTTTAAACGTCAAGGAATAATTAAGGCGATTGGAATCGGAATTAATTTCTGCGATGCTGCAATTGAAATCATGAAGAATGTAGATCTAGATATTGCACTTCTTGCTGGCAGATATACCTTGCTCGACCAGAGTGCGCAGAATAAATTGTTGCCTTACGCACTTGAGCGAAAGGTAGATATAACAATTGGTGGGGTTTTTAATTCGGGAGTTCTTGCAGATCCAAAACCTGGGGCAACTTTTGAATACCTGCCCGCATCAGATGAAATCATTGCAAAAGCCCAAGCTATTGGCGCATTCCTAAAAAATCTTGGAATTCCACTAACTGCTGCAGCTCTACAATTTCCGTTGCGTCATCCAGCAGTAACTTCGGTCCTGACCGGATCTCGCAATAGTTCAGAGCTCACCTCGAATATGGCTGATTTTGATTTAGATTTACCCGCAGATATTTGGACCCAACTTGAAGACGCCGGACTAATAGAAAAGATGCCAATATGAAATTCTCAATTGTCAGAACAACTACTAACGACTATCAGTTTGCGGTAACTGTCGATGGCAAGCATTCAAGTGTTGCGCAAATTCCAACACTCACACAGGCAATGCATTTAACTCTCGCAGAATTGAAGAGCGCAGTAACAAATACTTCCGAGCAAATAACAGGAAGTGTTGTTGCGCCAATTGCACCAGAAATTGAATTGTGGGGCGCTGGTGTTACTTATCTGCGATCACGCGATGCTAGAAAAGAAGAGTCTGGTGTCCCTGATGTTTATCAAAGAGTTTATGAAGCCGATCGCCCGGAGTTATTCTTTAAATCAAATGCAGTTCGCGCACGTGGGTCTAATGAAAAAGTGGGAATTCGTTATGACTCAGATGCCTCTGTCCCAGAACCTGAAGTTGCAATCTATATAAATAAGCATCGCGAAATTATTGGATATGCCATTTGTAATGACATGACTGCTCGCACTATCGAAGGTGAAAATCCGCTCTACCTTTCGCAAGCAAAGATTTATATTGGTTCTACTTCAATTGGGCCAGATATAACTCCATCATGGTTAGCTCCGAGCGCAAACGAGATGACAATTAAGGCGAAGATTATTCGTGGCACAAATATTGCTTGGGAAGCTGAAACCTCACTCGGTTCGCTTAATAGAACTCTTGAAGATTTAATCGGCTATCTATTTAGATGCCAAGACTTTCCACATGGTGTTGTTTTATCTACTGGTACCGGAATCGTTCCGCCACTTGATATTTCACTAGCCGCTAATGATGTAGTTCAAATTGATGTAGCTGGTATTGGTAGATTAGTTAATACTGTCGAGGTAATTGCGGAGAGGCGTTAATTTCAATGAATAGAGTTGTTGCATGGACCCAGTGGTCAGATCTAACTGTTCCCGATGCTGTCACCTTGCACTCCCCTAAAGATTTTCCACTCGATTCATCAGATCTTTCAAAGATTGAATTTTTTGTACCTTCTTATATGGGTGGTGCGACTGCTCTGGCATATGCCGCAAAGATGCCAAATTTAAAAGTTTTACAGATGCCAAATGCTGGTTATGACGATGCTCTTGCATATGTTCGACCTGGCCTAACTCTCTGCAACGCAAGTGGAGTTCATGATGCATCGACCGCAGAACTTGCAGTTGGTCTAGCTCTTGCTTCACGACGCGGTTTTCCAGAGTTCATTCGCGATCAAGTTGCTGGTACCTGGAACCACCGCAGATTTACCTCCCTTTCTGATAGCAAAATCGGTGTAATTGGCTTTGGTTCAATTGGAAAGCAAGTTGTTAAGAACCTTTCTGGCTTTGATGTTAGCGTCACAAGCTTCTCGAAATCTGGTCGTGACGGATCAATAAAGATTGATGAATTAGATAAGCACCTACCAAGCCTTGATATTGTGATTTTGATTCTCCCGCTTACTGATGAATCAAGACATATGTTCAATAAAGATCGTTTAGCAAAGATGAAAGATGGCGCCTTGATCGTGAATGTTGCGCGCGGACCAATTATTGATACTGAAGCTCTAATTGCTGAGTTAAATTCTGGAAGATTGCATGCAGCCCTAGATGTAACAGATCCAGAACCGCTGCCTGCTGGGCATCCACTTTGGAGTGCGAAGAATTTGCTTCTCGTCCCCCATGTTGGCGGAAATTCAACTGCCTTTGAACCGCGTGGCCGCAAATTAGTTGAGTCTCAACTTAAATTACTTGCGGAAGGCAAACCACTAAATAATATTGTCGCTGTCGGCTAATCCATGAGGATTGATTCACACCACCATATCTGGGATCTCGCAGTACGTGACCAAGATTGGATAACCGGCGAAGATTTGCAACCAATTCGCAGAAACTTTTCGATGTCAGATCTGCGCGAGGCTATTTCAGGTTCTGGAATAACTAAAACAGTTCTAGTTCAAACTGTTACTGATTATGCGGAAACTCCAGATTTATTAGCTATCGCCGAAAGTGATGAGCTAGTTGCAGGAGTAGTTGGTTGGTTAAAGATTGATGCACCAGATGCAATTGAACATTTACACAAATACCTAGACCTGCCCGGTGCTAATTATTTAAAAGGTATTCGCGATATTGCCCAAGATCATGTGGATCCAAATTACTTGGCGCGCGAAGAGAGTATTCGCAATGTACAAAAACTTGCCCCACTTGGAATAACTTATGACTTACTAACCAAGTCTCCAGAATTACCAGGGGCGATTGAAATGGTTAAGGCCTGTCCAGATGTTCAATTTGTAATGGACCATATTTCTAAACCATATATTTCAAAAGAAGAGATGCAACCCTGGAAGAAATTAATTACTGAACTTGCATCATTTCCAAATGTTCTTTGTAAAATTTCCGGATTAGTTACCGAAGCCAATTGGAATAATTGGCAGGTTAAAGATTTTCTCCCTTACACGGATCACTTGATTGAAATTTTTACACCAGACCGCCTGATGTTTGGATCTGATTGGCCAGTTGCAACTCTGGCAGCGAGCTATGCAGAAGTCGTCGAATTAGCAGAGTCTTTGACCATTGGACTGAGTCCAAGCGAGAGTGAGAGCTTCTGGAGCAAGACCGCGATTCACGCTTACAACCTTGGATAGGTTGGGCTAGGAATCACCCCTGAAATAACGATTTGGTAACAATGGCCAGACCACGCCTGTATTGGCAAAGCTCACCTAGACGCTTAGGGCACATCGTTTATAGGCTACCCCCACAGCGATTCCGCTGCTTTCGAAAGGAAACAAATGAAGAAAGTTCTAACTATCGTTGCTGTTGCATCAGCAATGGCACTAGTTGTCGGAACAGGTTCAGCTGTTAACGCTGCTGACAAGACACTAAAGCTTGAATTAGTTTCAAAGGGTGAAACTCACCAATTCTGGCAAGCAGTTAAAAAGGGTGCAGAAGAACAAGCTGCGAAGATGAATGCAACTATTCACTTCCAAGGTCCTGCTAACGAAACAATGATCGACAAGCAACTAGAAATGCTTGACGCTGCAATTGCTCTTAAGCCAGATGCAATCGGTTACGCTGCTCTAGGTACAACAGAATCTGTTTCACACCTAAAGGCTGCTAAGACTGCAGGCATCCCTGTTTACATGTTCGATACAGCTGCTAGCTGCACCGGCGGAGTTCCTTCACTTGGCGCTTCATCTGACTGTGCACTTGGCGTTGCTTACACAAACAGCACAGCTGCTGGTTCACTTGCAGCAGACAAGATGGCTGCTCTAATCGGTGGCAAGGGTAAGGTTTTGGTTGTTGGTCACTCACAAACAAACCAAACTGGTATTGATCGCCGCGACGGTTTCGTAAACCGCATCAAGGCTAAGTACAAGAGCATCACTCTTCTTCCTGTTCAATACTCAGAAGGTGGAGACGCTCTAAAGGCACAAGAAATCGTTAGCGCAGCTCTTGTTGCTAACAAGGATCTAAAGGGTATCTACGGAACCAACGAAGGTGTATCAATTGGTGCTGGACAAGCATTCAAGGCAGCTAAGTTGACCAAGGGTAAAGTTAAGTTGATCGGATTTGACTCAGGCAAGCAACAAATGGCTAACATCAAGTCAGGCCTACAATCAGGTGCGATTACACAGAGCCCAATGGGTATCGGAGCAAAGACTGTTGAAGCGCTAGTTAACTACGTTCGCAACAAGACAGTTCCAAAGAACCTTATCGACACTGGTTTCTACTACTACGATAAGAAGAACATCGCAGAACCAAAGATCGCAGGAAACCTTTACGAATAATTCGATTTAATCGATTAATTTGTAATTGTTAGGTGTAATGGCCGGGAGAAATCCCGGCCATTATGCTTTATTATAAGGAAATCTTAGGAAGCGAAATAAGCACTCCTAAATAGCTAAATGGGGGAACAAATGGCAACAACTCAACTCTTATCCTTGACTGGTGTAAGCAAGGAGTTCCCTGGAGTTAAGGCACTTAACAATGTGCACTTTGATTTAAATAAAGGTGAAGTCCACGCAATTATCGGTGAAAATGGCGCCGGCAAATCGACGCTAATGAAGATCCTCTCTGGAATCTACAAGAAGGACACTGGCGATATTGTTTATCAAGGAAACCACGTAAATGTTTCCAGCCCATTAGAGGCGCATAAATTAGGAATTAGCATCATCCATCAAGAACTTAACTTGATGCCAGATTTAACAGTTGCCCAGAATATTTTTATTGGTCGCGAAGATCGCCGAAAGGGCCGAGTCTTTCTAGATAACGCAAAGCTAAATAAGGCAGCGAAAGATTTACTGGCTGAACTTGAATTAGCACTAGATCCAAAGCAGAAAGTTGGCGAACTTACTATCGCAAAGCAGCAAATGGTGGAAATTGCTAAAGCAGTTTCCTATCGTGGTGAAGTTATAATCATGGATGAACCAACTTCATCCCTAACGCCTGCCGAGACTGATGCGCTATTCAAGATTATTCGTACACTTAAGGCCGCCGGCAAGGGCGTTGTTTATATCTCGCACCGTCTTGAAGAGCTAAACAAGATAACTGACCGCATTACAGTTCTGCGAGATGGTGAATATGTAAAGACTTTGAATACCTCAGAAACATCTATTCCTGAAGTAATTTCACTAATGGTCGGCCGTAAAGTTGATCAGGATCAACGTCCCGATCCTCGCCCACAGAGCAGTGAGGTAGTTCTAAAGGTTGAAGGTATTTCCGATTTGAATTTGCTTCGTGATGTTTCATTTGATCTGCGTAAGGGTGAAATTCTTGGTTTTGCCGGTCTTATGGGAGCCGGGCGTACCGAACTTGCGCGCGCGCTAATTGGCGCTGATCCAAAGACTGCTGGAAAAGTTTTTCTTGATGGCAAAGAGGTAAAGATTAAGAGCCCATCAGATGCAGTTAAGGCTGGAATCGGTTATCTATCTGAAGACCGTAAGAAATATGGTCTACTTCTGATTCAGAACATCACTTTCAACGTGATTCTCTCCTCTATTCCTGCTTTCTCAAATAAGTTTGGTTTCTTAAAAACAAAGCCTGCTGCTTCAATTGTCCGAGATGCTATTAAACAATTATCGATTCGCACCCCATCTGAAAATCAATTTGTTAAGAACCTATCTGGTGGAAACCAACAGAAAGTTGTTATCGCAAAGTGGTTAACTCGAGATTGCAATATCTTGATTTTTGATGAGCCAACTCGCGGTATCGATGTTGGTGCAAAGGATGAGATTTATCGCCTTCTCACAAAATTAGCTTCTGAAGGTAAGTCAATCATTATGATTTCCTCTGAACTTCCCGAAATCCTTCGCATGTCCGATCGCATTGCTGTTATGTGTGAGGGCAAGTTGACAGGAATCATTGACAATAAAGATGCAGACCAGAACAAGATCATGCAATACGCAACAAAATTCCGCGATTAATAAGAGTTCAACAAGCCAAGAAAAGAGAGTGCTATGTCAAAAGAAGTTAAAGCAGTTGAAGGCGAAGAAGTCGGCGGCAATAGATTGCGCGCCTTTGCTAAGCGCGAGATTGGCCGAGTCCTTGCCCTAGGCAGCCTCGTCGTAATCTTTATCTTCTTCACAATCATGCGCCCAGTGTTCGCCTCATGGGAGAACGTGTCCGGCGGTATCTTGATGTCAACAACCGTCACAGGTTTGCTTGCCATAGGTACGACCTTCGTAATTATTACCGGTGGTATTGACCTCTCAATCGGAACCGCGACCGCACTTGTTGCAATCATCGTGGGTAAGACCGTTATGGCGCTGAACTTGGGTGTTGCCGGCGGAATGCTTGTTGGCGTAATCGTT
The DNA here is from genome assembly GCA_026393035.1 of Actinomycetota bacterium. Taxonomy (GTDB): domain Bacteria; phylum Actinomycetota; class Actinomycetes; order Nanopelagicales; family Nanopelagicaceae; genus AAA044-D11. Next base: position 15,981 of record JAPLAY010000025.1, read on the forward strand.
GGCGGTCTTATCGGAGTCGTGAACGGTCTCCTTATTACTATTTTGAAGTTGCCACCATTTATTGCAACTTTGGCAACAATGAAGGCGGCACAAGGTCTGGCTCTGATTGTCTCTGATCTAAAGCCGGTTCTATTTACAACAGATGTTAAAGGTTGGGATTCAATTGCCCAAGGCAATCTAATTCCTAAGATTCCAAATGGTGTTCTTATTCTTTTTGTTGGCGCAGTTATCGCCGCAATTATCCTAAATAAGACAGTTCTTGGTCGCTACACATTTGCTATTGGTTCAAATGAGGCTGCTACAAAGCTATCTGGCGTAAAGGTAAATAACTGGCTTGTTGCTATTTACGGCCTTGGTGGTCTTTATGTTGGTATGGCAGCAGTAGTACTAACTTCTCGTCTTGGCTCTGCTCGTCCAGACCTTGGTCTTGGCTACGAACTTGAAGCTATCGCAGCAGTAATCATTGGTGGAACTTCACTACTTGGTGGAAAGGGAACAATCAGCGGAACCATTATTGGTGCCTTGATCATGTCCGTTCTCATTAACGGTCTTCGTATTCTCGAACTACAACAAGAGTGGCAGTATGTTGTGGTTGGCGCAGTTATTGTCCTAGCAGTTTGGGGAGATAACGTTCGTCGTCGTCGAGCCGGTGAGATTAGTTAGCGAAATTAGAAATAGAAAATCCCCGCCCTCCAATTGGAGGGCGGGGATTTTCTTTTGCTTTAACTACTACTTGATCTTGTTCGAACGTGTTGTCCACGCTACGAAGTCTGAAATTGAAGCAGCGTCATAGAACTTAGCTGGAGTTTGGATTGTCTTGCTCCAGTTAGCCTTTGGTTCCTTCTTCAGAATTGAGATAGTTAACTTCGCAAGCGAAATTCCTGACTCAACTGGATTGAAGTCCCATGAACCGTCGATTTGGCCCTTAGCAATTGACTTAACTGCTTCTGGTTGCATCTGGTTACCAATTACCTTGATATCAATCTTTCCGCGAGCAGAAACTGCTGAGTAAGCACCTAGAGCTGTTGGATCGTTGTAAGCAACGATTGCATCAACCTTTGGATACTTAATAAGAGCTTGCTCTACTGCTTGGCGTCCGCCTTCAGCATCATCGCTCTGGTTGTCAACGCGACCTAGGTATGTGAACTTGCTGTCCTTAGCTAGTTCTTCCTTGAACATCGCTGCATGTGCTTCAAGTGCATACACAGGGAATCCAAGACCAACATAAAGAATGTTTCCACCCTTTGGAAGTACTTGGTTTAGGTACTTAACTTTTTCCTTAGCAAGTGTGCGCTGTGGGAATGCATCTTGTACTTGAGCCAATGAAGGTGAAGCTGGCGCCTTTGTTGAGTCATTTACTGTGTAGTTCATTGTGATTACCTTGATACCTGCAGCTTTAGCCTTATCCATTGCTGGCTTTAGCCCCTTTGAATCAAGAGGATAAACGATCATTGCGTCTACCTTCTTTGTAATCATTGCTTCGATATCTGAAATTTGCTTGTTGCCATCTAGTTGCGCATCAAGTGGATAGAAACCGTATCCGGCCTTAGCAAGTGTCTTTTGTGCACCTGTTCCGATTGCCTTCAAGTATGTATTTGCTTCAATTGGGTAGCTAAATCCAACAGTAATTTTTGGCGCAGCTGTAGCTGGCGCAACTGAAGGAACAATTAGCGCTGCAGCTGCCATCAAAGGCAGAAACAGTACCTTTCGATTCTTAAACTTCATTACTTTTTCTCCTTAGATTTTGCCCGACCTGAAAGTTCAAGACGGATTCGGTCAAACAGAACTGCAGCTCCTAATAGAACACCGGTAACAACTTGTTGCCAGTATGAGGAGACCCCCTGAATTGTCAGGGAATTCGATACGGTTTGTAGAAAGAGGAGACCAATTACAGTTCCCCAGATACTTCCTACGCCACCGCTAAGGCGAGTTCCACCAAGTAGAACACCTGCCACAACAGTAAGTTCAAGACCAGCACCAGCTGTTGGTGCGGCAGAACTTAAACGGCCTACTTGCATGATTCCTGCAAGTCCGGCACAAAATGCTGAGATCACATAAACATTCATCTTTACACGGCTGGTATAGATACCCGCCAACTTTGCTGCGAATTCATTTCCGCCAACTGCATAAACATCGCGACCAAAATAGGTAGAACGCAAAATATAAATAGAAATTCCAGCAAGAATTACTACAACGAATAGCGGTCCTGGGATTGGGCCAATATTTCCATCACCAATCTTGTTAATAAGTGGACCGGTGTCGATGCTTCGAGTTGTTCCATTTGTAACTAAGTAGGCAATTCCACGAAAAATTCCGAGAGTTCCCAAAGTTACAACGAAGCTATTTAAACCGAGCCTGCCAATTAAAGTTCCGTTAATTCCACCAACAATCACGGTAACTAGGGCAATAGTTACGATTACCGCTAAATATCTAGGCATAAATTCAATAATTCCGGAGAGTAAAATTCCAGAGAAGGCAAGAACGCTGCCGACGCTTAGGTCGATACCTGCTGTAAGAATTGTGTAGGTCATTCCGATTCCAAGAACAATCGGAATCGCAGATGAACGAACAATGTTTGAGAGGTTTGAACCCGAGAAGAAGACCGGTTGAGTAATTGCCATGACAATAATCAAAAGCACTTCAAGAACTAAAACGCCAAACCAAGCTGGCAACGTGCTAAGACTTGGCAATCTAAACTTCATTTATTTAACTCCTGTCGCTGCAGCCACTACTTCGGCTTCACTGGTTTTACTTCGGTCGAGATTAGCTGAAAGTTCTCCAGCATGCATTACAAGTATCCGATCTGAGATCTCGAAGATTTCACTTATTTCAGATGAAACTACGAGAATACTTAACCCTTTGTCTGCCAAGTTGCGCAAGATTTCATAGATCTCGGCCTTGGCTCCGAGGTCGACGCCTCGAGTTGCTTCATCAAGAATAAGAATCTTTGGATTGGTCTGCAGGCAACGAGCAATTACGACTTTCTGTTGGTTTCCGCCAGAAAGGCTTTTAATAAGAGCATCCGGTCCAGATGTTTTAATACTGAACTTTTCAACCCAACTCTTAATTATCTTCTCTTCAGATTTCTTAGAACGATGAGTAATTTCAAACTTATGTTGAGATAACATCAAATTATCGCGAACTGACATTTCATGAATAGTTGATTTTTCACGGCGGTCATCTGGCACAAGTGCTATTCCAGATTTCAAAGCTGTTCTTGAATTTGTTCCAACTTCAGCACCATTAACAAAAACTTTTCCAGCACTGCGTTGGCGAACTCCGGCAAGAGTTTCTACAAGTTCAGTACGTCCGGCACCTGCAAGTCCTGCAAGCCCGACAATTTCACCTTCGCGAACTTCAAAAGAAATATCCGAATAAGCGCCAGCACGATCGGTTAATCCCTTAACTTCAAGAACCGCTTTGCGGCCAGATGATTGAAAGTTGCGACGAGCAGATTCTTTTGGCTTATTTAAAACCATACGATCGATTAACCAATTCTCATTTACTCCAGAACGATCACTAGTACCAATGAATTTACCATCTCGAAGCACGGTGAAGCGATCGCTAATTTCAAGCATTTCTGACATGCGGTGCGTAATAAGTACTACTGCTACCCCATCTTCGCGAAGTTGTCGCACTACTTTAAAGAGAGCATCGACTTCATTTGGAGCAAGTGAAGAGGTTGGTTCATCCAAAAGCAGAACTCGAGTGTCGAAAGAAAGTGCGCGTGCGATTTCAACAAGTTGTTGTTCGTGCTGTGGAAGTGTAGAAACTTCGCGGCGGGGATCAACTGAGATATTTAAACGCTTAAGAATTTCCAGTGCTCTGCGATCGGTATCTTTCCAATCAATTCCGAGCTTATTTTTAGATTGGTTGTGGCCGATAAAAACATTTTCAGCGATTCCGAGGTTTGGGACAAGGCTTAATTCCTGGCTAACCATTGTGACGCCATACTTCATTGCATCGCGAACCGAGTTGAATTCTTTCTCTTCGCCAGCTACAAAAATTTGACCATCATCAGGTCTGATAACGCCGCCAAGAATCTTAAGCAGGGTTGACTTTCCAGAACCATTCTCGCCCGCAATTGTGTGAACTTCGCCAGGATGTAATTCTAAATTCACATCAGCAAGTGCCTGCACGGCATCAAAGCGCTTGCTTATCTGCCGCATTTCAACACCTGCGGTTAAAGTTTTAATTGACACTATTTTGCAGCCCGATCATATTCAACGAGTTCTAGTTGGTTATTCCAAGGATCCAATACATAAATGATTCTCTGACCAGCGGCAGGACCTTCAGTAATTTCAATTGGTCCAGCCATAAAAGTTAAACCGTATTCGGCACGAAGCTCTAAGACTTTATCTAAGTTGGTAACTTTAAAAGCAATGTGGTGTCCGCCAAGATCTGAATTCTTAGGTGGCGTATTGCGGCGATCCTCTGGTCTGTCATATTGGAAAAGTTCTAATCGACTGCCATTTCCATACTCAAGCATTGCAAGAGTGAATCGGCCATCCGCAACGTTTACATGTGCAAGCGACCAATCTTTGCCATCGACTTCTGGAAATTCGCGAGCATCAAAGGGTCCAAGGCGAAATATTTCTTTTGCATTTAACAGCGTGCAATAAAAAGCAACTGCTTCGTCAAGATTTGGAATTGTCATCCCAACATGGTCCATGCCCTCTACTCCAGGCATGTTGCGGGTCTTAATAGACATGATTCTCCCTTTCGCTAAACCAGGGGGATGTGGTTTAAGGGGCAATTCTCTTGTTCTTTTATGACGCTCGTCAAGCATATGTCATAACAATCATGTGACGTTTTAGCGTGGAAAAATAACGAAATGTAATCAAAGCCGCCAATAAGCAGCACTGACCAACCCTGGCCCAATTGGGTGTATTGGCCGAGCCTTGGTGCCGCTCTAGACTTCGATTATGAATTTTAATTGGGTGGTTTCTCCTAAGAGTCGTGATGTCCTATGACTACGCAACATCCATTCTCGCTCTTAGCCGTTGAAAGAGAACTTACCGAGGAACAACGTGCAATTCAGGGTGTTACTAGAAAATTTGTTAATGACCGAGTTCGGCCACAAATTGCACAATGGTTTGAAGATGGTGATCTACCAATCCGAGAGTTGTCACAAGAACTCGGTGATATCGGATTAATGGGTATGCACCTAACTGGTTATGGATGTGCTGGAACTGATGCAACCTCCTATGGTCTTGCATGTATGGAACTCGAGGCCGGGGATTCAGGATTTCGATCATTTGTTTCCGTACAGGGCTCGCTTGCGATGTTTGCAATTCATGAATATGGCTCGGAAGATCAGAAAAATGAATGGCTGCCTCAGATGGCTACAGGTAAAGCTATTGGATGTTTTGGTTTAACTGAAGCTGATTTTGGTTCTAACCCAAGTGGAATGCTTACCTATGCGCGCCGTGATGGCAATGATTGGGTCATCAACGGAAGCAAGATGTGGATTACAAATGGCACCATAGCTGATGTTGCAATTGTTTGGGCACAGAGCGATGAAGGTATTCGCGGATTTGTTTTTTCGACAAAGACTCCTGGATTTTCAGCAAATCTGATTAAACATAAACTTTCCTTGAAGGCATCGTTAACCGCTGAACTCGTTTTCAAAGATATGCGCCTTCCAGATTCTGCAAGACTTCCACTTGCAACAAGTCTTCGGGCGCCGCTGATGTGTCTTGCTGAGGCTCGATTCGGAATTGTCTTTGGAGCCGTCGGAGCCGCCCGCGATTGTTTTGAATCTGCTCTTGCATATGCATCAACGCGCGAGCAATTTGATGGGCCTATTTCTAGACATCAATTAACTCAGGGCAAATTCGCAAATATTGCAACCGATTTAACGACTTCATATTTGCTGGCTCTTCATATCGGTAAGCTAAAAGATGTTAATAAAGCAACGACCGAACAAATCAGTATGGGCAAATTTAATAATGCTAATACCGCCCTAGAGATTGCCCGCACATGTCGCTCAATACTTGGCGGCGCTGGAATTACGACCGAATACCCAATCTTTCGACATATGGTAAATCTTGAAACTGTTTTAACTTACGAGGGCACACATGAAATTCATCAACTGGTACTCGGTCAAGCCATAACTGGAATATCTGCTTTTCGTTAATCGTCCTGACCAAGACTTGGTGGCGCTTTTCGGTACTCCACCGGTGTTTTCGAAAAAATAATGGGATTGGCAATTGTTTTACTTCCTGCAACATCGATAACTGGTTGTAAACCTAAGTTTGTTGCAGTCTCAATTGCGCCTTCAATTGTGAGAATCGGTCCTGCAGGTACACCTACTGCCATAAGTTGAGCACTCCACTGTTTAACTGTCTTAGTCGAAAGCGCTTGCGAAATAAGTTCATGTAACTCTTTTCGATTCTTTACTCGCTCAGTATTAGTTGCAAAGCGCGGATCAGGTCTTAAATTCAGTACTTCTAAGAGAAGCGCGAATTGTTTATCATTGCCGACTGCAATAATTAAGTGCCCATCACTAGCTTTGAAAGATTCATAAGGTGCGATGCTTGGATGCGCATTTCCCATAGCATTTGGAACTACTCCAGCGCCGATAAATGCAGTGCTCTGATTGACCATTGCAGAGAGAGCAGAGCTCATTAGATTTACTTCGATCTTCTGACCTTGCCCTGACTTTGCGCGGTGATGCAGCGCGGTTGTAATTGCAAGTGCGGCATGAAGGCCAGCGATTACATCAATAAGAGCAACACCCACTTTTGTTGGGTGATCTGAATCTTCACCAGTAATGCTCATCAAGCCGCTCATCCCCTGCACGAGTAAGTCATATCCAGGTAATTCACGAGCTTTAGCGCCACTTCCAAATCCAGTAATTGCAACATAGATCAGCCCTGGATTCTCCCGCGAAAGTTCTTCGTAGCCAAGCCCGAATTTCTCCATTGTTCCCGGGGCGAAATTTTCAACAACTACAGAACTGCGCGAAATGATTTTGTGAGCTATTGCGATACCTGCATCAGTTGTTAAGTCTGCAGTAACTGAGTTCTTGTTTCGATTTATAGATTGAAAGTAAGTCGAAGTTCCATCAGCTGCAAATGGCGGTCCCCATGTGCGCGTATCGTCGCCGGTTCCTAAACGTTCAACCTTTATTACTTCAGCACCAAAATCTGCAAGCATCATCGTTGCGTATGGTCCTGCCAAGACTCGTGAAAAGTCGGCAATTACTAAATCAGAAAGTGCTCCCACCTCTTAAACCTAGCAAGTACTAGGTCCTAGAAGCGAGAGCACTCTCAATTAATTACTTTATAACGTACTTATTTCTTCTTATTCGCGGGCGCAATCTTGAAGACAATTGCTCCGATGATTGCCAATACTGCAATCACCATCAGAGTTACCCAATCTAGATTGAAGAGGGCGCCTCGTGGACTAGCAAGTCCAGTTGGAATAACAAGATTTATAAACATGATGGCCAAATAAGCAAGAGCCACTATGTTGATTATCATTCCCTTGCTTCCAAGGGTGTAGTCACCGGCGCCAGTCCAACCGCGACGACGTGCGATGAGGGCTCCGAGAACTGTTAGTAAGAACGCCAAGTAAATTCCACTTACACCAAATGACACAAGTGATGTCAGCGCAGAGACGTGAGCGGGATAGGTCATAAAGAGAATCTTTATATCCTTGCTTGGAGTTACATTCACGAGAAGAGTAAAGATCAAAGGAACAAGTGCGCCCACCAAGAGAGCATTTACTGGTGTGTGGAACTTTGGTGAAACCTTTGAGAGCATCGATGATGCAGGAGTTGCCTTATCGCGTGCATATGAATAAATCATGCGTGAGCTCGCGCCCAGAATTGATGATCCACATGAGAAGAATGCGAATATGACGGCAAGAAGGAGAATGTCCTTCAATACCTTTGAGCTAATCGCCGACTGCAAGATAAATGGAATTCCACCATCGAATGAAGTAGCCAACTTATAACTCTTAGCATCATCTGGAATTGCAAGAAGTAGTGCTGCAACCAAGATAAATGATGTGACTGCTCCTGCTACAAGTGCCTGGCGCATTGCGCGTGGAACCTGCTTTGATGCATTTACAGTTTCTTCGGCAACGTCTCCAGCAGATTCAAAGCCGTAGAAGATGAAAGCGTGTGCCATTACAGCGATCAACGCTGCTCCAAGCCACCAATTTCCACCGAAGCCAACTCCAAGAGAGTTTGTAGCAACGTTTTCTGCACCTTGAGTTGTGAAGAGGAATCCAAATCCATGATGGAAACCAGCTGCCGCAAGAATTAGTGCGATACCAATTGTTCCAAAAATCTCAACATAAGAACCAAATGAGGCAACGCGACCCATCATCTTTGCGCCAGTCACATTCAATATTGTTTGAATAGCAAGAAGAATAAGAGTCAACATAAGAATTGTTGAGTGCTTTGAAGGATCTAGATTCATTTTGAACCAGTCATTTAGAAGCCCTGAAAGGTATGGAACAACTCCAGTATCAACTGCTGCGACCGTGACGAGAAGTGCTACTGAATAGAACCATCCGACCCACCAACCATATTTAGGGCCAACTGAATTCTTCGCATACTGATAGAGCGCACCGGAAATTGGATAGTGGCTACCTAATTCGGCAAAAACCATCGCGACAAAATACATTCCGATAACTGGGACAAGCATCAACCAGATATAGCGGGGTCCACCACTTCCAACTCCGAGAACGAAGAGGGAGTAGATACCTACCATTGGTGAGAGATATGTAAATGCAACGCTAAAGCTATCGAACTTACTCAAAACACGAGATAGTTCCTGTTTATATCCGAGAGCTCCTAAGCGACTTTCTTCTGCAGAGTTTGTCTGGTGATTGGACACCGTGTACATCCTTTCGACATTGATTGGATAAGAATGGATAAGTTGGGTAACACGGGGAAATATTCGGAGAATACAACTAAATAATGCGCCTAATGGCCCGCAAAGTGAAGTACCTGAAGGGGTTTATTTCTGGTTATTTTTTCGTGAAATGCCGATTTACGCTTGGCAGGTGCATTCAAAATGCGAGATTTCTAGCCTCCCTCTACCCTTTGTTATTGCTTATGAAGGGCGGAGGCCATGAAGTACAAATCGGTAAAAGGCTTACTCACAAATGATGAATCACTGATCCCATCAACTTTCATCGACAAACTCGAGGACATTTTGCATGGCTTCCTCGGAATAGTTCTATTTATTATTTCAGTCTTAGCCGCTGGATATACCTTGAATCGCCTAATTGAAACTCGCCCATTTTTTCCATTAGGAATGATTCAAGGAATTAATGACATCTTGTTCGTCGTAATTATTCTAGAAATCATGAGAACGGTAATTGTCCGGTTTACTGATGGAACTTTCCAATTAGATAACTTTTTAATTATCGGTGTTATCGCCGCTGTTCGACATATTCTCACCGTAGGCGCATCTCTTACAATGCAAGAGCAAAAGACAACTGAATACTTCAACCGTGCGCTTATGGAAATGGGTGTGAACACCGGGATTGTGGTGGCGCTCGTCTTTAGCCTCTTCTTGGCTCGTTCAATGAGAAGGTCAAACAGCAACAAATAAAACATTTTCTGGTGGCGGGTGAAGGATTTGAACCTTCGAAGGAGAGCCATTAATGAGCGCTAGTATGCCCGATGGCTGCCAATAAATTCCGTAAAAAGAACTAAGGAGGCACTCGATTTAATCCAAAGCCTCCTTGGCTCTTCTAAAACTATAAAATCTCTGGAGAGTTTTATCCGACCAAAAACTTTAACCATTTTGCTTCGTCAGAATCACCGCTTTCTGGGCTTCAGATAGACCGTTAATCACAGCTGTTGGCACGGCTGCTGCCGCTTCTGGTGTTAATGCACCAAGTTGAGCTGTGCTCCAACTCTTTGCCTGTGATAATTGCAAGCCATCAACTGCCTCTGGTGACAACAACGAAATATCCTTCTTTTCCATTACTTTAGCTGAAGTTGCAGGTAGTTGGCCCAACTGTGAACCTGTCATACCTGCAAATGCTGCAGATGGTAGCGCCTTAACTTGATCCGGTGTCATCTGTTTGAACGTGGCAGGTGGTAATTGATTTAATTGCTCTGCTCCCATTCCGGCCATAGCAGCTGGTGGCATTGCTTTCATTTGATTTGCGCCCATA
>JAPLAY010000022.1 GCA_026393035.1 Actinomycetota bacterium
TAAAATAAATAAATTTGCCTGATTTAGGGGAAATTACTCGTGTTAGAAGCCGAAAAAATTATTCTCCGCAATTACATCTGATGGGACGCTAAATCCTGGCGCCACAAAACAATTGGTCAGCCGCGCTCGCTCTCCCACAATCGCGCCATCCCCGAGTACCGAGCTATCGATAACGGCATCGGCTTCGACTACGGCTTTGCGACCAATGACAGATCCACCAGAAACGGTAGAAGTGCTTGAAATATCTGAATCAGGCAGAGCCAAGAACTCTCGCTTCATTCCAAAGACTAAATCTCTTGAAGCTTTTAATAGCGCAGCAGGAGTTCCGATATCTAACCAATAAGAAGTGTCAACAAAACCAAATACCTTCGCCTTATTTGCAAGAAGAGTAGGAAAGGTTTCGCGCTCAACACTTACTACTTTCCCAAATGGAATCGTATCGATTACTGATCTTTCAAAGATATAGCAGCCAGCATTAATAATATTTGTTGGTGGATTCTCCATCTTTTCATTAAATGCCGAGACCTTTCCATCGCTATCTAGTTCAACGGCGCCAAACGCTCTGGCATCAGCAACCTTTGTTAGGTAGAGCGTTACATCTGCGCCCTTATCGCTATGAAAATTGAATTGCGCATCTAGATCGTGATGACTCAAAACATCGCCATTGAAAATTGCAACTGGGCCAGTGCCAGTAAGTGCTTGCGCAGCATTACTAATTCCGCCGCCAGTACCTAGCGCGACCTCTTCTACTGCATACTTAATTGAGATTCCAAAGTTCTTGCCATCACCAAGATATGGCTCAAAGAGCTCAGCTTTAAATGATGTTGCAAGAACTATCTCTGATATTCCAGCATCTCTGGCTTTCAATATTTGGTGTTCAGTAAATGGCACGCCAGCAACCTGCAACATTGGTTTAGGCGTGTTATTAGTTAGCGGGGCAAGTCTGGTTCCACGCCCGCCAACTAAGAGAATTGCACTTCTGTTTTTGGTCAAGTTATTGAGCGAACTTTTCAAACTTAAGGCCAATTTGATTAGCAATCTCGGTGATTGTTCCCATGATTGAAAGGGTTTCATCAAGCGGCAACATTGGAGATTCCTTCTCGCCGGCACGGAAGCATCTAGCGAATTCGATTGCTTCTTCGCGCAGGCCATGTCCCACATATCGCTTATCTGAACCACCAATTACTTCATCTTTATGGTTGATTACGCGCCAAGTAGTTGGGTTATAGAAAGTGCGATCGATTTCAATTCGAGCATCGCTTCCGATAATTAGCGCACGGTTTGGTGTGGCAGCTAAATTTGTGGTGTTTAAAAGTGCTTGGGCGCCACTTGGATATTCCAGAATTATTGAAGTCTGGCCATCAACACCAGTAAAAGCCTTGGTGCTTCGCGCAGTTATGCGAGATGGTGTTCCGAGAACCATTGAAGCAAAAGAAATTGGATAACAACCTAAATCAAATAGCGCACCGCCACCGAATTCTGGTGCGAATAATCGAAAGTTTGGATCCTTTTCAAACCATTGGCCGTGGTCGGCGCGGACCGAAATAATTTCACCTAGAACTCCAGATTTAATTACTTCGCGAATTGCGATCATGTGTGGCAAATAGCGCGCCCACATTGCCTCCATTAGAAGCAAGTTCTTAGATCTAGCAGTATCAATCATCGTCTTGGTTTCGTCATAGCTCATTGCGAAAGGCTTCTCGCAGAGCACTGGCTTGCCGGCGTTAAGCGCCATTAGTGTGTCGCGCATATGCATTGGGTGATGGGTAGCAACGTAGACGCCATCAACATCTGGATCATTAACTAATTTTTGATATGAATCGTGGCGATGGCCAATTGCGAATTTATCAGCAAAGGCATCAGCTTTTACTTGGGTACGAGAACCAACTGCAACTACTCGATGGTCTTCAAGACGCAATACATCACGGGTAAATTGTTCGGCGATACCGCCGGCTCCAAGAATTCCCCAGCGAAAAGGTGTTACAGACATTTGGCTCCCCCATTACTCAATTTCAATTAACTTCAATTAACTTGCAAGAGTCTAATCCCAGAGCCAAGAAATGCGTAGAGAGAAAATAGAAAATCGGGCCCCACTGGCAATCTTCTGCCTGCGGAGCCCGATCTACTTAAGGCTTTGAGCTATTCAGCCTTACCAGCTGATTTGTTAAGAGCACGTAGAACTTGGTAGCCAATTACTGCAACCAACGTTCCGTTAATGATTCCACCGAAGGAATAATTACCGCGCTTCCATGTCATGTCTGCGATACCGATAATTAAGGTAGTTGCTGCGATGAATAGGTTTGTTGAATTTCCGAAGTTAACTTTGTTTTCGATCCAAATCTTGGCACCGAGAACACCGATCATTCCGTATAGCGCAACACCAACGCCGCCAAGAACACCAGCAGGAGTAGCGCTAAGGATTGCGCCAAACTTTGGTGAAAGTGAGAGCAGGATTGCGCCAACGCCAGCTACCCAATAAGCAGCTGTTGAGTAGATGCGAGTAGCAGCCATTACACCGATGTTTTCAGCGTATGTGGTTGTACCTGAACCGCCACCAATACCAGCAAGTGTTGTTGCAACACCGTCAGCAAATAGTGCGTTACCCATTTGATTATCAAGATCTTTTCCAGTCATTGCAGAAACCGCTTTAACGTGTCCCACGTTTTCAGCAATCAATACAAGTACAACAGGAATGAAGAGCAAGATTGCATTTGTATCAAAGGTTGGAGTTGTGAATGTAGGCATCGCAATCCACTTTGCAGCTTTTACGCCATCAAAGTTGAGATCTCCGCTGAATGCAGCAAAGGCATAACCAACAACAATTCCACCGAAGATGCTGATGCGACCAAGGAAGCCCTTTGAAACGGCTCCAATTAGTGCAACTGCGCCAAGTGTGATGATTGCAGTTAGTGGTGCTTGCTTAAAGTTATTGTTTGCAGCGCCAGCAAGGTTTAGACCGATAATCATTACGATCGAACCTGTTACTACTGGTGGCAATAGCCAGTTAACCCAGCCGATTCCAACTGCATTAACGACTAAACCAACAACAGCAAGTATTACACCGGTTGCAACTACGCCACCGAGTGCTACTGCCATTCCACCATTTGTCATTGCTGCCGCAATCGGAGCAAGGAAGGCAAATGATGAACCTAGGTAGCTAGGTACTTTGTTCTTAGTTAGCGTTAAGAATATTAAAGTTCCAACACCAGAGAAAAATAGGGTTGTGCTTGGTGGAAATCCGGTGATGATTGGTACCAAGAATGTTGCACCAAACATTGCTGCAATATGTTGAACACCAACACCGATTGTTAGCGGCCAAGCTAGGCGTTCGCCTGGCTTAACTACATCGCCATCTGCAACTTTTTTTCCGTTTCCATGAAGCTTCCAAGATAAAAGCGACATTCACTTTCCTTCCCATTGCTTATGTTTTCGGCCATAGAACTCTCTATGGCTGGGGAACATTTGCAAAAAGAGTAGGTGGCTACGCCGCAGTAACCCAGTAACTACACGCGATTTTGCAGGGCAAATTCAGATGAAATTGAGGTGAGTTGAGCGTGCGGCTCAATACTTAATTGACTTAATTGCGAATATTGAGATTTATAGAGTGAAAGATGGGTAATCGTCGGTTACCAAAATAACGGCGTAACCATACAGGCGATTCCAAAATTCAATTATTGCAAGAACAAAGTTGGCAATGCTCTCTGGATAATTTCCAGTTGCACTTGTAATGATCCAGGCAAAGAAAGTTAGAACTAACCCGATAACTGCATAAACGATGCCAACGATAAATAGTGGGATCGCAAATAGCCATTTAACTAATGGCAGAACACGAGAAAGCTTTGCGCCACCAGCAATTTCTGGAAGGTCAACTTTGATATTTGGGTTGGCTTCAATTGAAGGATATTCATCAGTCAGTAGCAATGCATATGCCGAGATGCGGGCATTTAATTCCAGCATTGATTTGTTAAATGAAAGGACATAACTTGGGTAAACACCACGAACTAGAAGAGCTAGCAATGCCGGCGCGAAAAGCAGGCCACCGAAAGCGGCGCCAGCCTGCATGGATTGGGTGAATGAAGCGATAAAAATTGCCATTGGGAAAACTAAAATGCCACGGAAGAAAACTGTTTTGCGATCGCGATTTGTAAGTTGAATCTCAATTGAGGTCTCGACTTGGTTTGAAACGCCTTCGTATGAAACATTTGCGCTGCTCATTTTTTCCTCTATTTTTTCTTGTTATCGATCTCTTTGATCAACTTAAATTGGCCATCGCCAAGTTGACCTTGGCTGGCATACATTTCTAACTTTGCTCTTGTATCTGCAATATCTAAATTACGCATTGTTAATTGCCCAATACGATCGGCAGGACCGAATGCCGCATCTTCTGTGCGTTCCATAGATAATTTATCTGGGTGATAACTAAATTCTGGTCCAGTTGAATTAATGATTGAGAAATCATCGCCGCGGCGAAGGCGAATTGTTACCTCGCCAGTAACGGCAGATGCAACCCAACGCATTAGCGATTCGCGCAACATAAGTGATTGTGGGTCTAACCAGCGACCCTCGTAGAGAAGGCGGCCAAGGCGACGTCCTTCGGCATGATAATTCGCAATTGTGTCTTCGTTGTGAATCGCACTAATTAAACGTTCATACGCGATGTAAAGAAGTGCCATGCCTGGAGCTTCATAAATTCCACGGCTCTTTGCTTCGATAATTCTATTTTCAATCTGATCTGACATTCCAAGACCATGGCGCCCGCCAATTTCATTCGCTTTTTGCATAAGTGCAACGGCTTCAAGTTTCTTGCCATTTATCGCAACGGGGCGACCCTTAGCGAATTCAATTTTTACATCTTCAGTTTCAATCTTTACAGATTCTTTCCAGAAAGCAACGCCCATGATTGGCTCGACAATTTCAAGTGAAGTATCGAGATTCTCTAATGATTTAGCTTCGTGGGTTGCGCCAAGAATATTTGCATCGGTCGAGTAAGCCTTTTCAACGCTATCGCGGTAAGGCAACTTGCGAGTTGAAAGCCATTCCGACATTTCTTTGCGGCCGCCAAGTTCGTTTACAAAATCAGTATCAAGCCATGGCTTGTAGATCTTCAAATTTGGATTAGCAAGAAGTCCGTAACGGTAAAAACGTTCGATGTCATTGCCCTTATAGGTTGAACCATCGCCCCAGATTGAAACGTTATCTTCAAGCATTGCGCGAACCAAAAGTGTTCCAGTTACTGCGCGACCGAGTGGAGTTGTATTGAAATAAGTTTTTCCACCAGAACGAATATGAAAAGCACCGCAAGCAATCGCAGCAAAACCTTCTTCTACAAGTGCTTCTTTGCAATCAACAAGTCGTGAACCCTCAGCGCCATAAGCCTTTGCGCGACCAGGAACCGAATCGATATCGGGTTCATCGTATTGTCCAAGATCGGCAGTGTAAGTAAAAGGCACTGCACCTTTTTCGCGCATCCAGGCAACAGCAACCGAAGTATCTAGGCCACCAGAGAAGGCGATGCCAACTCTTTGGCCAACTGGCAGGGATGCAAGGACTTTAGACATGAGAGAAGTCTAGGACATCACCTCATAGAGCCGAAATTATTGCAACGCCTAATTCAATGCTTCTAGGAACTTATGGGAACTTATGGGAACTTATGGGAACTTATGGGATGGAGAGAGTAAGAATCTCGCTTAGCGCCCACTTGCGAAGAGTTTCGAGTTGAGGTTCCAATAATTCCTGAAGCGCTATTGAGCTCGGCTCCGATTTCGCAAGTTCAAGTAAAGCGTCATCAATATAGAAATTTGTTGGTTTTAGATTTGCTGCCAATAAATTCATGGTTAGCTTTGAAATCTCACGGGTTCGAAAATTGATTGCATCTAGGGCCGTAGCCTCTAAAGATTTGTCTTTCTCTGCTACTGCCTTCTCAAGAATCAAAATTGAGCCACTTAGTATCTTGATCTCGTTAATCAAGCGATTTAAATTCGCGATCTCCGGCCCGTTACTCATGGCGCAATTATGGCCTCAAGCAGCCCACTTCTCAATTAATTGTGTCGGAGCGACAAAACGGCGTTACAAAACTCTCAAATCATGTAGATAGGAGAAGCTTTACCACATAAACCTTTTCTAAAACGTGCCTATCTCTCCTAATGTTTTTTGTTTCTCCTAGAAAATACGGAATGTGCTGTGCACGCAAGCCACCCACAGAAAATCTTTATCCACAACTAATTCACTAACCACCTTAAATAGCATTCAAGTTTCTTTTGATGTCAGTAGCTAACGTCATAATCTATTTATGCAAAATGAATCCGAGGATGCGAGAAAATTAGGAGAACGTATATCCGAAATTTTGCATCTGCCTGCAGGATTAGATTGTGTTACAGAACTTTGGAAAATATCCCCCGAAAATCTAGATTATGCCGGCCGAGTTGATTACCTCGCAGCCCTAGAAAAGCAGAGTGGTTGGTTTAACGTTTGGCTACAACACGCGATTGTTGTCGTTGCTGGAAATGAACCTAGCCGAGTTGACTCTATGTATTCAGGTGTCGACGACTCTGAAAGAGAAGAGATTGCAACTGCGCTTCGTATGTCGGGATCTACGGCGCAAAGTCGAATTGATGTTGCGAGAACTCTCATGCAACATCTTCCAGGTGCAACTGCCGCTCTTGCAATCGGCGATATTTCACCTGCGCATGCAAATGTGATTGCGAGAGAAAGTGCCCAATTAATCCGTCAAGGTGTCTTGCCAGAAGTGTTGAAATTAATTGAAGATGAAGCTGTTGCTCATGCAGAGTTTCACACACCAGCACAGGTTGCCAATAAGGTGCGGTCTTGCATTGCAATGTTTGCACCTGAGCAATTTGAGGCTGCTGCTGTCGAAGAGAAAAGCGCGCGAAAAGTTTCATACTTCCCTAGTTCAAACGGAATGGCGACGATTGTTGCCTTTCTACCAGCACCCGATGCACAAACAATTATGTTGGCAATCGACAGATTAGCCAGTAAGACCAATGGGATTGCGAAAGAGAAGCTACGCAACTTTCGCAAAAGTACCGGCCAAATCGATGTAGATAACGCTGAGCGATTTAATCTGACCGACTTTAGTGAAGATCTTATGGATCCTATGGATGCTCATCGTGCAGATGCAATCACAGCAATTGCAACTATGTTTTTAGAAACTAATGAAGATCAAATTATGAATCATGGTCGTCCAGTGACAGTGAATCTGACAATCGATTTACCTACTCTTCTCGGTCTCGCCGAAAATCCCGGACAATTAAGTGGTTACGGCCCAATTCCTGCATCTGTAGCGCGCGAACTCGCAGCTGATGGAAAATGGCGAAAATTTATTACCGATCCAACCACCGGAAATCTTCTCGATTTTGGTCGCGAAAGTTATATACCTCCACAAATTCTCCGTGATTTTTTGCTAGCTCGTGATAGAACTTGCAGATTTCCAGGTTGCAGACGTTCGGGAATCAAAGGCGAAATCGATCATGCAATTCCTTGGGAAGAAGGTGGTGAAACAACTCCTTCAAATTTAGGACTTCTGTGCAAGAGGCATCACCAACTTAAGACTCACGGTGGCTGGAAACTTGAGAGTTTTGCAGATGGATCTTGTGAATGGACTTCTCCGCTGGGAAAGAAAAGATTTGTGCCAGCGCGACCTATGGGCGATGTTGCTTAACCAATAGGTTTGGCAACCGACCAATAGGTTTGGCTAATAGCTAGATAAATCTTGATAGGCGGCTAAAATCAGCCATGGAATCTTTAGCGCTGGTTGTTTCAATAATGATTTTGATATCAATTCTTGGGGCGCCTATTGGATGGCTAATTCTCAAAATCCCTACTCATAAGAGAAGCACCACTAACTTCAAGAGGCTGGCAGCATTTATATTCACGCTCTTTGGGTTAATGCTTGGTCTAACTATTTTGAGTACTGGCCCCGCTATTGGTGGCGTAGTGATTGCAATATTTTCAATTACAACGTCAATCTTGGTATTCATAAAGATTTGGCGCGATAAAACTTATTGGGAGCATTAAAAAACTTCCATTCTTAAAGATTTCATACTTTAAGCATGGTGGAGGTGCCGGGAATCGAACCCGGGTCCTCTAGAGCAAAATCAGGGCTTCTACGGGCGTAGTGTTCTATTCGCTTTCTCAGTCCTGACTCTCACAAACACATGTAGTCAACGAACTCAGTTACAGATTTATTTCCCCAACAATGTCTGTAACACCATTATCAAGTGAGCTCTCTAGCGACGCTAACATCCAAGCCGAGAGCGCTCTTGGGTTAACGGATTCACTTAAATCGCTTATGCAGCGATAGCGAAATCAGCGGCAGTTGTACTGGCGCTTATAGTTTTGCCAGGGTTATTGGTTTACGAGATCATCCCGGCTTCCTCGGCCCGCTTCACCTGACTCAACAACTAAAGTCGAGACCGTTCACCCCCATGATGGTTGTGGAACATGAAGCAAATTACTTTTCTATATTTAGTTTTTTCCATTTTGTTGTTAGATAACAAAAAGCAGTTAACTAACCGGCTAATTGTAAGGTGTAACACCGTTTAAAGATAATTAGCTAAGAGCGCCCTAGCTTCTACGCTGGGATATAACTAGCGCTGGGATATAACTAGCGCTGGGATATAACTAGCGCTGGGATATAACTAGCGCTGGGATATAACTAGCGCTGGGATATAACTAGCGCTGGGATATAACTAGCGCTGGGATTTGCCGCTGGTTCGCCTTGAAAGTTCGCGGGTTATTTCGCGATTAGCCTGCTTCTCCATGAGAGTGGCTCTCTTATCGTGCGCTTTCTTTCCTTTTGCAAGTGCAAGTTCAATCTTGGCCTTGCCATCTTTGAAATAAATAGAAAGTGGCACAAGTGTTAGACCACCTTGCTTTAAATCGGCAGCCAATCTTTCGATCTCCTTCTTGTGAAGAAGTAATTTACGTTCACGGCGAGGTGTGTGGTTATTCCAAGTACCTTCGGTGTATTCCGGAATATGCACTCCGCTTAGCCAAAGTTCACCATTATTTACCATCGCAAAACCATCAATAAGAGATGCACGTCCAGCACGAAGTGATTTCACTTCAGTTCCGCTTAAAACTAGGCCGCATTCAAAAACTTCTTCAATGAAGTAGTCATGGCGAGCACTTTTGTTTTGTGCAATTAACTTCTTGCCCAGCTCTTTTACCAATTTGACCACCCCATTCCATGACTTTGATTAATCTAGAAGCCAAGGATACGCGAGTTATTTGTTACTTATTGCAGCCAGTCCGCCTAAAACAAGCAGGGCTTTCTTAAGCTCTTGCTCTTCAGGAACTAGAAGATCTGGAGCAATTCCTACTTGATCGATGATTCGGCCATTTGGAGTTCGATATTTTCCAATTGTTATTTCTAGCTTTGAACCACCAACTAAATCAATAATTTCTTGAACTGTTCCCTTGCCATAACTCTTCTCACCAATAATTACCGCGCGATTGCGATCTTGAAGAGCTCCAGCAATTACTTCAGCCGAGCTTGCGGTAGAGCGATTAATCAACACTGTCATGGGCGCAGAATCAGGTTCGCTATTTTTTGATTCCAGAACAACATCAGAATCGTTCTTTCTGGAGTATGAAACAACAGTTCCTTCGCTTAGAAACCTTGAAGCTAAATCGACTGCAATGTTTATTAAACCACCAGGATTGTCACGTAGGTCTAGGACAATGCCATTTGTGTGAGGGTATTTACTTAGGGCGAGCGAAACATCATTCGCAACTGAACTGGTTATTGCAGAAATCTGGATGTAAACAATCTTCGTCGCTAATTGGTAAGCGATTACATCACCGTTAAAAATGGATTCACGTTCAATTTTGAAACGTAATTGATCTTGATTGCGCTCTAAGCCAATTTGCAAGGATGTGTTTGGGGTTCCGCGCAACGCGGCCACTGCAGTCGCCACCGATGCCCCATCCATCTCAACACCATTGATATCGACGAGTGCATCTAGAACTTTTATCCCGGCTTTAGCGGCAGGTGATTTTGGCTGAACGCTAGAGACTTCTAAAATTCCCGATTTATTTTTGCGGAGCCAGATTCCGATTCCGCTATATCGACCTTCAAGTGTTTGCGTTAAATTCGCAACACTTTCTTGTGGAAAGTAGTTCGCCCATTGATCGCCTGAAGCTTTCAATACTGCTTCAATTGCGGCGCGTTCTAAAACACTCCGCTTTGTTGGAGTTGGATTCTTTGTAAGTATCTTTGAAATTGATTGTTCCACTGGAGATTTTTGTCGAGATTGGCCCACGTAATCACCAATTGCAAAAGCGAGAATTATTGCTAGCGAAGTGATTGCTGCAGTTGCATTAAACCCAGCGCTTTTGAAGCGCGCGATAACGGATTGCAATGCGGGAAGCATTTGCGAATTCTCCTAGCAAAGCCCGAAATTGGCAAAGCTATGCGGGAATCAGCCCGTGGAATTAAACCTTTAGATATTTACGAAGTGTGAGGATCGATGCAACAGATGAAACTACAAAACCTGTAAGTAGAAGAATCGCAGATGCAACCCAAACATCAGACCAGGTAAAGAATTTAGTGAAACTAAGAAGTGGTGCAATCCTGGAATCCACAAGCAATTTAAATGCGGAGAGAAGCCCAGTTGAGAAAACCCAACCAATAATTGCCGAGAATATTCCTTCGAGAAGGAATGGTAATTGGATAGAGAATGAAGATGCACCAACAAGCTTCATCACACCAGTTTCACGGCGCCTGTTAAATGCCGCTATTCGAAGGGTATTACTAATTAAAAGTGCGGCTGTTAAAACGCTAGCTAAACCAATTGCAAGGGCGCCATCTCGAAGAACTCCTAGAAGTTTAAAGAATTTCTCCAGAATGCTTCGTTGATCTTGAACAGAATCAACACCAGGGCGTCCAGAAAAAGCACTTTGCATAACTGCAAATTTTGTTGGATCTTTTAATTTCACTCGATAGGACTCTGGCAATTGATCCGGTGTTACATTTTGAGCAATCGCTGAACCTTTAAAGCGTTCTTGGAAATGTGTGAAAGCTTGTGATTGAGATTCGTAATAAACCTTATCTACGACTGGAAGGGCTTCAATATCTGACTTGATTGTGTCTCGCTGCTCTTGTGAAATCGGACCACTCGCACATGAAGGTGATTCAGAGAGCGAACCACATAGGAATACTGAAACTTCAATCTTGTCATACCAATAATCTTTCATTACTCGGACTTGCGAATTGGCTAACAAACCGATTCCAAGAAGCGTCAATGAGATCGCAACTGTAATCATCACCGCAAAAGTCATTGTTAGATTTCGGCGCAGACCAATTCTTACTTCACTAAATAAAAATCCAGCTCTCATTTTTGGCCCCTATCCCGCATATCCATAAACGCCGCGAACTTGATCGCGAATTACGTGGCCACCTTCAAGTTCAATAACTCGCTTACGCATTGAATCCACAATCTTTGAATCGTGAGTAGCCATAACAACTGTGGTTCCTTCGCGATTAATCCGATCAAGTAATTTCATAATTCCTACGCTTGTTGCTGGGTCAAGGTTTCCAGTTGGCTCATCAGCGATAAGGATTGCAGGGCGACTTACATATGCCCGAGCAATTGCAACACGTTGTTGCTCGCCACCAGATAGTTCAGATGGCTTTCGATCTGACTTCTCTTCTAAACCTACAAGTTCTAATACTTCTGGAACTTCACGTTCAATCTCTTTATTTGAATAACCAAGGACGTGCAGCGTGAAGGCAACATTTTCAAAAACAGTTTTGTTTGGGAGCAAACGAAAATCCTGGAAAACAGTTCCTACTTGGCGACGAAGTTCTGGAATCTTGTGAGCAGAAAGTGTGTTTAGCTCTTTCCCGGCAACGATAATTTCACCAGATGATGGACGTTCTTCGCGCAGAACTAAACGAAGGAAAGTTGATTTACCTGAACCAGAGAGTCCAACTAGAAATACAAACTCGCCCTTTAAGATATCAATATTCACTGAATCAAGTGCAGCGCGATCTTGCTTTGGATACATCTTCGTTACGTTTTCAAAACGAATCATTAGCGCCTCCTCTTGCTTTCCCTAAAACTAAATAAGTTCGATCAGGCTCACATTGAAATGGCCTACATGGGAAGTTTAGGCAGGAATCAGCGCTCAAGCGCGGAAATACGCGCATAAAAGGCTGAGAGATTTATTTAATCTATGCGTAATTGGGTGTGATTTATTTAATCAGTGGACTTACGCCACTTAATTCCGGCTTCGATAAATCCGTCAATTTCCCCATCTAATACTGCAGATGGATTTCCAACTTCAAAATCTGTTCGCAAATCTTTTACCATTTGATAAGGCGCCAAGACATAAGAACGCATCTGATTTCCCCAAGATCCAGAGTTGTCACCCTTAAGTGCATCTAATCTGGCGCGTTCTTCTTGGCGACGACGTGCAAGTAACTTTGATTGCAGCACTGCCATTGCAGTTGCTTTGTTTTGAATTTGTGAACGTTCGTTCTGGCAAGAGACAACAATTCCACTTGGTAAATGGGTAATTCTCACAGCAGAGTCAGTTGTATTAACACCTTGTCCGCCCGGGCCGGAAGAGCGATAAACATCAATCCGTAACTCTTTTTCATCAATTTCTATGTGATCACTCTGTTCGACAACAGGAACAACCTCAACACCAGCAAATGAAGTGTGCCGACGAGATTGTGAATCAAATGGTGAAATTCGAACTAATCTGTGAGTTCCTTGTTCTACCGAAAGAGTTCCGTAGGCATATGGTGCGTTGACTCTAAATGTTGTTGACTTAATTCCAGCTTCTTCTGCGTAAGAAGTTTCCAATACATCTACTTTGAAATTATGACGTTCGCAGTAGCGAAGATACATTCGCATTAACATTGCAGCCCAGTCCGCTGCTTCAACTCCGCCGGCTTCAGAACGAATGGTTATAAGACAATCTCGATCATCGAATTCACCACTTAATAAGGTTTGTACTTCTAATTCTCTAATAGCTCGAGTTACATCGTCTAACTCATTGCCCGCATCTGCAATTGCGCTTTGATCTTTTTCACCTTGTGCTAGTTCTAGTAGTAAAGGAATATCTTCAAGTCTGCGCCTAATTGTGTTTGATTTATTTAAAGTTGCTTGAACTCTAGAAAGTTTGCTGGTCACAACTTGAGCTTTCTCAGGGTCATCCCAAAGGTTTGGTGCACTTGCTTCAGCCTCAAGAGTTTTAAAGTCAGCTTCTAGCTTTGGAAGATTAAGGACCTGCTCGATTGCGGAAAGAGTTACGCGAAGTGCGTTAACTTCTTCCAGATACTCGCGAGCTGCCATGGGATAAGGGTAATACCTAAAATCAATTACTTAATTCTGATGTGGCGCCTACTGTCGCACTCACTTCTATTCTCCCACCGTTTATTCTGGAGATGATCGGAAATGTGACAATTGCTTGAATGCTTGAACTTATGCTCGCCGTTATTTGATCTCTTACGCAGCTCCAGCCAGAAACCACGATTATGTTATTCCTTAGGTTGTGGGAATTTATTTCCCTGCCAAATTTTCCCAGCGCAATCTGGCAATCTATTGGAACTCTGGCGATCTGCCCAGGAATAGTTGATGGGACTCCTAAGTAATAGCGGTTTTCGTCTAAAGAATGCGAAGCAATTAAGAGTGCATCCTCGCCAATCTGTGTTAATTCTCGCTTAGCTAAATATGAGTCTGTTACATCAATTATTCCTACAGAAAGTATGAAAACCACCAAAAACAACGCTGAAATCAAAACCGAAAGCGAACCCTCTTCCGCTATCAAAAACTTTCCCTTTAGTTTCAAATGTTTCAACTATTCCTCCAGGAATCAACTGTCTGAATCGCTTTTGCTCTAGCTGAATTTCTATTTTTCGTTGAAGTCAGAACTACCTCGACAACTACTCGGCTATTTGGTGATATGCATGGGTTCATGCTGCAACTAATCTGAACTGTCGGAGGTAGATCAATTCCGTTTTCGGGAAAACTATTTTTGGAAAATGCATCAACCAGAGCCGCAACCCGGGAAGTTGTAGATTCCTGACTTGGACTCGTTACGTAAACACGAGCAATCTGCCTTGCAAAATTGCGAGCTTCATATTGAATCTGGGCCGAACTATTTACAGAGGTCAAATAGATAACCAAAGGAATGAAAAGTGGAAGTGCGAGAATGATGAATTCAATAATTGCACTTCCCTCTTCATCTTTAATCAATTTTGAGATTTTGTTAATTTTCATCTACGGCAATACCAGTTGAATTGAATGAATCATTTGCAAGAACAAGTGGAGAAATTTTGGGTAAGACACTTTTGCGCTTCCCGATAATTATTGAGCCACCTCCGGGAAGTGGCAATCTATTGATCAAGGTTCCTACTAGATCACTCGATTCGCTAAGAGAGGTTGACCCGAGAAGAGCTTCTCGACTTATGTCACCTTGTAAATTATTTACCGCCACTCCGCGCCCTAAGACGGAAGCTGCGATTTGAAGAACGCTCAAAAAAAGAAGGACCGTTGGAATTAGCACTAAAGCTGACTCCACAGTTCCATTCTCGCCGTACAAAAATTCATGAGCTTTCACCCTTAGTGATTGCTTTACTTGCATAACTAACGAATGCTATTCATGTTGTCTAGTGAATTCTTTAATATGCTTGAAAGTCTTGGTTGTGCAACAGTCCAAATCCCGGTGACTAATCCGGTGGTCATAAGTACAACTAACACCCAACCTGGCACATCACCTTGTTCGGACTTCAGCGCTAAATTGAATTGTGCTCGCCGGTGATTAATCTTTCCAATTAAGTTTGAAGTCAGTGGACTTTTATCTCCCCAAGTGTTTGCAAAATTCCAGCTCTTTTCTAGGTATGAAAGCGAAATATTTTTGCTACGGGCTACTGAAATATATAGGTTTAAGGATGTCTTAGAGATTGCGCTCTTCATATCTTCTAAGTTGGTCATGTTTTTTCTCATTATCTCCTGCTTCCAAATTTGGTTGGTAGAACTGGTTGGTTGGTAGAACTGGTTGGGACATATCTTCTTGGTTTTCGGGAATAAAAATTTGTCAGGAACTTTCTCCTGTGCACGGAGTTTCTTTTGTTGATAGCTACATAACGCTCTGGCCTAATGAGAGATATGAGGGCCAAAGTGCAAAGAGAACTGAAATCGGAAGTATTAGAAAAATAACCGGAATCATTAGCGCGATCTCGGCCTTGCCGGCTGCCGTCATTAAAGTTGCATGGTGGGCTGTTCTTACTTCTTCGACTTGGCGAGTTAAAACATCCGATAGAGATGTTCCTCTCTCCATTGCGAGAATTAAAGTGTCACAGAATCTGCGAATCGAAGTCGAATTAACCTCCAGACCAAGTCTTTCGAGTGCTTGAGTCAAATTCTTTCCTCTTTGTAAATCGCCCAGTGTCTCTATGATTTTCTCCGCTAACACTCCAGATGCACGAGTTGATACTCGCTGCAATGCAGTCGAAGGACTTTCTCCAGCTGAAACCAGGACTGCAAATAGCTCTACTAGGGCTGGAAATTCAGATTCTATTCTTAGCAATTTCTTTTTTTCTTCACGAATTGCACTATTCGTGAGCCAAAAAATATAGGCGGGAACTGAAATTCCAATTATTACTATCAACCTTGGGGATACACCGGCGAGAAAGAGAATTGGAAGAGCAAGGGAGAAAATGAATATTAGGACTTTAGGCCCAGGAATAGTTTGCCCAAACATTTTTGGAATTTTTGAGTTTGCTTCACTGTTTGTCATTCCTCTAGCGGTAACACTTTTCAAGTAATTATCATGAAATCCGTGCAGTGGATCTCGATTTTCTTGAAGCAAGATATATGTTGCATATGTAATAAGCGGTGAAAGAAATATCAGAGAAAGAGTGAAGGTATTCATGCAAAGGACCTAGGGATTTCATTTATTTTCCCAACACGTTCCATCCAGATATATGCAACTATCGTAAGTACTGCGCCGACAATTAAAATCATGAATCCGCTAGCGCTCGTGTATGCGCTACGGGTATTTGGTTGCGAAGCTAGAAGCAAGAGCAAAATCCAGGGCGCAACCGCTGCCAGGGCTGCAGAATTCTTAACCCAACTATGTTTCGCTTCTATTTCTGAGCGAATGGCTAAATCACTTCGAATAAAGTTTGAAAGAGTTCGTAACGTTAAGGAGGTATCCCGACTTCCAGATAACCTTGCAAATTCAAGAACTTCGCAAACTTGATCTGCTATTCCATCATGGAATCTAAGTTTCAATTCCTGAAGCGCTTTTTCAAATTCCATTCCAGTTCGCAAGTCCTGTGCAAATAAGAGAAAGAAGGACCTGGTCTTCTCTGGACCGCGGCCACTTAAAATTACTAGCGTTTCTGCCAGTGAGAGACCTGATTGCAAACCAGAAATAATGTGGTCCAGAATTTCTGGCCAAAGTCCTTGAAGTTCAGTTCGCTGTTTTTCGGTTTTGCGCTTAAGCAGGACAACTGGAATAGCGACTGTAATTAATCCAAATGGAATACCTATAAGTATTGAACTAGTAATTAGGGTTGAAATTGCAAGCCCGCTCATACCGCTAGCTATATAGATAGCAAAACTATTTATATTAAGACTATTTAAAGAGAATCTCTTAGGCATTTGATTTCCTTGACCCCTCAGTGGAATTCGCGAAAATATGCATAGGATCTTGGAGCCCTCTTTCGTATCCTGGAATGGGAAGTGCTCTGAACTCGTAAAGCATTTCAACTTCAATACGATCAACTTCAATGCGTCCAGTTACCTGAGCAATTTCCATAATTCGCCTTACGCCATCAGGTGCAATAGATACATGAACTACAAGATCGATTGCTGACGCGACCACCGGCGTGATGAATTTATGCGAGATATTTTCACCGGCTAAAAGTGGAAGAGTCTGCAATTTGCTAATGGCGTCCTTCGCTGAATTTGCATGAATAGTTGCCATGCCCGGAAGACCAGAATTCAATGCGATGAGTAGGTCAAGAGATTCAGCTTCACGAATTTCACCAACAACTATTTGTGAAGGTCGCATTCGGAGCGCTTCCTTGATTAATCGCCGAAGTGGAATCGCCCCTTCTCCTTGAAGATTTGCGGGTTTAGTTTGTAGCGCAACACAATCCGGAAGTTTCGGACGTAGTTCAAAAACTTCTTCGATAGTGATTACACGACTCTTCAGTGGAACAGCGCTAACAAGTGCATTTAAAAGCGTGGTCTTCCCTGCTTGCGTTGAACCACTTACCAAAATATTTAAGCCAGATTCAACACATTTAATGAGGAAAGCGCAGACCTCTTCAGACATAACGCCAAGGTTTGATAGTTCAGTTAGTGATTTGCCTCTAATTAAATGTTTCCGAATGTTTACGGCCCAAAACTGTGCAGTAATTTCTGGAATTGCAACATGCAATCTGCTGCCATCAGGAAGGCGTGCATCAACAAAGGGATGTGAGAGATCTAATCTGCGGCCGCCCCACATGAGTAACCTTTCGACAAGATTTCGGACTTCGTCAAAAGTTAGCGTTAGGTTTGTAAGTTCGCTCATACCTTTACGGGCAATAAAAATACGATTAGGGGAATTTATCCAAACCTCCTCAATCTCGGGATCTTCCATTAGTTCCTGAAGTGGGCCAAAAGTTTTTGTATTCACTTGGGCATCAAATAGCAATATGAAATTACTTTAATTATGGATACACAGATTTCATGGAATTTATGTGAAAAGTAACTAATAGTTAATTTGAAGAACCAAAAAGTAGTTTCGAAGCCAGAATGTAGTTTTGGCTATTGTTTAAACAATTAGGCAACTAGGAGGCTAGATGGTTTTTTTGGCGTTGTTGTTGAAATAGCTGCTATCGATTGCTTCGACCCAAGCTCGAAGATTCATTTCACCATCCCATAAACTAATAGCAATTTCAATCGTACTTTTTGACTCATATATATTTGAAAGTTTTTCCTTGAATCTAGCCCTTGTGAATTCACTTTCTTTTTCATCACCATGCAAACATAACCAATATCCATCTTGGGCAACTCTTGAATAAAAATCACCTTGACGCATATTTTTCTTAATAATTTGACCTAGATTTGTGAGTTCCCTTTCAGATTCTGTTCTCTCTGAAAGTGGTACATATTTAAAAGTCATAATTGCAAGCGGCTGGTACTTACGTGCAGATTTAGCGATTTCTCGGAGTAGGTTTTCAAAGAAATTCTTCGGCGCTGGGGCACCGGTCAAGGAATCTGTAACACCGTTATTTGAAAATTCAACCTTCATTTTGCTAGGTTAGTCTTCAAAGGCGCAACGCGTATATGTTCTATCTTTCACATGCATTAGAGTTTGGCTCAGATTGCATGTTGTCTAGAGAAATCATTCGAGGAGCCCACGTGAAGTTAAGTGATTCGTTCTATGAAAGATCTAGAACTGCTGCCATTTGGTTGCTCCGCGTTGAATCCTTAATCCTTGCTGGAATAGTCGTTTACTTGTTGCTTGCGACAGTTTTCGCAACCGCGACTTGGCCATCTGCACTTATTGGCGAAATTGTCTTTGCTTCTATCGGAGCGATTGGGCTCTACTTCGCCTCGACTGGGTTTTCGCGTCACCGCTCATATGGGCGAGCACCTGCGGTACTTGCGAATCTAATTGCAATCGGAGTTTCTTACTTCATGATTTCCGGTGCTTTATTAATAGTTGGAATCCCACTCGCATTACTTGGTTTAATCACACTGGTTTCAGCGCTCTTTGGTTACAACGGTAAGACTGCGGATTACTACTAAAACTTTTAATTAGAAATTTGCTACCAAGGAATTACGTTTCCATCTTCCCAAAATAATCCGGTCTGATCTTTTCCAGCTTCAAAGTTTCTAGTTGCAAGCCAGATTGCAGTTGCAGCACCTTCTTCTGCAGATCTTGGTGCATCTGCGCCACCCATGTCGGTTCTGCTGTGATTTGGACATGTTGCATCTACTAAGAATCCGCGATTTCCATTAACAGTTTCATGTGCAAGATTTCGGACGAGTGCGTTTACTCCGGCTTTGCTAATTCGATACGGCGCAAGTCCACCGGTATTGCCTGGGCCAGACATACGTCCTAAACATGCCGAGAAAATAATTACCCGGCCATCGCGTGCCTCGGCCATTGCAGGTGCGATGGTGTTTACGGCAATGAATACCGAATCTAAATTAATAGCCATTACTCGGCGCCACTCTTGTGTTGTCGTTCGCAATGTCTTAGACATTTTTTCGCTCATAACGCCATGAGCTAATACCAAAATTTTTGGTACGCCATATTTCTTTGCAATTTCCTCAAACTTAATTTGGGTTGCATCTAAATCTTGGAAATCCACGGTTTCGAATTCGCAACCGATTTCTGCAGCAGATGCCGCTGCTCGTTCTGGATCTTTGCTAACAATCAAAACTCGATTGCCTAACTTTGCTAGCTCTTTAGCAACGACAAAACCCAGGCCCCGTGATCCGCCTGTAACAATGGCGAGTGGTGTACTCATGGCGGAACTCTGCCCATAATTTCTGGAGATTTCCTGCCGAAATATTGCGAAATGGGGCGGTAATCACAGTTCTAATTTCCCGTAATGAGCCTGCCCCGTATCGTCCACAGTGGTTGCCCCTATTAGACTCGGACTTGTAACTGATGAGATTAATCGACGACTTAACTGGAATCGGGAGCATCAAGAGTGTCGGCAACTGGATCTAATACGCCTGCTAATCACTTCGGTGGATCATTTGGTCCCAACGAGTGGCTTGTCGATGAGATGTATGAACGATTTTTAGCAGATCCAAATTCTGTAGATGCAGCATGGGGCGAATTTTTCTCCGACTACACACCTAATTCAAATTTAAATTTAAATTTAAATGGCACTTCTAGTGGAAAAGTTATTCCAACTTTGGACAACGCACCTAAGGGTGGAAATCCACCGCTGCCAAAGAAAGTTGCTGATCCAGCATCGCTGCAAGTTCCGGTAGCGGCAACCCAAGTTTCTGCGCAAGCAACACCAGTTGTGCAAGCAACACCAGTTGTGCAAGCAACACAAGTTGCGCAAGCAACACCAGTTGTGCAAGCAACACCAGTTGTGCAAGCAACACAAGTTGCGCAAGCAACACCAGTTGTGCCAGCACAAGTTGCGCAAGCAACACCAGTTGTGCCCATTGTTAAGCCAATTCCAACTTTAGTAAGTCCAGGTGCCTCAACTCTTGAACCAATTCGCGGTGTAAGCGCTCGCGTTGTTCAAAGCATGGAAGCATCATTGACAGTCCCAACTGCAACAAGTGTGCGTGCGATTCCCTCAAAATTAATGATTGATAACCGAACTGTTATTAATAATCATTTAAAGCGCAGCCGCGGTGGCAAAGTTTCATTCACACACCTAATTGGTTACGCAATGATTAGTGCGATTCGCCAGATGCCAGAGATGAATGCATTCTTTGGTGATCTCGATGGCAAGCCGGCAATTGGAAAGCCAGAACACATAAATCTTGGAATCGCGATCGACTTGGCGAAGCCAGATGGTTCGCGTCAATTGTTAGTGCCATCTATTAAGGGCTGCGAAGAGTTAGATTTCGCGCAATTCTGGGCATCATATGAAGAGACCGTTCGCAAAGCGCGCGGTGGTTCGCTAACCGTTGAAGATTTTGCTGGAACAACTGTTTCACTTACTAATCCAGGAACAATCGGAACTGTTCACTCTGTTCCACGTTTAGTTCAGGGCCAAGGCTTAATTCTTGGTGTTGGTGCGATGGATTATCCAGCTGAGTTCCACGGTGTGAATGAAGATACTTTGGCCGAAATTGGAATTAGCAAAGTTGTAACTCTTACAAGCACTTACGATCACCGAATTATTCAGGGCGCACAATCAGGCGATTTCCTAAAGCGCATTCATGAATTACTTCTTGGCGAGAATGGTTTCTACGACGAGATCTTTGCAGCGCTTCGAATTCCATATGTTCCAATTCGTTGGGTAGTAGATATGCGCGCTACCAAGGATGACCAGATTAATAAGACCGCTCGAGTTCAACAATTAATCAATGCCTACCGAACAACTGGCCACTTGATGGCGGATATTGATCCACTTGAGTATGTCCAACGCTCACACCCTGATTTAGATGTTGTTACACATGGCCTGACGCTATGGGATCTAGATCGCGAATTTGCGACCGATGGTTTCGGCGGCAAGCCGGTTATGAAGCTACGTAAGATTCTGGGAACTCTACGCGATTCATATTGCCGAACAATCGGTGTGGAATATATGTATATTGAAAATCCAGAGGAACGCCGATGGATTCAAGAGCGTGTTGAAGTTGGTTCACCAAGAATGCCACGCGAAGAGCAACTACGTATCTTGCGCAAACTAAATGGCGCGGAAGCGTTCGAAACTTTCTTGCAGACAAAATATGTTGGCCAGAAGCGATTCTCACTTGAAGGTGGCGAAACCCTTATCCCACTTCTAGATGCAGTTATCTCTGCCGCTGCAGATCGCGGACTTGTTGAAGTTTGTGTTGGTATGCCGCACCGTGGCCGCTTAAACGTTCTCGCAAATATTGCAGGCAAGTCATACGGCCAAATTTTCCAAGAGTTTGAAGGACATTACGCAGAGAACCAAGTTCAAGGTTCCGGCGATGTTAAGTATCACCTAGGAAACTCTGGCGTATTCACCGCCGAATCTGGTGCCACAACAAAGATTTATCTCGCAGCAAACCCTTCTCACTTGGAAGCAGTAAACCCTGTTCTAGAAGGAATTGTTCGAGCTAAGCAAGATAAGTTAAATATTAAAGAGGTATTCACAGTTCTTCCGATTTTGATGCACGGTGACGCCGCATTTGCTGGACAAGGTGTTGTCTCTGAAACGCTAAGCCTTTCGCAGCTAAAGGGTTATCGCGTTGGTGGAACGATTCACGTTGTTGTAAATAACCAAGTTGGATTTACTACCTCGCCACATGCTGCACGTTCTTCGACATATGCAACTGATATCGCGAAGATGATTCAAGCACCGGTCTTCCATGTTAATGCTGATGATCCCGAGAGCGTTGTTCGAGTTGCGAGAATTGCATTTGAATATCGCCAAGAATTTAAAAAAGATGTAATAATCGACATGATTTGCTACCGCCGCCGCGGACATAACGAAGGCGATGAGCCAAGTTTCACCCAGCCACT
Organism: Actinomycetota bacterium; assembly: GCA_026393035.1. Lineage (GTDB taxonomy): Bacteria > Actinomycetota > Actinomycetes > Nanopelagicales > Nanopelagicaceae > AAA044-D11. The sequence continues at coordinate 22,171 of JAPLAY010000022.1, forward strand.
TATGTATAAATTAATCGAGGCAAAGCGTTCTACTCGAAAGCTTTATACCGAAGCGCTAATTGGTCGTGGTGATATCACTGTTGAAGAAGCTGAAGAAGTATTACGTGATTACCAAGAACAACTAGATGCTGTTTACAACGCGGTTCACAATAATGAACCACCTCACGATGCCAAGATTGTTGTTCCAGTCGCTCCAGCGCCACAAACCGTTAATACCGCTGTTGATGAAGCAACTTTGCGCAAGATTCTTGCAACTCAAAGTGCCATCCCTGAAGGTTTCCAGCCACATGTGAAGCTCACTCCGCAATTAGCAAAGCGCGTCGAGATGTTGGATGAAGGAACTGTTGACTGGTCAACTGGTGAATTACTTGCGATGGGTTCAATACTTCTCGATGGCCATCCGATTCGACTTGCTGGGCAAGATGTTAGACGCGGAACATTTAGCAACCGGCACGCTGTAATTGTTGATCAAAATACTGGAGCTGATTGGACCCCGCTTCGCTCATTAATTTCAGATGAGAACCAATTCTTTGTATTTGATTCATTGCTATCTGAATATGCAGCGATGGGATTTGAGTACGGGTATTCCGTTGAACGAGCAAATGCCTTAGTCATGTGGGAAGCGCAGTTTGGTGACTTCGCAAATGGCGCACAAACTATTATCGATGAGTTCCTATCATCAGCGCTTCAAAAATGGGGCGAGCGTTCTTCGCTAGTTCTACTTCTTCCACATGGTTATGAAGGACAAGGACCAGATCACTCTTCTGGTCGAATCGAACGTTATCTCGCACTCTGTGCGGAATTAAATATGACAGTTGCCCAACCTTCATCTCCTGCCTCTTATTTCCACTTACTTCGTTGGCACATGGCTAATCCAGCTCGTCGCCCACTAATTGTCTTTGAACCAAAGTCGATGCTGCGATTAAAGGCTGCTGCATCTGGCTTGAAAGATTTCACAACCGGAACTTTCCAACCACTTATCGATGATGATTCAGTTGTTAACGCAACTCGAGTTATCTTTACATCAGGCAAGGTTTATCACGACTTGGTTGCAGAACGCACAAAGCTTGGCGAAACTTCTACAGCAATTGTAAGAGTTGAACAGCTTTATCCATTCCCTGCAGCGGAATTTGCAGCTGTTGCAGCGAAGCATCCAAATGCTAATTTGCTCTGGGTTCAAGATGAACCTGCGAACCAAGGTCCTTGGCCATTCGTTGCACTTACAACAAGTGAATTTCTTGAAGGTCGTATTCTGCGCCGGATCTCACGTCGTGCAACTGCAAGTCCAGCAACAGGTTCACATCATTTGCATGAAGATGAGCAGAAAGCACTTCTAATGGAAGCCTTTACTCGCTAACTTAATTAAAGTTAAGTTAATTATCACCGCGGTGATAGCGCAGTAGTAATACACCAACAATATTTTCGTTACTAATTTCGCCCCAAGTTCTGGAATCGGTTGAGGCAGATTTGTTATCGCCTTCTACCCAATATTTGATCTCGTTGCCATTCTCACTTTTAACTCTAAGCACGCGTTTAACAATTAAGAGCTCTGGACTTTGTCGGATCAAAACCACCTTGCCGATTAAGGATTTACCGGAGCGAGAATTGCCTCGCCATCGCCCAGGGCCGGTATAGAAAAGGAGCCAGTCACCCTCGTTATAGCTTGGCGCCATTGAGTTTCCGCGAACTTCAATCCGCTTAATTAATTTGGAAACTAAACTCGCGAAGGGCTTCATAGTCGTAGTAGTGTCGCACCATAAGCGCAGTAAATCCAGAATTAGTCCAGAGTTAACATAGAAAAGGAATCCGATTATGGTCAAATTTAATATTGCAAATATCTTTGCTCCAAAAGAGATTGCACATGCACATTGCGATCTACCTTGCGGTGTTTACGATCCAGCACAAGCAAAGATTGAAGCTCTTTCAATCAAAGCAACAATGGAGAAGTACGCAACTTCATCAGATGCAGATTTCAAATCTCGCGCAGTAGCAATCAAAGAAGAGCGTTCAGAAATGGTTAAGCACCACCTCTGGGTTCTCTGGACTGATTACTTCAAGCCAAATCATTTCGAGGCCTATCCACAACTTCATGTTCTATTTAATGATGCAACCAAGCTTGCTGGTGCAGGTGGAACTAAGGGTTCAAATGATGTTGCAGTAGCAGATAAATTGCTGGCAAAGATTGATGAAATTGCCGAGATTTTCTGGGCGACAAAGAAGTAATTTTTAAGTTATTAGATCGGGCTCACCTACGGGTGGGCTCGATTTTTTTAGCTAGCGCTATCGCGAGATTGATTCCGCAGCGATACGAGCCGCAAACGAGACTCGATCTACAACCTTGCGATCGATATTTCCGGATGCAATTAATTTATCGCCCTGATGTACTTCAATCTCAAATTTGCAGATAGAACTTTCAACTTCAATACACCTGGCATTTGCGCGGATTTCAATACCGAGGCCGACAGCGCTGTGCGATTTAATAGAAAATTGCGAAGTAACTGAGGTCTCCCCTGATTCCAAAAATTCGGCAAGGGCAGTTGTGCAGGCGCCTTCAAAGATATTTAGAAGAGTTGGCGTTGCCAAAATTGGAAGATCATTTAAAGCTTGCGCTACTGAAGTATCTGCAGGGCGCACTGTTAAAGAGGCCATTCCGACGGCTCCTAAAACTGCTTCCGAATCCATAACCGCTAACTTAGTGGGAAATCGCGCCGTATCTCGTGAGTCGTTTCAATTTCAATCAGCGTTTCGCCATTAATAGTTGTTTCGGTTCGACGATACTCGGTAATGATTTGGGTCGGACTAAACATTTGTGAAGCAAGCAGGGCGGTCTGCTTAGTAATTCGCTCGTGCAACTCTTCTGGTGCTGGCTCGCAACACTCCGCTGAGAGCAGGTTTTTCATTCGATTAAGAACTGCGCGTTCATGTTCCATCTCATGCAAGCATTGTGGGCATTGCGCAAGGTGAGATTCAAAAGTTTGCACTTCATTAACATCTTCAATTTCGTTATCTATGAAGAGGACCAGGGCTAGCAATACTTCATTACATTCCATCAGAGCCTCCGAATCCGCGATCTTTTGCGTAATCCGCTAACAAGGTGCGAAGTAATTTACGACCACGATGCAATCGGGACATAACAGTTCCTGCTGGAATGCCCAAAATCTCTGCGATTTCTTTATAGGAATATCCCTCAACATCTGCATAAAAAACCGCTAGGCGAAACTCTTCAGGAATTTCATGAAGTGCGCGCTTAACATCGCCATCAGGAAGATTTTCCAGAACTTCATCTTC
>JAPLAY010000018.1 GCA_026393035.1 Actinomycetota bacterium
TAAATAAAGAGGGTGTAATTGAAGGAAAAGGAATTGTCGAACAATTCGAGAAAGTAATTACTAATCTCTTAACTGCTTTAAAGGAGTCTGGCGGAACTGCAGATAATTTGGTGAAGCTAAATATTTACGCCGTTGATCCAGCTGATTACCGCGCTAATTCCCGAGAAATTGGCAAAATTTGGCAGCGCTTAATTGGAAAGAATTTTCCTGCGATGACGCTAGTTGGAGTAACAAGACTTTGGGATGAAGAAGCGCTCTTGGAAATTGAAGGAGTAGCAAACCTTTGAGCAATTCGGTCTCTGCACTCTGGTCAGCTAAATCTGTAGCGATTATTGGCGCAACTGAACGCCCTGGCGCTATGGGTCGATTGCCTTTGGAATATTTACAGAAGTATGGTTTTGCTGGTGAAATTTATCCGGTTAACCCTAAAGGCGGAGTTGTTTTAGGTTTACCGGCAGTTGCAAATGTTAAAGATATCGGCAAGAAAATCGATTTAGCTTTAATTATGGTTCCTGCAAATTTTGTTAAAGAAGCTGTTCAAGATTGCGCAGATGCAAAAGTCGGTGTTGCGATTGTTATGTCATCTGGATTTGCAGAAGCAGATGCTGCTGGCGCAATTGCACAAGACGAATTATTAGCAATTGCAAAGAAATCAGGAATGAGATTAGTCGGACCAAATTGCATTGGATCTGCGGGCGGTGCAAGTAAATTAGCTGCAACATTCTCACCAGTCTTCTCTAGCCCAACAACTCCGCTGGAATCTGGAAACATCGCACTTGTCAGTCAATCTGGTGCACTTGGTTACGGAATCTATTCACTTGCGGTTGATCGAAACTTGCCAATTGGTTTTGTTGTAACAACTGGAAATGAAGCAGATGTAACTGCGCTTGAAGTTGGTGCCGAATTAGCAATAGATAAGAACGTTGATGCAATTTTGATGTATGCCGAGTCGCTTGCGGATGTCGAAGCGCTAGGCAAAATAGCATCGACAAAACCAACGGCTATTTTGAAATCTGGTCGTTCTGTCGCTGGTGCGCAGGCAGCAGCATCACATACTGGTGCGCTTGCAACTGAGGATCGCGTTATCGATGCCGCAATTCATGCAAGTGGCGCAGTACGAGTTGATGATGTTGAGCATTTGTTGGATGCCGGAAGTATTTTTGCTAGTAAAACAACTATGACTGGCAATCGTGTTGCAATTATTACTACCTCTGGTGGCAGTGGAATTCTTGGCACAGACGCCCTTGAAAAATATGGACTTACCCTTGCAAAGCTTTCAGCAAAGACAATAGCCGAGCTAGATCAAATCGTTCCAAGCTATGGAAACACGGCAAATCCAGTAGATGTAACGGCGGCAGTTATGTCAGCGCCTGATCTCTTTGAAAAGTGTGTTGAAGTTCTTGCTAAAGATTCTGAGGTTGATGCAATTGTTGCGACCTTCTGCGTTCTAGTGGGTAGCGATGTTGAACGAATCGCCAATGCGCTAAGCGCCGTTCGCGGAGTTCGGGAAATTCCGGTTGTCGTTGCACGAACAGGTTCGCAATCACTTGCGCCAGAAGCAGATAAATTATTTAAGGCGGCAAAACTTCCAGTATTTCCAACACCAGAGCGCGCGGTTCGCGCACTTCAAATTTTACGAATTGCAACAAAGCCAGCCCACGAAGTTGATAGAAAACCACTTTGCAAACCGCTAACTACACCAAATGATCAAGCAACTGAGGATCAATTAAAAGCAGCACTTGCATCTGCAGGAGTTCCGGTTCCACTCTCAATAGTTGTAGATAATTTAGAAGATGCAATTTCCGCCGTTGCAAAAGTTGGTGGACGCTCTGTCATGAAAGCTGTAATTCCGGGCTTACTTCATAAGAGTGAAGCTGGCGGAGTAGCGCTAGATATCACTAAGGAAACTGCAACAGAAACTTTTAATGGTGGAGTCTTGACCGAAGTTATTTCAGATGTATCAGTTCGGCTGCTTCCAGTTGATGCAAAAGTTGTCAATGAAATGATCGATGAAACCAGACTTTCACTTCTCTTTTCGGGAGTTCGTGGTGCCAAACCTGCGAACCGGGAAGCATTTGTTGAGACTGTGCTAAGAATCACCGATGCAGTTATTGATTGGCCCAATGGAAGTGAGTTAGACATTAACCCCTTAACAGTTCTGCCAGATGGTGTTTGGGTGCTTGATAGCGCTTATTCACCACCAACAGAACTCTCTGATCGGAGCGCGCACTAATGGATGTCGGAACACTTGTAGCGAGATCAACTCGAAAATATCGCGATCGAATTGCGGTTGAGAGCTCTGAAGGCGCAATGACATTCGGTGAGATCGGATCTCGCATCTTCCAATTGGCGCGTGCACTCAAAGCACTTGGTCTACATACCGGAGATCGCGTTCTAGATTTACAATCTAATCAGCGCACATATATTGAAACAGATTTAGGAATTAGTACAGCAGGGCTATGTCGAGTCGCACTTAACTATCGCTTGCATCCAAATGACTGGGTAAGAATTACCAACGATAGTGGCGCCAAAGTTTTGATCATGGATGCAAAGTTTTGGGATGAGTCA
>JAPLAY010000014.1 GCA_026393035.1 Actinomycetota bacterium
TAGCAGAGAACTTATTAGTTCGAGATGTAGTGCTTGGCGATTCAAAAATTCATGAATGGGCAGGTGATGCCAAAGTTCGCGAAGTTTTAACTGGGCTCTTTGGTGGTTTTAGTGAAGAGTTGTTGGATCGCAAGATCTCTTATCTATCAGGTGGCGAGCGACGTCGCGTAAATCTTGCCAAATTATTAATTAGTGATTTTGATTTAATTTTACTTGATGAACCAACCAACCATTTAGATGTTGAAGGCGTTGCCTGGCTTGCACAATATATAAAACGAAATACCAAATTAGCGGTTGTGGTTATAACGCACGATCGTTGGTTCTTGGATGAAGTTTCAGAACAGATATGGGAAGTTGTCGATGGAAAAGTTTTGGCATATGAAGGTGGTTATTCGGCATATGTTCTTTCAAAGGCGGAACGTGCGCGTCAGATAACCGTTGAAGATGGCAAGCGAAATGCGTTGATTCGCAAAGAACTTGCCTGGCTAAGACGTGGTGCACCAGCCCGAACCGCAAAGCCAAAATTTAGAATTGAAGCTGCAAACACCTTAATTGCTAATGAACCACCACCACGTAATGAAACCGAGCTACTTAACTTTGCGGCAAATAGATTAGGTAACACGGTAATTGAAATTCATCATGCAACTATCAATGCCGGTGATAAAAGTATTTTAGATAATCTTTATTGGAACGTTGGTCCAGGAGATCGCATCGGAGTTGTAGGGGTAAATGGCGCTGGTAAAACAACGCTATTCAAAGCCTTACTTTCACAGATAGCCCCAAGTGCTGGAAGAATTACAGTTGGAGTAACGGTAAAAGCGGCTTTTCTTTCGCAACATCTTGAGGAGCTTGATCCAACCTGGCGGGTGTTAGAAGCGGTAGAAAAAGTTGCGAATCAAGTCCAACTTGGTAACGGCAAAGAATTATCTGCAAGTCAGCTCTGCGAGAAGCTTGGTTTTAATACCGATTCGCAATGGACGCCAGTTGGAGATTTATCTGGCGGCGAACGTCGAAGACTGCAATTAACCAGGCTATTAATGGATAGTCCAAATGTGCTCTTACTTGATGAGCCCACAAATGATTTCGACGTTGAGACACTTACCGCGCTAGAAGACTTATTAGATTCATTCGGGGGCACCTTGCTTGTTATTTCACACGATAGATATTTCCTAGAACGAGTGTGCGATCGATTCGTTGGATTACTTGGTGACTTAACTCTGCGAGATTTACCTGGTGGGATTGATGAATATCTTAAGTTGCGTGAAGGTTCAAACCAGCCGATAGCTAATAGCGCACCAAAAACCAAGAGCTCTAATATTCTCGAAATCAAAGAGGTCCGCAAAGAGATTGCAAAGCATGAACGACAAATTGCAAAGCTTGATGCACAAATTCTTGAGTTAGAAAGTAAACAGAGTGGACTCGCCTTCGATCATGAAAAATTAGCAATGAACATGGAAGAATTAGCCAAGCTAACCCAAGAAAAATCTGCGACCGAAGATAGTTGGCTGCAGTCAACATCACGTTTGGAAGGTCTTGAAAATTAAGAGCTCACATTCTCAAATCGCCAGACTAGAGATACTTGCTGCGATATCTGGTCTGCTAATTGCTCTGCAATCTCGAGCAAATGGTGAGCTTTCGCATCTTCTTGGAAATAGTACTGAAGCCGCGCTAGTTTCATTTGGTTCGGGGTTAATTGTTATTTCGTTGATTGCACCATTTAATAATTCAATAAAGCAAGGAATGCGCAATCTTCGAGCGGCTGTAGCAGCAAAGCAGATCCCGCGTTGGCGGTTATTCGCTGGTGTTCTTGGTGGAAGCTTCGTCGCACTTCAGACTCAAGTTGTCCCACTTATTGGTGTTGCACTTTATTCAGTTGCCTCAATTGCTGGGCAAACTGCCATGTCGCTTATTGTTGATCGCATCGGGCTTACGGGTGGCGGCAAGAAATTGATTTCAAAGCGCAGAGTTACGGCCGCCTTGATAACTGTTTTTGCAGTTTTGATCTCAGCGTTGGATCGCATCTCTCTCGCATCGTTCTCGGTTCTCGCAGTTGCACTCGCTACTTTGGCCGGTGCCTTAGTTGGAGTCCAGCGCGCACTTAATGGTCAGATAAATGAATATTCAAAGGCAAGTTTCACAACTTCATTTTTGAATTTCTTTATGGGCACATCAGTACTTGTGATTATGTTGTTCGCGCTCTTAGTTATTAAAGGTAATGAAATCGTGGCTCTGCCAAGTGGGCCATGGTGGGTTTATACGGGTGGAACAGTTGGGGTTATCTATATTGCATTTACCTCAACGATTGTTCAGCACCTAGGAGTTTTAACCTTCACACTCTTCAGCGTTGGTGGAACTCTTATCGGTTCGTTACTAATAGATATTTTCTCACCTACTAATGGAAATACTGTTTCTTGGTATTTAGTTTCAGGAATTGTTATGACTTACTTTGGCGTTGTTATTGGTGGGCAATCAAGGCTTTTTAAACGTTAAACGCGACCAACAAGTTTTACAGCTTCCGCAACTTTAGTAACAACTTGGCTATCAAAAACGCTAGGAACAATAAAGTTCGCATTTAATTGGTCAGATGTAACACAAGAAGAGATTGCATCTGCTGCTGCTACCAACATGGAATCTGTAATTTTTGTGATTCGGCCATCTAGTAGACCGCGGAAGATTCCGGGAAATGCCAGGACATTATTAATTTGATTTGGCTGATCACTTCTGCCAGTAGCAACCACAGCCGCATACTTACGAGCAATCACCGGATCTATTTCAGGATCTGGGTTTGCGAGTGCAAAAACGATTGCGCCTGGAGCCATTGCGGCAACATCTGCCTCCTTAATTACATCTGGCGCACTTACGCCAATGAAGATATCAGCGTCAACCATTGCTTGGCCAATGTCACCTTTGAAATCGCCAGGTGCACAATTATCAACGAACCAGGTGCGCATCTCTTGATCTCCAGCTTTATGTTCTGATACCAGGCCATCTTTATCAAATCCAATAATATTTTTAGCACCGCGTGCAACAAGAAGACGTGCAATTGCAGTACCCGCGGCTCCGGCGCCACTCATAACTATTTTTGTCTTAGCTAAATCTTTCTTAACAAATTTAAGCGCATTTGTAAGCGCTGCAAGCACAACAATTGCAGTTCCATGTTGGTCGTCATGGAAAACTGGGATATCTAATAAATCGCGCAGTCGGCGTTCAACTTCAAAGCAACGTGGTGCTGAGATATCTTCCAAATTAATTCCGCCATAAACTGGTGCAATAATTTGAACAGTACGAACAATCTCATCGACATCTTGGGTATCTAAACAGACTGGCCAAGCATCGACATCAGCAAAGCGTTTGAATAGCGCAGCTTTACCTTCCATAACTGGAAGCGCAGCTTCAGGACCAATATTTCCCAATCCCAATACCGCTGAACCATCAGTAACAACAGCGACGGTATTTCGTTTAATAGTTAGGCGACGCGCATCTGATTTATCTGCCGCAATTGCTTGGGCAATTCGAGCAACACCAGGCGTGTATGCGCGAGATAAATCATCACGCGTCTTTAGCGGAACCTTAGATTGAATTTCAATTTTGCCACCGAGGTGAAGTAAGAATGTACGATCACTTACTTTGCGAACTGTTAGTTCTGGGTGGCTTGCGATTGATGCAGTAATTGCATCAGCATGTTCGGCATCAATCGCATCGCAAGTTACATCGATAACTACGTGATCCAAGAAAGATTCAACAACGTCAAGCGCAGTAATCGCAGCTCCTGCAGCAGTAATCGCAGTTGTAACTTCAGCAACAGGTTGGGCAGAAGGCGGACCTTCAACTCGAATCGTTATCCCATAGCCAGGACTTGTTGATGCCATGTATTACACAACTCCGTAGAGGCGATCGCCAGCATCGCCCAAGCCAGGAACGATGTAACCCTTTTCATTTAGCTTCTCATCTAGTGCGCCTGTAACAATTGTTATTGGCAGATTCTTTCCGGCGAATTCTTTCTCAATAAGTGCAATACCTTCAGGCGCGGCAAGAATTGTTATCGCAGTTATATCTGTTGCCCCACGTTCAAGTAGATATTTAATTGCAGCAATCAAGGTGCCACCGGTCGCAAGCATCGGATCGAGGATGTAGCACTGACGTCCAGTTAAATCATCAGGCAATCTATTTGCATAAGTTGAAGGTTGAAGTGTGTCGTGATCGCGAATCATTCCAAGGAATCCAACTTCCGCAGTTGGCATTAAGCGAGTCATTCCTTCAAGCATTCCAAGTCCAGCACGCAAAATTGGAACTACAACTGGCTTTGGTTTTGTAAGGGCGACACCATCTGCCATCGCAACAGGAGTCTTAACTTTTACTGGTGTAGTTCGAACATCTCTTGTCGCTTCGTATGCCAATAAGGTCACAATTTCCTCAGTTAATTGGCGGAAGGTTGGCGAATTAGTTTTCTCATCGCGCAGAACAGTCAATTTATGTGCAAGCAATGGATGGTTCGCTACATGGATCTTCACGACTCATACCTTACTCGCGCTTGTTGGGCTTGTCGCATGCCCGCTTTAGTGTCAAGATGAAGTCCTGCAAACCGGAAGCAAACCGGAATTAAAGTCGAACTGGGGGTGAGCGCAATGGCGGGAGATTTTGGAATCATTGCGTGGCACGAAGATGGTCGATGGGATGTGGCAGAACTAACTCACGTTACAGACCTTGGTTCAATTATGGACCAGCTTAATTCGCAGGCTACAAATGGTGGCGCTATAGCGTTAATTGCAATCGAAGAGGATTTCTTTATAGTCGCGCGTGCACTCGGTTCACAAATGCAGATGATGATTAGCGATGTTACATATGCACTGGAATCTGATCTTGCTGCAGATTTAATTGAGATGTTAGATCTACCATTCCCAGAAGAGGATGACGATTCGCAGCCTGGTGGCGATATTGATCTGCTCGCAGATTTAGGAATGAGCTCTATGGAACTTGAAGCGCTCTGCGATGATCCAGAACTTTTCCCTGATGAACAATTAGATGCAATTGCATCAAAACTTGGTTTTGGAAATCAATTCGCAGAAATATTTGAAGGTCAATAAGCATTGTCTTTAACCGCTAATACATTTGAAATTGAAATGCAGCAAGCTCTCGAAATTGCAAAGTCTGCGCTCGCAAGTGGTGATGTTCCTGTAGGTGCATTGATATTGAATCCAGATGGCAAAGTAATTGCTAGTGGCCATAATCGTCGCGAAGTTGATAACGACCCAAGCGCACATGCTGAAATTGTTGCAATCAGAGAAGCTGCGCAAAAAAATAAATCGTGGCGCCTAGATGATCACACCATTGTTGTGACACTTGAACCTTGTGCAATGTGTGCTGGAGCCATCGCGCAATCACGAATTAAAACTCTGGTATTTGGTGCATGGGATTTGAAAGCAGGCGCAGTTGGCTCAGTTTGGGATGTATTACGTGATCCAAGGGCACCACATCGGGTAGAAGTTATTTCTGGTGTGAATGAAAGTGAATGTGCGGCGTTATTAAGCGAGTTCTTTAAAAACTATCGTTAACGAGCAGTACACGTCCTCGGTTACTCTTAGCCAATGACAACGTATGCCTATCTCGGTCCAGCCGGGACATTTACCGAGGCTGCGCTTCGCCAGATAACAAATGAGTCAGATGTTCTTGTTCCTTATTCAAATGTGACTGCTGCGCTAGATGCAGTTAGAAATGGCAAAGCCGAAAAAGTTCTAGTTCCGATTGAAAATTCAGTAGAAGGCGTTGTCTCAAGAACGCTTGATGAACTTGCTCTTGGAACGCCGCTAGTTGTTACAGCTGAAACCACACTTCCAGTTACATTTTCATTAATGACGCTGCCAGATCGCGCTGGCGATGAGATAACAAAAATTGCAACGCATCCTCACGCCGAATCTCAATGTCGCTCATATGTTGCTAAGAATTATCCGCAGGCAGAGATTATTGAAATGTCTTCAACCGCAGCCGCAGCAAAAGGCTTAGCAAATGGAAATTATGATGCGGCTATCGCATCTGACATCGCGGCAAAGAATTATGGATTAAAGATAATCGCAAGCAATATTGGCGATAACGCTGGCGCAGTGACAAGGTTTGTTGTTGCCGAGAAGCCAGGAACTATGCCGCCACCAACTGGAAATGATCGCACTTCACTTGTGGCATTCATCGGTATTGATCACGCAGGAGCACTGCTAGAAATTCTTACCGAATTTGCTAAACGAGATGTGAATTTAACTTTTATTCAATCTCGCCCAACTGGCCTAGAACTTGGTCATTACCATTTCATAATTGATGCAGAGGGACATATTGCTGATCCGAAAGTTGCAGCCGCCGTTGATGGTGTTCGAAATATTTCCGAAGATATTCGTTTCCTTGGGTCATATCCCCGTGTTGGTAAAAGTAACTAGATAGGCTTGCACACGTGATTGACTTAAAAATTCTGCGCGATACTCCAGATGTAGTTCGCCATTCCCAAAAGGTACGCGGTGAAGATGTTGCTGTAGTTGATCAACTTCTTGATGCAGATGTAAAAAGCCGGGCGGCGATAAGTGAATTTGAAACCTTACGCGCCGAGCAAAACGCACTATCTAAATCAGTTGGTGCAACAAAAGGTGATGAGAAGAACGCTCTTCTTGAGAATGCAAAAGAATTAGCCAACCGCGTAAAAGCGGCCGATTCCAAGCGCAGCGATCTCGAAGCAAAGGCCCGCGAATATTTATTGCAAATCTCTAATTTAATTGATTTAGATGCGCCAGTTGGTGGCGAAGAAGATTTTAAAGTTATCGAAGAAATTGGTAAGCCACGCGATTTCAAGGGCGAAGGTTTCGAACCAAAGGATCACGTTGAATTAGGAAAATTATTAAAAGCAATTGATACCGAGCGCGGCGCCAAAGTTGCTGGCTCACGTTCTTATTATTTGACTGGCCCTGGAGCTATGTTGGAATTCGCGTTGGTAAATTATGCGATTTCATCTGCAGTTAAAGCTGGTTTCACCCCAGTCATCCCACCAGTATTAGTAAACCCGACAGCGATGGAGGGAACTGGTTTCCTTGGTCAAGCAGCAGAGAATGTTTACCATCTTGAAGAAGATGATGTTTATTTAGTCGGTACCAGTGAAGTCCCACTTGCCGCGTACCACATGGATGAAATTGTTGAGAATCTGCCAATTAGATATGCCGGATATTCCTCATGCTTCCGTCGTGAAGCTGGAACTTATGGCAAAGATACCCGAGGAATTATTCGAGTTCACCAATTTGATAAAGTCGAAATGTTCTCATTCATTAAACCTGAAGATGCGAAAGCAGAACATTTAAGACTTCTGGAATGGGAGAAAGATTTCCTTAAGGCAATGGAAATTCCATTTAGAGTTATTGATGTTGCATCTGGAGATCTTGGATCAAGCGCTATTCGCAAGTTTGATTGCGAAGCTTGGATTCCAACCCAAGGTGCTTATCGCGAAGTCACAAGCACCTCTAATTGCACAGAATTTCAAGCTCGTAGATTAAACATTCGTTATCGCGATGAGAGCGGAACTAAGCCAGTTGCAACGTTAAATGGCACTCTGGTTGCGGTACCAAGAATGATTGTCGCAATTCTAGAGAATCACCAAAACCAGGATGGATCAGTAAATGTTCCAAAGGCGCTTCGCCCATTCTTGGGCGTGGATACTTTGGTGCCATCTTTATGATTCCAGGTAAACGCCCAAAATTAATTGCAACTGATTTAGATGGAACGATAGTTCCACACCTCGGTCCAATCTCTGATCGCACTGTTGCCGCATTTAAAAGAGCTCACGAAGCTGGAATTGAAATCTTCTTTGTTACTGGAAGACCACCTAGATGGATGAAAGAGATTAAAGAAGCCTTCGGTTTTGGAAACGCAATCTGCGCAAATGGCGCCATTCTTTACGATTTAATGAATGAAAAAGTTCTTGAAGAATGGTTAATGACTAAAGAGTTGCAGTTAGATATTGTAAATCGACTTCGCAAAAACCTGCCTGGAATACATTTCGCAGTTGAGTATGGCGATGAATTTCATCGAGAGAAGAAGTACACAACAAAGTGGGATATTGGATTAGACAATATCGGTGTTGATGCGATTGAAATGAAGATTGATAAACCAGCATTTAAAATGTTGGGACGCTGTGGCAATAACGAATTCACTTCTGATCAAATGTTAGAGATTGCAGCGCGGGAATTAGCTGGAACCGCAAACATCACGCATTCAAATTCCAGTGAATCACTAATTGAAATATCTGCACTTGGTGTAAGCAAGGGTCAAACTCTGGCCAAGATGGCAGAACGTGCCGGATTGACCGCGCAAGATTGTGTAACTTTTGGCGATAACCCAAATGATTTCTCGATGTTGGAATGGGCGGCCCGATCTTGGGCAATGTCAGATGGCCATCCAGATGGGCCGAAACATGCAAAGTTTGTAGCCGATGCCCACTATCACGATGGTGTTGCAATTGTGATTGAGTCCTTGCTCGAATTGCCCGCTTAACTATTTAGAGGGTAAGTTTGCCCACGGAGGGCTCGCATAGCGGCCGAGTGCACCGGTCTTGAAAACCGGCAAACGAAAGTTTCGTGGGTTCAAATCCCACGCCCTCCGCCAGATTTTCAAGTTTTTAAGGGTGTTTCAGCGTGTGGGGGAATTCATAACTCATACGCGCACATACATCTAGCGCTAATGAAATCCTCGGAGCAAAATTACGCCATGGCAACCGGCGTATTTTCAGAATCACGAGCAAAGATAAAAGAGCGCACTCTTCGAACTGATCGATGGTGGCTACAACCATTGATTACTTTCATTGTCCTTTTTAGCTTCATAATTTATGCAACATTTAGGGCATTTGAAAATAAATATTATTTTCTAGAACCGTTAGTTTCCCCACTTTATTCACCATGTCTTTCAACAGCATGCGTAGAGGGATCTTCGCTTTTAGGCCAGCCATTTAATAATGAATATTTTGGTATTGGAATTTCACCAGCGCTATTCATTTTGATTTTTCCACTTGGGTTCCGTATGACTTGCTATTACTACCGTAAGTCTTACTACCGGGCATTTTGGATGTCACCGCCTGCATGCGCAGTCGCTGAGCCACATGCAAAATACACCGGTGAAACTCGGGCGCCTCTCATTTTGCAGAATTCACACCGTTGGTTTTTCTACGCTGGATTGGTCTTTAACGTTCTTCTAACTTGGGACGCGATTATCGCTTTTCGAAATGAAAATAAAGAGTGGGGCCACATGAGCGTGGGCACATTAGTTCTATTGTTTAGCGCGACAATGCTCTGGTTGTATTCACTTTCTTGTCACACTTGTCGCCACACAATTGGTGGTCGATTGAAGCATTTCTCCAAACATCCAATCCGTTACAAAACCTGGACCTGGGTCTCCGCCTTAAATCATAAGCATCCAACATTTGCTTGGATCTCACTGTTTGGTGTTGCCTTCGCCGATATCTATGTTCGCCAAGTTGCATCTGGCGCCTGGACTAACTTCTATTTATTCTAAAGAGAGATAACAATGACATCGCTAGAAAAATATAAGTACGACGTAGTCGTCATCGGTGCTGGTGGCGCCGGACTTCGCGCTGCAGTTGAAGCTCGCGCAGCCGGACTTAGCGTGGCAATCGTATGTAAATCTTTATTCGGCAAAGCCCACACTGTTATGGCTGAAGGCGGCGCCGCAGCATCAATGGGTAACGTGAACGAGAAAGATAACTGGCAGGTTCACTTCCGCGACACAATGCGCGGTGGAAAATTCTTAAATCACTACCGCATGGCCGAACTGCATGCGAAGGAGTCACCAGATCGCATTTGGGAACTTGAAGTATGGGGCGCGTTATTTGATCGCACTAAAGAAGGAAAAATTAGTCAACGTAACTTTGGTGGCCACGAATATCCTCGCCTGGCACATGTTGGTGACCGCACCGGTCTTGAATTAATTCGTACCATGCAACAACGCATCGTTGCGCTACAGCAGCAAGATGCAAAAGAAAGTGGAAACGCTGAAAGCCACATCAAAGTCTTTGCTGAACTTACAATCACCGAGATTTTAAAAGAGAACGGCAAAATTGCTGGCGCATATGGATACTGGCGCGAAAATGGCAATGAAGTTTTGTTTGAAGCTCCAACAGTAATTGTTGCTACCGGCGGCGTTGGAAAGACTTTCAAAATTACATCAAACTCTTGGGAAGGCACTGGCGATGGCCATGCGCTCGCACTTAAAGCTGGCGCAAATTTAGTTGATATGGAATTTTTGCAATTCCACCCAACTGGAATGGTCTGGCCACCATCAGTTCGCGGAATCTTGGTTACCGAATCAGTTCGTGGTGAAGGTGGAATTCTTACTAACTCACTTGGTGAGCGTTTTATGTTCAAATACATTCCAGAGGTATTCAAAGATAAATATGCAGACAATGAAGCGGAAGCAGATCGTTGGTATCTAGATCAAGATAACAACCGTCGCCCGCCAGAGCTTCTTCCCCGCGATGAAGTTTCTCGTGCAATTAACGCTGAAGTTAAAGCAGGTCGCGGTACCGAGCATGGCGGGGTATACCTAGATGTTTCAAAGCGAATTCCTGCCGATGTAATTAAAAAGCGTCTTCCTTCTATGTGGCACCAGTTCTATGAACTTGCTGGCGTAGATATCACCAAGGAGGCAATGGAAGTTGGCCCTACTTGTCACTATGTAATGGGTGGCGTCGAAGTAGAACCAGATACTGCAGCAGCAGTTGGAGTTCCAGGGTTATTCGCAGCTGGTGAAGTTGCTGGTGGAATGCACGGATCAAACCGTCTTGGTGGAAATTCACTTTCAGACCTCTTGGTATTCGGTCGTCGCGCAGGTATGGGCGCAGTCGAATATGTTAAGAAGAACCCAAGTGCAACGGTTTCGGAAAAAGCAATTGCAGATGCTGCAGCAAGAATCCAAGCACCATTTAGCCGCGCAGGTGGCGAGAATTCATATTCACTGCATGCTGAACTTCAGGAGATAACTCACAACCTTGTTGGAATTATTCGCACCGGAAAAGAAGTTGAGGAAGCAATTGTGAAGATTGCAGCCATTCGCGCTCGCAGTGCAAATGTTGCGGTAGCAGGCGATCGTAAATTCAACCCAGGATTCCACTTGGCGTTCGATCTAGACAATATGTTGTTGGTTGCTGAAAGCACAGCGAAGTCTGCACTTCTTCGTGAAGAATCTCGTGGCGGTCACACTCGTGATGATTTCCCAGGCATGAGTTCAAAGTGGCGCCAGGTAAATCACATTTCAAGTTTTGATGGCGAAAAGGTGAATGTAAAAGCGCAACCGCTTCCACCAATACCTAAAGAGCTATTTGATTTGTTTGATATCCACGAACTTGAAAAATATATGACGCCCGAAGAAATTGCGAAAGGTGGTTCCAACTAATGGCCCGCAAACTTAAACTTCGTATCTGGCGTGGAGATGCGTCAGATGGTGGATTGAAGAACGTTGAAGTTGAGGCAAATGAAGGCGAAGTAGTTCTAGATTTAATCCATCGCGTCCAAGCGACTCAGATGGGCGATCTCGCAGTTCGCTGGAACTGTAAAGCCGGAAAATGTGGTTCGTGTTCGATGGAAATCAACGGCAAGCCACGTCTTGCTTGCATGACACAAGTTGCATCATTTCCTGAAGGCGAAGAGATAACAATTACTCCACTTCGTGCATTTCCAGTAATCAAAGATCTTGTTACCGATGTTTCTTTCAACTATCGCAAAGCAATGGAAATTCCTTCATACGAACATCCAAAGAATCTTGCACCGGGTGAAGCCCGCATGGAACAAGTAGATGTAGAGCGCAGCCAAGAATTTCGTAAGTGCATCGAATGTTTCTTATGCCAAGACGTATGCCATGTTGTTCGCGATCATGAAGAGAATAAGAAATCATTTGCTGGCCCAAGATTCTTTATTCGTATTGCCGAGCTAGATATGCACCCACTTGATATGTTAAAGAACCGCAAACAAAAAGCTCAAGAAGAGCATGGTCTTGGAATGTGTAACATCACTAAGTGCTGCACCGAAGTTTGCCCAGAACATATTCGAATCACCGATAACGCAATCATTCCGATGAAAGAGCGCGTTGTTGACGTTAAATATGACCCAGTTCACTGGCTTGGCTCCAAAATTCGCAAACGCGAGGGTATTGTTTAATACATGAATCCACTGCTACTTGTCTCCTTTGGCGGAGTAGCAGGAACTTTGGTTCGATATGGAATCGGGATATTGATTCCGCAAGATCGTCCAGGAACACTCGTTGCAAATCTTCTTGGGGTTGCACTGGCTTCCGCACTTCTTGTTTTAATGGAGCGCCGAGGTATTACCCCACTTCGTTTGATTCTTCTTCCAGGCTTCTGTGCCGGAATGACAACATTTTCTGCAGTCACAGTTCACTCCATTGAACCTGCTAAAGGTGGGCTTCTTTATTTAGCAACAAATGTAATCCTGAGTTTAATAATTGTTGCGATAGTACTTCCGTTAGCGCGGAAAACTATTCCGGTGCGTAAATGAATACCTTACTCATAATAATTGGCGCATCAATTGGCGCTCCTGCCAGATATGCAATTGATCAATACCTCCGAAGATTTACCAATAAGCCAGTCGGAACATTTACCGTAAATATCGTAGGTTCATTCTTGATTGGTTTAACGTTCAAAGCATCCACTGAAGCTCATGATTTACTTGCAATTGGATTTGCTGGAGCTTTCACAACTTGGTCAACATTTATGTTGGATTTATATCTAGCTTACGAATTGCGCAGATATAAGGATGCACTAATAAATGTAAGCGCTTCGCTTGTTTTTGGACTACTTGCAGCTTGGTGCGGAGTTCAGCTAGTTAACTAGATTTAGTTAAATTAGAGATCCAGACTTCAACTTCGTCAGGATGGCTCGGCAATTTATTAGATAAAACTCGACATCCAGTTTCAGTTACGAGAACGTCATCTTCGATTCGCACACCAATACCGCGATACTCAGCAGGGAAGAGTTCATCATCTGGGTGGATATAAAGTCCTGGCTCAACAGTAAGAATCATTCCTGGTTCAAGAACACCATCCCGATAATGTTCGACTCGAGCTTCGTTGCAATCATGAACATCTATTCCCAACATATGGCTTACGCCATGAACTGTCCATCGCTTATGCAATCCCACATCTGGCTTTAAAGATTCTTCTGCGGTTATTGGGAGAACTCCTAAGTCAGCTAAGCCTTTAGCTAAAACTTCGTGGGATGCAGCAGTTATATCCTTAAAATTCGCGCCTGGTTTTACCGCTGCAAATCCAGCTTTCTGCGCCTCGTATACCAACATATAAATACGACGTTGTGCTTCGGTAAATTTTCCATTTACCGGAAGTGTTCTAGTTATATCCGCTGTGTAAAGCGATTCAACTTCCACGCCCGCATCAATCAAAATCAGATCACCGTTCTTAACTTCACCATCATTTCTAATCCAGTGCAAGATACAAGCATGCACACCTGATGCGGCGATGGTGTCATAACCCAAATCATTTCCCTCAACCCGTGCGCGGCCAAAGAATGCCGCTTCAATTACGCGCTCTCCACGTTTGGTAGAAGTTGCAGCGCCAAAAACTCGTACCATATCTGCAAAGCCACGATTGGTTGCATCAACAGCTTTCTGCATCTCGGCAATCTCATAAGAATCTTTAACCAATCTAATTTCAGATAGATAAGTTAATAGTTCTGCGGTGGCACCTTTATCTTTAGGGATTGCCTTATCTACAACTTTATTTTCACCACGAACATAAACTGCAGGTTTTCCGTCTTTTAAGAACTTTTCTAAGACTTCTATTTGGCGAACCGCCAAGCCATATTTGCGCTCGGTCTCATCTAAAGTCATGCGACGACCAACCCAGAATTCACCATATTTAGCGTCACGATAAAACTCGGATGAATCGCGTGGTGATCTTGGATGTATAAAGAGAAGTGCTTCGTGGCCGTTCGCATTTGGTTCAAGAATGAATACTGAATCCGGAACTGCATCGCCTGCGCTTATGCAAGTGAAGTATGAGAACCCAGAATGAGCACGAAATCGATAATCGGTATCACTACTTCGAACTTTAAGTCCGCCCGCAGGAAGAACTACCCGCTTTCCTGGATATGTTTTTGAAAGTTTTTCAATGCGCGCTTTGCAGAATGGAATTGCTTCACTTGGAACTATTCCTTCAAGTGGAGTTGGGGCCCAACCAGTCTTCATAAATTCAGCTAGCGCAGCAGGATTGGCCGCATCATATTTTCGGCTGCCATCCTTCTCGTCAGTCATAGCAATAGCCTAACGGCTCGCGCAAAATAGTTCTATCAAGCGGGCTTCTTAGATATATTCGACACATGAGCGTTCAACTTCTAGTCGAAGAGATTGCATCACTATTACAAGGCTCAAAACCTCGAACCATGATCGGCATAGTAGGCAAACCTGGCGCTGGAAAATCCACAGTTGTTACGGAGATTCAAAAACAATTTAGTACAGAAGACGTCGCAATCATCCCAATGGATGGATATCACTTAAGCAATGAAGAATTAATCAGGCTCGGACGTCGGGAACGCAAAGGCGCACCTGACACTTTTGATGTCGAAGGATTTATCTCACTGATAACAAGAGTCAGAAATGAAATAGATAAGGACCATACCTTTCACATCTTTCATCGTGAAATTGAAGCTTCGAAAGCGGATGAGGGAATCGTTCTGCAAAATACCAAGGTAATTGTTATTGAAGGTAATTATCTTTTTTCAGAAGAACACAACTGGAGCGAGGTATTTCCACTTCTAGATCAGAGTTGGTTTATAGAGATTGATGATGAAATACGGATGCAGCGATTGATCACTCGCCACATAAAGTATGGAAAGACGCCACAAGAAGCTGAAGATTGGTCTCGCGGATCTGATGAAGCAAATGCAAAATTCATTGCCAAAACTGCGAGCAGAGCAGAAAGAATTATTAAGCTGTAATTCCACCAATAAATGGCAGCTTAAGCTTTGGGAACCAGGTTCGCCATGCTGAAATCACGAATAAATAAATTGGGAATCCCATCAAAATCCAGTATTCCAAACCGTCATAATGCTTTACAGCCAGCGGGTTGAAGTCCCACGAGAGAATCGCCAAATTAACCAAGTAAATAATTGCTAATGGCAGAGTCAACCAACGCAATTTAACTACTCGAACAAGGTGTGGCATTTTGAAATTAGTTAATTGGCTTATGCATAAAATTGTAGAGACAATCAACACGTTTCTAGATGACATATCCATAATTAGAAATGTAGGCACTGCCAAATTCCATACCGCTGGAAAACCGTTGAACCAATGATCTTCAGTCTCTAAATCAGTCCTCGCAAACCAAAGCGCAGAAGAGAGAAATATTGCTCCTGCGATTAACGTTTGAAAACCTTCTGGCAAAAGTCCTAATTGGATTAGTAGCGCAATTGGCACCAATACGCAGGTAATGTAATCAACTACCAAATCTAGAATGTGGCCATCAATCTTCGGCGCATGAACATGGATATCTATTCGTCTTGCGATTGGTCCATCTAGGCCATCTAACACTTGGCAGAAAATAAGCCAGAGAAGTGCAGCTCGCCATCTGCCATCAATTACGGCTTGGAGTGCCAGCATTCCAGCAACAGCGCCTGATGCAGTCGCAACATGAAGTGCGTAACCTGCACGCACTGCATTCTTGATTGATGAATCTGAGTTCATTGCCAAACCCTACACACCTAATTTCAATTCGAATAGAATCAACCCAAATGAATGAATCAAGAGCCAAGCGCGCATCCCAGATTTGGCTTGTACTAGTCCTATTGTGGGCGATGGCTCGTGCAGTATTCGTTAATAAACTCTTTGGTTCTCATGGTGTAAATGGCTTAATTTATTTGGCCGTCGATCTTGCATCGAGCGTTCCATATGCAATTTACTCAGCACGATTAGTGATAACTTTTATAAATCACGATTTCAAGAACGTCTATAAAAATATCCTGCTGACTTCACTATTTTTCTATATTCCAGATGTCTATATTCTTATCGCGGCTAGGCGCGTCCCAAGTGGTCTATACCTAATCCTCTTCCTAACAATCGCCCTATTTTCCGCCTTTGCCATCGCCACTATTGCTAGGGATATAAGGAATAAGAGGAGAACCGCGCACGGCGGTGCAGAAAATTCACGCTAAACTTTGCCCACACTTGGAGACGTCGCATAGCCCGGTCGAGTGCGCCTCACTGCTAACGAGGTAAGGGGTTAAACCCTTCAGGAGTTCAAATCTCCTCGTCTCCGCCAGTTTTATTATTAAGGAGTTTTAGTGCCGCACTACAAGATAGCAATTGTTGGCGCTGGACCAGCTGGTTACTTTGCTGCACAAGCACTTCAAAATTCTGTTACTGAAGATTTAACTTTTACAATCGACATGATCGAACGTCTACCGACTCCTTGGGGGCTTGTTCGTTCTGGTGTTGCACCTGATCATCCAAAAATTAAGACTGTGGCCAAGGTATTCGAGAAGATTGCATCTGAATCCAACTTTAGATTGTTTGGAAATGTAGAACTTGGGAAAGATGTAGCCCTCACGGATTTAACTAAGAAATATGACGCAGTAATAATGGCTACTGGTTCTGCGATTGGCAAAAGATTAGGAATCCCTGGCGAAAACCTAGCTAACTCAATCTCTTCTGCCGAATTTGTACCTTGGTATAACGGACATCCAGATTATGCAGATTTCAAAGTTGATCTAACTGGGAAAGTTGCAGTCGTAATTGGCGCAGGAAATGTTGCGATGGATTGCGGGCGAATTCTTGCTATCGATCCAAAAGAACTCGATGAGACTGACACTGCTGATCATGCTCTTGATGCAATTCACAAAAGCAACATCCGCAAAGTCTTTATAACTGGCCGTCGTGGCGCCGAATTCGCAGCCTTTACCGCCCCGGAATTGCGTGATTTACCAAAGTTAGAACATACCGATGTTTATATTCACGAAGATGAAATTGCACTTGCTCACAAAAATGCAGAAGCTAAAGGCGAAATTGAAAAGCATCTTGCAAGTAATTTAGAAGTCATGAAGTTGATCGCCGAAACCCCAAAGCATGGACACGAGCGGTCTTTAGAGTTTCTCTTCTCGCACACTCCAAAAGAAATTCTTGGTAATGGCAAGGTCGAGGCTATTACTTATTCAACCCCTAGCGGCGATGTAACAATTCCATGCGACCTTGTAATAACTGCAATTGGCTATGAGTCCGAAGCGATACCTGGTGTCAGCTTTGAAAAGGGAAAGATTGCTAACGTTGATGGTCGAGTGAGTGGCTCAAATATTTACGCAGTTGGTTGGGCAAAACGCGGACCATCCGGAGTTATTGGAACAAATAAAAGTGATGCCGCAGATGTTGTTTCGCTTTTGATTTCTGACCTTAAAGAACCAAAGAACAGCGGCGACATAACTGAACTTTTGAATTCAGATCACAAAATTGTTGACCAGCCATATTGGGTGCGAATCAATGAAGCCGAAATTGCGGCAGGTTCGGCCTTAGGAAAACCACGCGTTAAAGCAGTTTCTGTTCCAGACCTGATGCGTTTGGGGCAACCTTAATCAGCAGGTAGTATTTCCCCGCACGCCTGCGCTTGTAGCTCAACGGATAGAGCATCTGACTACGGATCAGAAGGTTAGGGGTTCGAATCCCTTCAAGCGCACCAGATAATTACCAAGGAAAGTCTAAAACAAAAATCTCCCCGTTAATTTCCTTAACTTCATAGCTCTTCAGTGGAGCATTTGCTGGGCCAGATATTGCCTTGCCGGTATTACCATCAAAATAAGAGATATGGCATTTACAGATTAATTTGCGAGCTTCAATTTCAACACCGCAACCTTCGTGTGTACAAACATTATCGAATGCAACTAAGCCCTTGGATGATCGCGTAAGAATATAAGGCTTTCCTCTGCCGTAGGAATCCTTATTTATGAAGATCTTTGTTTCACCTTCAGCAAGATTGGATGAAGCAGCAACTCTTATCTCGGTCAATTTTGGCGAACCTGAAACTGGTTTCGGTTGAGTACTAGCCGTCGGTGAAGTTGTGGGACTGGCGCTTGTGGAAGGAGTGCTAACAATTGGTATCCCTTTATTCCAAACAATTTTCTTGCCTGACTTAATTGCAGTATATTTTTTATTGCGCCAGACAATTACCTGACCAATTCGCTTTGGTTTTAAGCTGGGTTGTTCAATGGCAAAAGCCGAAGCTCCAAAAGAAGAGAAAAGTAATGCCAAACCACCAAGCAAAATACTGCGGCGATTTATTCGACTCATTTAAATAGCATAGCAAGGAGACCCGCAATTTTGCTCTCTGTAAACCTAAAATTCACTTGGCTAAAAAAAGTTCAATTTTTAATCTTTCATTACATGAACATACACAATCAGTTTGCCTAGAGTTTTAGATTCGCCATAAGGATTCCTCCGAAGTCACTCCGACCAAGATAGGAAAATGAATGAATATTAAGCATAAGAAAGTTGTGGCTGTTGCTGTTTCAGTCGCAGCTGTTATCTCTTTAAGCGCCGCAGCATGGCCAACAAATAAGCCAATTTACTTAGTTGCCGATAATGATGCCGTAGCAATTAATGCAATTGGAACAACTGGGGATATTTTAAGTGGAACAGTTATTCGCGGAATTCCTGATGGAATGGGAGCCTTTGCTTCTGAAAATGGTCGAAGCGTTACTGTTCTTGCAAACCATGAAGTAGCAATCAATGACAAAGTTGCCCTTAAGAGTGCATCGAAAGATTCACCATGGGGAACATCGATCACTAAGTTGAATTACAGCAAAACACTAAATAAGTTCGATGCGGCAGAACCGCTAGTTACTTCTTGGAACTTTTGGAACTATAAGACTGGTGCATATGTTTCAACACCAATCGGTGGCGAACCAACTAATGCGGCAGCCGGCTCATTTGGTTGGGGCATTAGCCGTTTCTGTTCTGGAACTTACACACCTGCCGGAACTTTCATTTATAACGGTGTCGGTTTTGATGGTGGGCTGTTCACAACTGGCGAAGAAGTAGGCGACAGTTCTCGCGGATTTGCTTTTGATATGACAGGTGCGGCATATCAACTTCCTCGCGTTGGAATGTTGTCAATGGAAAACATTATTCCAGGCACAAAAAAGGGCCCAAATACTGTGGCACTTATCAATGAAGACGGATCTGCTACAGACTCTCAACTTCATCTGTACATCGGAAAGAAGCAGAGCACAGGAACAAGCGTTGATAAAGCTGGCCTAACAAATGGCGATCTCTACGTGCTGAATGTTCCAACTGCAGCTACAGATAACATCTTCCGCACAACTATCGCGAAATCAACACCTACTCCTGCAACATTCAAGAAGATTGAATGGAACACAGATGTTACTTCTTTTGCTAAAGGTGCCCGCGACAACGGAACAACTTTCGCGCGAATCGAAGATGGAAACTGGGATCCAAAGAATCAAAATGTTTTCTATTTCCTAACAACAGAATCGAATAAAGATCCAGTTGCCACTGCAGAGAATCCAGCTGAACCAGGTATCTCACGTGATGGCGGCGCTCTTTGGCGCTTAACTTTCAAGGATGCACAAAATCCACTTGAAGGTGCGACTCTTGAAATGCTTCTAAATGGTGGCGAAGCTCCATACCTAAGCAAGCCAGATAACATGACAATTACCGATAATGGTGTTGTTGTAATTCAAGAAGATCCAGGCAACAACGCACACATTGCAAGAGTCCTTGCCTACCGAATCTCAGATGGAAAGCTAGCCACATTGGCGAAATTCGATAGCCAGTACTTCACAGCATCAGGTAGCAGGTTCATGACAATCGATGAAGAATCATCAGGCGTAATCGATGTTACTTCTCTGCTTGCAAAAGCTGGCGATACGAATACTTACCTAATGTTAAATGCACAGGTTCACACTTATAGCGGCGTAACAACAGTTGATAGTGGAGTTAAGGGTGCAACTACCCCTGCTCGACCAGATCTTGTTTCGAAACCGACAACCTCTAAGTCAACACTAGATAAGGCAACAGTCGAAGGTGGTCAGTTCTACACAATGACTATTTCTGATTGGACGAAGGTATTTAACTAACTTTAGCTGCGCCTAGTTAAAGCCTAGTTAAAAGGCTAAGCCCCGCCACGTAGACCGGCGGGGCTTAGTTATTTTCAAGAATTTCTGACTTGCATCGCACAATCTAAAATACTTCTACCGAGTAGGCTGGCGGCTTAGTCATTAGATTGAGGTAGCAAAATGAGCTCCAACTTCACACTCGCTGTTTGTTCGGAGATGGTCTTCTTAGATCTGCCACACATTGAACGCGTCAAAAAAATTCATGAACTTGGATTGGCTGTAGAAATTTGGGACTGGACGCAGAAAGATATTCCTGCCCTTGCCGCTACTGGCGCGAAGTTCACATCGATGACTGGATATATAACTGGCCGTCTGGGCGATAGCGAAGGTGCAGCTGAGCTTTTAAAAACTGCAGAACAATCAATTCCTGTCGCACATGCGCTTGGGAATCCATCTTTGAATCTGCATGGAACTGGTTTGGATAACAAAGGTTTGCCAGCACAACCTTGCTTTGATGTCACACCCGCGATGTGGGAGCAGGCGGAAATTACGCTAAATCAGATTGCAGATTTAGGTGCCGCCAATGGTGTCACTTTCGTTCTTGAGAATTTAAATCTTCTTGTTGATCATCCAAACACCCCATTCGGTCTGGCTAAGGATGTAATTAAGTTAGTTAAGAGCGTTAACAAGCAAAATCTAAAGATGAATTTTGATATCTATCATGCACAAATTGGCGAAGGAAATTTAATAGAACTACTCCGTGAAGCCCTTCCAATCATTGGCGAGATCCAAGTTGCTGATGTTCCAGGTCGGCAAGAGCCTGGAACAGGTGAAATTAATTATCCAATGATTGCTAAAGCCCTTAAAGATATGAAATACAGTGGGGTAATTGGAATGGAAGCCTGGGCGAGTAGCGATAGCGAAGTAGCGATTGCTAGATTTAAAGAAGCATTTAACTAGGAATAAGGAGTCGAAATGAGCAAGGTCTACCTTTTTGTAGCAATTGATGTTAAGCCAGGGAAGAGCGCTGAATTCTTAGCGAAAATTGCAAAACATGGTGCACATATTCGCACTGAAGAGGGCTGTGAAGCGCTAGAAATTTTTACTGATACCAATAATCCAAACCAAGTTTGTGTCTGGGAAGTCTGGACTAATCGCCAATTGTGGGATGCCCATATGGTTAATGATGCAAGTGCCGCGTGGCAAGGCGTAGCAAAAGAGTTTGTGAATGGTGAAAAAATAACTGTGATGGACGCTATTTAATTCATGGAATCCGAAGATAGATCAGTCTTTGATTTACCCTACAGCGCACCAACTAATACTTTTAGTTACGGGAAAAGCGTTGATCAGGTAATTGATTTCTATCTTCCCGTTGAATCGGATAAACCAACAATTGTTTTAATACACGGGGGATATTGGCGCCCAGAATATGATCGAAAGCATTTGGCACCACTTGCCCAGAAATTTGCAGATTTAGGATGGCCAGTAGCGCTAATTGAGTATCGCAGAATTATTGGCAATCCAGATGCAATGATGAGTGATGTTATTAGTGCGATTGAAGAAGTAGTAGGTCGAAATAATAAGTTGGTACTAATTGGACATTCAGCTGGTGGGCATTTGGCTTTACTTGCTGCAAATATATTAAGCGTTTTAGGTGTAATTGCGTTGGCGCCAGTCACTGACTTAGTTAAGACGGAAGAGTTAGATTTAGATGAAGGTGCCGCATCTGATTTTCTTGGCGCGCCAGCTTCACTTCGGGCTGATTTAGATCCGATGCGGCAGCCAGTTTTAACCGTTCCAACAACTCTTATTCACGGCGATTTAGATATTCGGGTGCCAGTGGCTTTTGCAAGAGATTACGTGGCGAAAGCTGCTAGTTCACATATCAAATTAATAGAGCTAGAGAACATTGGTCATTTTGAAGTAATTGACCCACGGCATAAAACTATGGAATTAATCTTGGAGCAACTAACCCAGATGGGGTAGAGCTAAACCCATTTGTTCACCTTACGTATTACCTGAATTTAACTTAGTCTTGTTAAGCGTTAAAAGTAAAAGCCTATCTTTCAACCCATGAGCACAATTGATTTCCAAGGCGGCGAAGTACTTGCCGCACTTGAGAGCCAATTTGCCCCAAAGGTTATAGCTAAGCCGAAGCCTGAAATAAGAATAAAGAACGCGATTGTCTGCTCTTTTTACACAAGCGATGATTACTACAAAGGCCATGGAGCCAGACTTCGAGCAAATTTAGAAGAACTTGGAATCGCAGTTGATCTTCGTGAAATCACAAAAAAAGAGGGTGAAGATTGGGCGGCAATTTGCCGGAAGAAAGTTGGGTTTATTGCTGAAGTTTGTGCGGCTAATCCCGATAAAAAGGTTTTTTGGATTGACGTAGATTGCGAACTTTTTTCTATTCCAGATTTCATTCTAAATTCAACTGCAGACATCATTGGGTTCCAACGTGGTTTTAGTAATCCGACAAAGATTGGTTACGAAAACCGTGGCCGCTTTTGGGAACCTTGCTTTTGGGGAATTAACAACACACCGCAAGCTCGGAAGATGGTTCAAGCTGCTGCAGACTTTGAAAAAGTTGCAACAGTCCGTGCGACGGATGACTTTTTCTTTGAGGAAGCTTGGCGTGCAGTTTCACCAAACATGACGTTTCAGATTATTCCTTCAAATTGTGCAGTAGATAAGGGCGCTGGAACTCTTGAGAGTCATGATGTTTTCTTCCGCTTTGGATCAAGCGGGCAGGTAGAAAATTTCAAGAACAAAGTCGAGCAGCATAAAGGCAATAAAGCTAAGAAACTTCTAAACCCAAAACGTGAATTACTTGAATTAGCCAAACTTATTGAAGAGAAATTGCCTGAGAAGCTATCTGTTCGCATGCGTCTATTGGTAGATGCATCTGGCATAACCGGTTTCTTAACCGGCAAAAAGCACAATAATTTAAATAACCAAACTATTAATGAACTTGTAAAAGCTGGAAAATCCGGTGATCTTAAGAAATTTAATAAAGCACTTGAATTATTCAAACGAAAAGTCCTTCCTAATAGGTACGAAAGTGCTGCAATAAAGGTTGCATCAAGTTATTTGGCATATTCAGCCAAGCCAAGTAAAGAAAAGCTAAACATCGCTTGGTGGGAGAATCCTTATCCAGGAAACTACGGGGATTGGTTAACACCATTTATCTTTAACCATTACACAGATAATAAAATTATTTTCCAAGGGTTGACTACGCAGGCGCCAAAGAAGCATCTGGTCAGCTTGGGTTCAGTGGGACGTTTTATTAAGAGTAATTCAGTTGTTGTGGGTACCGGAGTTAGTTCATTCAAGCATGCGTTAAATCCAAAAGCTGAATACATTTCAGTACGAGGACCACATACTGCAGAACTTCTTTTAAAATCTGGTGGGCCGATAGTTGAGAGCTTTGGCGATCCTGCTGTTGTTCTCTCGCGAATATTGCCTTTCACTCGAGGTGAAACAAATGGCCGTGTTGCACTTATTCGCCATCACACACATCTTCAAGCACCTGTTAAATTGCCAGAGAATTTCGATGAACTCAGCGTTCAAATCTCACACCCAAATGACATCATCGCCTTCATTGAAAAATTACATGAGTACGACAGCGTTGTGACAAGTGCAATGCATGTGATGATTACATGTCAAAGTTATGGCATCCCGTGTGCGCTAGTTGTATTTAGAGGCTTTGAAGATTATGTACACGGCGATGGAATTAAGTATTCAGATTACGCTCTTGGAGCCGGTGTAAAAGAGCTAAATCCAGTTGCGATCGATCCTAAAATTAAATTATCTGAATTAGAACCTATTACTCATGAGATCAGAATTTCAGAGCGAAAAATATCAGAAGTAGAAGCTGCCATTAAAGAAGGAATCAAGCGACTAAATAAGTAGTTATTTAAGTCCCGCGTTAGCTCGGTCTAAATCATCTTGGAAATCAACTTCAACGGCAAATAGATCAGAGATATCTACTGGTTCCATTTCAATGCCATTCTTTTCGATGGCAAGCTCAAGGCCACGTTCAAAGTAATCTTGCTCAGCACATGCCTCTAGTTGCGTGATTACATTTGCTTTTTCGTGAGCCGAAATAAAGTTAATACCGACTGCCTCACCCAGCGCGTTCTTTACAGTCTTTGAAAGTTCTTTGATGAAACCCTTCTCATTAACTGTGTACTTAACTTCCTCTTCTGCCGTAGCGGAAGTATTTACGCAGACAAAAGACTTTTCAGACTTGATTCGATCAGCTACTCGTTCCAAAACTTTGGCATCAAAAACGACATCGCCATTTAGCCAGAGAACTCCAGATTCTTGGCTTGCGTGAAGTGCCTTCAACAGACTCTTCGAAGTATTTGTTTGATCATAAATTTCATTGTAAACAAAGCTTGCACTTGGGTGCGCTTCAATAATCATTTCAAGTTTAAATCCAACAACTACAGTTACGCGTGCTTTGTCACCGAATACTTGTGAAACATTTTCCATCTGTTGTTGCATGATAGAACGACCATCAGATAAAACTGTTAACGGCTTTGGCCAAGGCTTTCCTAGCCTTGTTCCCATACCGGCTGCCAGAATCACAACTTGAATAGCCATCTCTATCTTTCCAACCCATCTTTACCTAAATAATCCCTGTTAGGCACGATAGATTACCGCTTATGACCGCAAATCTACGTACCCTAGATGTTGATCAGGGCACCAAGATTTCAGAAGTTTTAGCGGCCTTCCAATCAAGCAATCAAGATCTGCTTCTAGTCGATGTCAATACTGTTGTCACAAAACCACACCTTGAATTATTGACTGACTATCCAAGGACAGTTACGACAGCATTAGTTTCGAAGTTAAAAGATGGCGAAACTCGGGTAAGTCAAGGTCGAATTACCGGCGCAACTTCCGGGTATCACGAAGTTGGGTATGGCAATCACACCTTCCTTGGAATTATTCGACTTTCCCAAACCCAAAAAGCTGAGATAATCGAAGCGCTTTCAAGGGTTAAAGATACAAATCATTCGGGAAATACCATCGACTTAATTCTGGTGGCACTTGTGCGGGCGGCAATAGTTATCGCACCAGCAGATGTTGCAGGAGCCCCTTTCATTAGAAGCAATAACGCAAATGATAGAGATGCAACTAAGAATCAAATCGCAGCGCTAAATGATGCCAGGTTGCGGTTAAAGCTTGCGAACCGTGCGAATGATGGTTTCTACTCTGTTTTCTTTCTCCGTAAAATATCTAAATTATTTACCTGGCTTGCGGTACAACTGAAGATGACACCAAACCAAGTAACGCTAATTTCTTTTGCAATCGGATTGTTTTCCGCATATGAATTTAGCAAAGGAAATTTCTGGGCAATTTTTGCAGGTGCGGCTTTGCTTCAACTCAGCATAATTATTGATTGTGTCGATGGTGAATTAGCACGATACACCCGACAGTTCTCACAACTTGGTGCCTGGCTTGATGCAATCACAGATCGAATAAAAGAGTATTTAGTCTTCTTCGCTCTTGCATATGGCGCTGCTAAAAACGGAAGAGATCTTTGGATCCCGGCAATGGGCATGATGCTCTTTCAAACATTTAGGCATCTCTCTGACTATAACTTTGCACGCATAAATAAGATTAGAAGCTCGCACCTAGAGCCGCTTGATTTTAATTTGAAGAACGATGGCTTTGTTTCGGTCGAACGCGAGAAGAAAACCCGCTTGGAATACTGGTCAAAGAAGGCGCTGCAGTTCCCAATTGGCGAACGTTGGTTAGTAATAAGTGCATCTTCAGTTATCGGTGGTGCGGCATTTACTTTCACAGTCATGCCGATTCTTTCGCTCATTTCTATCGCATTGGTCTTTCGTGGTCGTTTTATCAAAACTATAACCTGGCCAAAAGATCGAGTAAACAAGAACTTAATAGATGACCAATTAGATTCAATCAAGAACAAGAGTTCAACAAATCGTTTTGACTGGCTTGAACCTTCGCTACTTCGACTTCTCGAGGGTGCAATATTTATTGAACTTGCAGTTGTAACAAGCCTAGATAGATCTATAATTTTCTTACTTTTATTTGCAATTCTTTTTAACCACTATGACAACATGTACCGGGCACTTCAAGGTGAGAGAAAACCAACCTGGTTATCCATCGCCGGAGGTTACATATTTGGTCGCTTACTCTTGATTGCGCTCTGGATTTGGCTCGGGTGGTCACTAACAATCCTGGTTTATTATTTCAGTGCGTTATTCTTTATAGTCTCTTCAACCCAGTGGATACTTAGTCGTAAAGTGAAGGCGGACTAGGCAATGGCTACAAGACCAAGTCGACCAACAATTGCCCAAATTCGTGAGATTTCACAACCTATCTCTGTCACTGGTAGATCAACATCGGAACATTGGATTGCAGACCTCTATCAGAGAAGAATTTCTCCCTACTTAACACGCATTCTTCTTCGCACCCCAATAACTGCTAATGGCGTCACCTGGCTGATGATTTTAGTTGGCGCTTCGATTGGCCCTTCACTTTTAATTCCCGGTTGGCAAGGAATTGCAATTGCTTTACTTCTTAGCCATCTACAAATGTTGATTGATTGCTGTGATGGTGAAGTTGCAAGGTGGCGTGAAACTAAATCACCAATGGGAATTTTCTTAGATAAGTTGGGACATTATTTAGCTGAAGGATTAATTCCAATCTGCTTTGGTCTGCGCCTGGCAAATTGGCCAACTGAAGCTGTAACTAATTCGATTTATCCATTCCTAGGTGCCTTGTTATCGCTCTTAGTAATTGTAAATAAAGGGTTAAACGATGCGGTGCATGTAGCACGAGCATTCTCTGGCTTACCTAAAATTCAAGATAAATCTGGAATCAATATGCCGACCAAAGGCATACTTCGTAAATTGCGAAAAATATTTAACTTTATTCCTGCCCAACGAATGTTCCACTCAGTGGAATTCACGATGTATGTGGCTATCTTCGGGACTCTGGGTGAATCTTTGAAAATCGCCCTCGGAATCGCCCTATTTGTGACGGTAGGTCATATCGCAGCGATCGTATCTTCAGCGAAACTACGGAATAATTAAGCCATGCTAACTATTGTAAATCAGCTCCGCCTGGCGCTTCTTGAATTATTTACAACCACCAAGTACCGGATAATTTTAATAAGCCTTGTCTTGATTGCTGCTTTTATTTCAGTCTCCGAGCTAGCAGTAGCAAAGCTGTTTACAAAAATTATTCTCCATGAAGGCACACTCAGCCAAACCAAGTTGATTACATTTGTTGGTGCTTTCTTCCTATTTTTTGGCGGAACAAGGGCAGGTCATTTCCTGCAGCGAATTTATCGAGTAAATGTATTTGATAAGGCTTTTAAAGAATCAAGTTCAGAGGTCACAGGAGCAAAAGATAACTGGCGTTGGTCTCTTGCCTTTGAATTAACCAACTTGCTAAGCACTTTTACCCAACTAGGGGTAATTGTTCTCTTCTTTACCTATTTCAATTGGATCTTCGGTTTGCTTGATATCGCAATACTTTTCTTGGTTTTTGAAGTGTATGGCAGATTGTTTAAGCACCAGATGGAAGCGCAGCGGGGATTCGTGACTGCACGGAAAAATAAGATTCCAATTGCAAATGTTGTGAGAATTGGAACTCGCATCAAATCTGGTGAAACTGGAATCTTACTTTCAGGAATTGCAATGATAGTTCTACTGGGAGCGCTCATATATTTCAGCTATGAAGGTGACATCAGCAAAGCAAACACTGTTGTTCTATTCTTTGGACTGCGCATGCAGAACTCGAATTTATCCAATATATCTACTGGTTTAATGAGATTTGCAAGGGCGCGAACTCATAGTGAATAACTCCTTGCCTTTAACAATTGGCTATTCGACTTTGGCCAGTAGGGCGAAGAATATTAAGTTTTTGAACTCAGTGAGCAGCCTTGTAATAATTCAAAATCCTGAAGCTAGTGGCCTACCTAATTTCAGTGATGAAATTACAGTGGTTGAATTACAAAGTAAGGGCGTAGCAAAGAGTCGAAACTCTGCAATTGATCATGCAAAGTCCAAATATTTGATTTTCGGTGATGATGATATTGAATTTAGTGAGGCTGGGATTGCCTCTGCTATTAATTTCTTGGATGCCAATCAAGGTATATCAATCTTGCTAATGCAAGCAGTTGATGAAACTGGGAAGCTTCGCAAGAGTTATCCAACAAAGGCACATGCGCTAAAGCTGACAAATTCAGCGAAGGCGGCGACATATGAGATGGCAATTAGAGTTTCTGATATCAAGAGAGCCGGTATTAGATTTGATGAGAACTTTGGTGCCGGGGCAACAAACTATCTCGGAGATGAATATATTTTCATCGCCGATTCGATTCGTGCAGGTCTGAAGGGTCAATTTGAACCCATTGTGGTTGCTACGCATCAAACGCAAAGTTCTGGAACTCTTCGGAATTCAGTTAAAGATCGAAGCGCGCGAGCAAAGGTATTCGGTCGAGTCTTTGGAATCTGGGCGCCAGTCATGCGCCTCTTATTTCTTGTTAAGCCACCCTTTAAGAAATTTGGTCTAGTTAATTCATTGCTCTTCATATTTGGCAAATGAAGATTTACGCACATCGCGGATCTTCCGGTGATAACCCTGAAATGACGAGAGTGGCATATTTGGCGGCAATCAATGATGGCGCAGATGGTTTTGAATGTGATGTTCGGTTATCGAAAGATGGCGAAATAGTTTGTTTTCATGATGCCACCACAAAACGCATTGCTCAAAAGAATTTGCGAGTATCTCGTAGCAATCTAAAAGAACTCCAAAGCGCCTGCGAAATAATGACTTTAAATGAATTACTTGATCTCGCGATTTCCGCAGGAAGAGATTTACTTATTGAAACCAAACATCCAGTGCTTTCTGGTGGCCGGATAGAACGCAAAGTTATTGAGCTATTAGATATAAATGCCGAGCGAATAAGTCTGGCCGGAATCGAAGTAATAGTCATGTCCTTCTCAAAATTCGCTATTGGAAGAGTAAATTCCAATTGGAGCGTTTGTAAGGTTTCTAAATACTATTTACCGGCAATTCTTTCACGAGGCAAAATTTCTGCGCTTGATATCGAACTGATTATTAAATATCCAAAACTTGTTACAAAAGTTTCGAGCAATGGATCACGAGTTTTAGTCTGGACTGTAAATAAGAAAAATGAGTTTAAGCTCTGTAAAGATTTGAAGGTTGATGGTGTGATTACTAACTATCCGAAGGTTGCAAGAAACTATGGATAAGAAACTTTCAAACTTCTACTTCTGGGGTGCTGGGTACTTGCTATTGGTATGCGCAATTCTTACTCTCACATCATCAAAGGTGACTGATGGGGAGATTCAAATAGTAGAAAAAGAGGTTGCACCGCTCCTCTGTTTCAACGTTGAAACCTCGGAACTACGAACCAGCGATACTGAAAGTGGTTGCCTAGCCCCGGAAGAATCTCTAGGAACAGAGCCAATTAACCACACAGATGTTCGACCGACACAAATTGATAGAACTTTTGAAGTTCGATTTTTGGCGGCTCAAGTTGCAGCAAAAGAAGCAGGCTTCAACATTCGCATAACTTCAGGATTTAGAACGCAACAATTGCAAGAAAGTTTGCATGCAGATGCCGTTAAAAAATATGGGAGTGAAGAGGAGGCCTCGAAGTGGGTTTTGCCTAAAGAAATTTCCCACCACACATGGGGCACTGCAATAGATGTGAATTATCCTGGTGATCGCAAGGCTGCTAAATGGCTAGAAGAGAGCGGTTCAACCTTTGGACTTTGCCGGGTTTACAAGAACGAATGGTGGCATTTCGAACCAGTTATAGCCCCTGGTGAGCTCTGCCCACCAATGATGGCAAACGCCTTAGAAAGTCTGCCAACACCAGAAGTTAAATAGCTAGTGGAGCATCTTTCGCTAGTGGTGGGCGACAAACAACACCGCTTGCACCGGTAAGCGTCCAACTCCCAGCGTTATGTGGAATAAGAATCGCATCACCTTTAACAGCAGTAATTGCTGAATGGTTTTCGAAAGCAATATTTCCATTGCCCTCCAGAACTAACATGATGCTAAATCCAGCAGCAATTTTGCTGTTGTTGCCAGCAAGATAATCTGCGCGGAAATAAGGATCAGCAACAGCCGTAAATACTGATTGATCTGAATTACTGAAGAGTCGATTTGAGAAAACTAATTTGCTAGCTTCATCTTTCTCAATTGGGGTATAGCGAAGCGCATCTAAAACAGTATCGAAACCTAACCCTAGATGGCCATCTTTTATGCCATCTACTGCGAAGTCATTCCATTCAAGTAGTGCCGAAAGGTCAGTTGGTTCTTGAAGTTCAAGTACGAAAATACCCGCACCAATTGCATGTGGAGTTCCGGCAGGAACAAAAACGGTATCTCCAGCTTTAACTTCAAACTTTTGCAGCGAAGCAAGCAAACCATCTGAATCAAGTGCTTCAACCATCTTGGAAACTTCAGGCTTCTTAAGTTCTTTACTAAATCCCAGACCAACACTTGCACCAGCAGGTGCTTCTAAAATAATCCAAGCTTCAGTCTTTCCATGTTTAAGTGAGAGATGATCTTTAGCAAACTTACGATTTGGATGATAGTGAACTGGAAGTCTTTGGTCTGGATCAAGTAACTTCATTAGCAGCTCTGTACTTGCACCAAAGGTATTTAGATGTTCGGCGCCAAGCCATTGTTCTGGGTTGGCAATTACTGAATCGCGAAGATAACTTCCATCAGAAAGAGTTGAGAGCCCCATTGTTTTCTCACCGAAGCGAGTTGTCATTGAACCAATCCACTCTTCAGGTCGCATTGGTCCACCAGGGCCATTACGTAGCGCCCCAATTCGGTAACCACCTTTGTAGAAGTGATCAAATTGGTTAGAGGCAAGTTTTTGAGGAGTAATCATGGATGGCAATTTACTACGACAATACTTTTTTCGCACTAACTCCAAAAATTATTGCCAATACGGCTGGAAGTAGCATCGCCCAACGCAAGGTAATAATGTCTGAGAGAAATCCAATTATCGGTGGCCCAATTACGAAGCCAAAGTATGCAACTCCGGTAACAAGAGCAACGCCTTCAGCGGCTGATACTTGGCCTGCATACTTATTGTTGGCTAAATTGCCAGTAGCGCTGATCATCATTGGAATTACCGTGGATAAGCCAATTCCAAGTAAGAACCAGCCAATAATTACGCCATAAATATTTCCGGCCAGTAGCCCCAAAGATAATCCTGTGCCAGCGATTAGGCCCGACCAAGTTAATAGCTTCACAACACCAAATTTATGGGCAAGGAAATCACCCGACAATCTTCCGATAACCATCGTGGATGAGAAGAAGACATAGGGAAGAGCGGACATAAATACCGATGCGTTATATGTATCTCTGGATAAAACTCCACCCCAATCACTTGCCGCGCCTTCGCCAAGCGCACCGCACAAACCAAGGAGTCCAAGAATTAAAAATCTGCTTGGCGTCTTTCGTTTCTCATTTTTCTCAAAAATATGTTGATCTGCAGAAGCCGGTAGGAACCAATTTCTGATTATCAGAGCAATTGCAAAAATGAAGATTCCAATAATGAGCGCATGAATACGAATAGAAATATTGGTCGTTGCTATAAGTCCGCCGATAGCGCCACCCGATAAGCCTCCGATTGACCACATCGCGTGGAAGGTACTCAAAATTCTTTTACCTGCTTTATCTTCAAGTGCCGCAGCATGCGCATTCATTGAAAGATCGTGGGTCGAGTAAAGCACACCATATATAAATAGCGAGAAAAGAAACCAGGGAAGGTTAAAAAGTAGACCAACCAGCGGAACTGCTAAAGCAAGGGTAAAAGAAGCATATTTTGTAACTGGGCCGCTGCCATATTTAGCAGCGCTTCGACTTGCCGGGCGCAGTGCAGCCAAGACTCCAAGTGAGGCACAGAATAGCGAAGCCCCTAGAACACCATTTGAAATTCCTAATTCACTTTTAAAATCTGGAATTCTGGAAACAAAATTTCCCACCGAAAATCCATCTATCAAAAATGCAATTAATGTGGCAAGTCTCGCTTTGCGGTAACCATCATCTTGAAACATGCGCCAAGCGTATCTTTACCTCTAGGCTTTACCCCATGTTAGAAATGAATGGCACCAACTTCATCGCCGAAAATGAACGCAATGGAAGTCCAAGGTCATTGTTCTGGCCCTGGGCCGCAGCAAATGTTTCGCTACTTGCGCTTTCTTATGGTTCATTCTTTCTTGGATTTGGTATTTCATTCTGGCAAGCAACCTTTGCTGCACTGATTGGAACTGTTGCCTCATTCTTTCTAGTAGGCGTTAGTTCCCTGGCAGGTAAACGCGCAAATGCGCCAACCATGACACTTTCGCGTGCCGCCTTCGGAGTCAAAGGAAATGTGGTTCCAGGTCTGCTTTCTTATTTGATATTCGTGGGCTGGGAAACAGTATTAGTTTCACTAGCAACTCTTGCTACTGAGACAGTCTTAACTAGAGTCGGAAATATCGAACCGAACATTTCTCGTATTCTTGGTTTTTCAATTGCTGCTGGGCTAACAATTTTTGGCGGTGTACTTGGCTTTCAAGTAATTATGCGGCTGCAAAAAGTTTTGACCATCGCAACAATTGTTCTAACGCTTGGCTATATTGTTTTAACGGCGGGTCAAGTTAATTGGAGTCAAGTTTCAGCAATCCCAGGTGGAAATTTCGAAGCTTTCTTAGGTGCGCTAATTTTTGGTGTAACTGGAATTGGATTGGGCTGGGTTAATTCTGCCGCGGACTATTCAAGATATTTGCCCCGCAGCGCTTCGAGTAAAGGCGTTATTGGGTGGACAGTTTTTGGTGCATCAATAACCCCAGTCATCTTGGTTATTTATGGCGCGCTATTAGCGGGGAGTAGCAAAGAGTTAGGTGCAAAAATTGCATCAGATCCAATCGGGGCCTTAACTACATTGGTTCCAACTTGGTATCTGATTCCATTTGCAGTTGTAGCAATACTTGGGCTTATTGGTGGTGCAATCCTTGATTTATATTCATCAGGTATCACCTTAGTTTCAGTTGGCCTACCGGTTAAACGCCACATCGCAGCATCAATAGATGGCGTAATTATGACAATAGGAACTATTTATATTGTCTGGATTGCCGGAGATTTCTTTGGGCCTTTCCAAGGATTCCTAATAACCCTTGGCGTTCCGATTGCGGTTTGGTCCGCGATTTTCGTGGCAGATGTGATTATGCGGAAGAAAGATTATGCAGAGGCCGATCTCTTTAATCCACAAGGTAGATATGGTGCATGGAATTTAAGATCGCTAGGTTTAATCGTTATTGGTTCACTTGTTGGTTGGGGCTTTGTTACAAATGCTTTTGCAAGCTGGTTATCTTGGCAAGGTTATTTCTTGAATCTGATCGGTGGAAAGAGCGGGCCTTGGGCTTACTCAAATATCGGCGTCATCATCGCCCTGGTAATTGGCTTCTTCGGACACATTCTTTTATCTCGTAAAAAAATCGCAGCACAGGAGAAATAAAAAAGCCCCGCAAAAATCACGGGGCCTTTTAACTTTATTGTTTAGATAAATGACGTGGTAATTGCGCAAGCAACTCCAGAAACTGCAATCCAGGTAAACCAAGATGCAGCAGTACGGATACGCCATGATTCGAGAATTGGATTTACATTTGCTCTACGGCTTCTTAGTACTAAACCAAGTGCAATAAATCCCGCCACGATGTAGTGGAACATATTTGCACTAGCAATTACGGTCCAACATGATGCGTAGGCACCTTCAAATGCGCCAGAATCTTTATCGATGAATGGCATATTTGCTAGTTGGTGGAATTGATAATAGCCACCATATAAATATGCGACCAAAGTTATGAGCGAGAAGCTGCTTTGATGGCTTGGATCTCGCTGCGCTAGTTTGTGAACTAGAGCTCCAACTATTAGTGGCAAAATTGAAAGCCAACCAGTAATCGCTTTAAGAGTATGACCGTGGTTTGGAATCCAACCACCATTTTGATCAAGGTTTCGTAGGTAGAAGTAAGAGAAGATCATTGCGAAGACAAAAGCACCGTCGGCAACAATCAATAGACGAACACCTAGACGTTCGCGACGACCAACAACTTCTGGTGCATCATGATGGACGTGGAATTTAGTATCGCTTGACATTATTTTGCACTCCTTCCATATCCATATGGATCGCTAGTTACAACCGGTGGGGTATCAAAGTTAACCAATGGGACTGGATAAGGAACTGTCCACTCCAAGGTCTTTGCGCCCCATGGATTCATTGGTGCAATCTTTCCGTGGCGCCATGAGTGAATTACTGCCCAGAGCAGAATTATGAAACCAATTCCAATTGAGTAAGCACCGATCGTACTGACCATGTTGGAAGTTGCAAATTGCTGCGCATAATCAACAACGCGACGTGGTTGACCTTCTGCGCCCGCAATAAACATTCCGAGATACAGAATTTGGAAACCAATTTGTACCAACCAGAATGAGATATAGCTAGCACGCTCGTGCAGCATGTGGCCTGTCATCTTTGGATACCAATATGAAAGTCCAGCAACTGCGCCAGTA
Organism: Actinomycetota bacterium; assembly: GCA_026393035.1. Lineage (GTDB taxonomy): Bacteria > Actinomycetota > Actinomycetes > Nanopelagicales > Nanopelagicaceae > AAA044-D11. Next base: position 34,715 of record JAPLAY010000014.1, read on the forward strand.
AGTGCGGCACCCATTAGCGTGTAATGGAAATGCGCAGTTACATACATAGATCCATGGAGATACATATCTGCCGGAACATCTGAAAGATAAAGTCCAGTGATTCCACCAACCAACATATTCCAAAGGAAAGCATAAACACCAAGCATTGGAACCTTTAGCCAAGGCTTGCCATTCCAAAGTGTTCCCAAAATAACTAGGAAGATAAGTCCGGTAGGAACTGAAATCATTTCAGTTGTAACCATGAATGGTCCGTTTAGCATTGGCATCCAACCAGAGATATACATATGGTGGGCCCAAACCAGAATAGATAGTCCGGTGATTCCAGCGAAGCCAACTATTGCTGCGGTGTAAGAGAACAACGGTTTGCGTACGAAGACGGGAACAACTTCCATGATTATTGCAACTCCAGGAAGCAGAATTACATAAACCTCAGGATGTCCCATAATCCAGAACAAGTGCGCATATAGCCAACCAGTACCGCCGACATTTGCATCGAAGAAGCCAGTTAAGAATGAGCGATCCATAGCAGTCATGATCATTGAGAGCATGAATGTTGGGAAGGCAGGAATAGCGAGAGCAACCGAAGTAGTTGCACCAATCACAAAGATTGGAACGCGATTCCATGTCATTCCCTTTGCGCGCATCGTTACTACGGTCGCGGTGACGTTTGCACCAGCAACTGCTGTTGAAACAGCAAAGATAATTATTGCGGCTATAAACGCATTCATTCCAGGTCCAGCTTGAACGCTTAGTGGTGCGTATGCCGTCCATCCTGTCGGAATTCCACCTAAGAACCATGCGCTACATAGAACTGGAATAGCTGTAAATAGAACCCACCATGAAAGTGCATTCAGCCTTGGGAATGCCATATCTGCAGCACCAATCATGATTGGCATAATGAAGTTACCAAAAGGTCCGGTAGCAACAATGATTAGTGCAATAATCATTGTGATTCCATGCAACCCAACAAGTGAGTTGTAAACGGATGGAGTGATAAATTTTCCGCCAGGATTTGCAAGATTGGTCCGAATCATCATTGCCATGATTCCGCCAACTGCAAGCATTGCGATTACGCCCCATAGATATTGAATACCAACCACTTTATGGTCAGTGCAATATTTAAAATAGCGCTTAATTCCTTGGCCATCGCCAGCCATATAAAGCTGTTCTTCGGCAGTTAAATCTTTGCCGATTAACCAGCGAATGGGTCCAATGAATGCTCCGATGCCCACAAGGAATCCGATGCTCCACATAAACATAGTTGCAAGAAGAACTTGGTTGTGCAGATGATAAACACTGGTATCTAAAACTTTTGCTAGCCCTTGGTAGGTAGCAATTGCAAAGATAATTCCAACGATTAACCCAGTTCCGACATTTAATCGAGTAATCAAACTATTTTTTGGATTTGGAATAGGTCGCGTTCCAACGTGTTGGTCAAGTGTTGTCATGCTGTGTGACCTCCTTGTTCAATTACCCAATTATCAAAGTCTGCTTTTGTCATAACCTCACCTGTGGTCTCCATGTATGCGTGATACAAGCCGCAAAGTTCAGCGCACTTAACATCAAATTCACCGAGCTTTGTTGGAGTTGTGTCTGCAAGAGTTTCGGCTAATTTATTAGCATCAACTTTTACGCCAAGTTGTACTGGCCAGAAAGAGTGGTTTACATCTACTGAAGTTACATGAAAAGCAACAGGCCTATTAACAGGCAACATAAGTTCGTGACTTTGTACTCCAAGTTCTGGATATTCAAATGACCAAACCCATTGGTTTCCAACAACGTTAACGACCATCGCATCTTCGGCATGTTTTGCGGTTGCGATAGAAGATGAATTCATCTCAGTAATTCCATAAATAACCGCAACTAATGCCAACAAGCTAGTCACAACGGACCAACCGAGAACAACCGGTCCATTAGTACGTGTTGCTGGGCCATCAGGCGGCGGCGTATCTCCGCTGTGGCGATTTAAGAAGGTATAGAGCGCAATTCCAAGAACTACTCCACAAACTGGCGCGGCGATCCAAGTGAAAACAACCATTAAGCGTTCGATTGCTTTCATATCGGTGCTCATGATTGTTGGCATCCATTGGGTATAGAACTTGCCACCAAGAATCACAAAAACTAAGGTGATTATTACACCGAATATGGTTGATTGAATTACATCTGAACGCTTAAAGAATTTAGTTAACCGAGCGCCAGGAGTTGGCTTTAAGTCTACGTTGTCATGTTCGCTCATGCTGTGACCGTTACCTTTCCTGACATATATCCGTAACCGCTCATCGCAGCTCCGAATTTGGCATATGTATCGTCACCGCAAGGGAATTCGCAGTTCCAAACATATTCGCCGGCACCTTTAGTTAAGAATGAAAAAGTAATTGTGTGACCTTTGAAATTTGTATTTGGGTCTTGTGTTGGAACCCAACCAGTTTCTTCATCTTCTTCAACTCGCAATAGCGGCACACTTACAAAGAGCGGATCTTGTGTTGAAGTTGGGATTCCGTGCATTGTCCAGGTGTGTTGAATTTTGTTATAAGGCAATGAAGTGATGTCTTCGCCATCAATATTTACAGTTCCACCAACAGTGCCAACAACTTTTCCAAAGTATGGGTTGTTAAGTTCTTCACCACCGTCATAGCCATGGATTGTCATTGTTACGTAGGTATTTGCTGGGAGTATCAAATGATTTGAAGGGCCATATTGCACCCAATCATTTTTATTTCCGTCAAAGCCATCTGCATGGGCTTGTTCTTTATCTGCGTAGACACCCATTGTCAGTGAAGCCTTTGGATAAACCTTGCCATCAATTGTGATCGTGTCTGCTTCTTTAGTAGCAACTAAAGTTCCATTCGGGTCAGCGCTTAATTTGTGAAGAAGTGTTCCTACTCCAGCGACAACGGCAACCGAGAGAATCGTTGCGATAGTGGCGCTCGCAAGTCTTTTTCCGGCCGTCATATTTGAACTTGCCATATATTTTCGCCTTCCGATTAAGTGCATTTGCAATGAAGTTGCAACAATTTTTGTAGGGTACGCTCATTAGGAGTGTTAAGGAACACTATTTATAGGTTATTTTGAGGTTAATTTCGGATGTTTTTCAGAATCGGGGACCCATGAGTGTCAGCCCTCTTTGGGACATCCTCTTTGCCTCCGGCCTCATTGCCAATACATCTTGGTACTACTTAGAACATCCAACTTCGAATGGCGTCTCAAAGATCCGCCAACTCTCTTTTTATTCAGGAATGGCCCTTGCCTTCATTCTCCTCGTAGGACCTCTTGCTCATGCCGCCATAGACACTTTCTGGATACATATGGTCCAGCACGTTGGCTTGATGATGTTGATCTCGCCGCTAATTGTTCTCGGTTCACCGATAAAGGTCCTAGTTAATTCTAGAAATCTGCGAGTTAAGAAAGTTATTTTAGGAATTGGCAGAAATCTTTTAATTCGCCAACTTTTCCGACCTGAAGTTGGATTCCTGATTTTTCTTACCATTCTTATACTTACGCATTTCTCACCACTTGCCGATGCCGGGATGGTTAATTCAAGCGTTCACGAATTTGAATTAGTCCTCTTCTTGGTCGGTGGCTTTATTTATTACTACCCAGTGATGTCTGGTAATCCGCAGCCTTTCAACGTTCCATATGCAGCACGCGTGCTATCGCTCTTTGCCATGATGCTCCCAGAGACAATGACTGGATTCTTTCTTTATTCTGGAAATAAATTGCTGCATGATGTTCCGATGAAGATGTCTGCGAAAACTGGAATCGCTGATCAACACCAAGGCGGTGCAATCATGTGGGCGATGGGAATGCTGATTGATGCAATCTGGATTTCGATGGCAGCTTATGAGTGGATTGCAAATGAAAAAAGAAATGCAGATGCTGATGACTAAAGAGATTGAACCAAAGCGAAAATGGTTATTACTGTTTATTCCGATCTGTTTTGCAATGGGGATTGTGGAGTTATTCCGAGCGTTTGATGGCATCGACCGAAGCTGGCTTTATGTTTTTGAATGGCCATTCTTCGGGCTCTTTATTTATTATATGTACTGGAAATTAGGACAACCGCAAGAAGTTTGGGATGAAAGTGATGATCCCAAGCGCGAAGTAGATTAAATTACCAACTTGTATGAAGTGGTCGACCTTCGGCATAACCAGATGCTGATTGGATGCCGACAACTGCGCGTTCTGCGAAATCACTAATACTTGTTGCTCCTGCATATGTAAATGAAGATCTAACGCCAGCGATAATTTCATCGAGTAAATCTTCAACGCCAGGTCGATCTGGATTTATATACATTCTTGAAGATGAAATGCCCTCTTCGAACAGAGCTTTGCGGGCTCGATCAAAAGCAGCATCGTTAGAAGTTCTGGCGGCAACTGCGCGTGCAGATGCCATTCCGAAAGATTCTTTATATAGCCGGCCAGTAGCATCCTTATTTAAATCACTTGGTGATTCGAGAGTTCCTGCGAACCAAGAGCCAATCATTACTTGTGAAGCGCCAGCAGCAAGTGCAAGTGCAACATCGCGCGGATGTCGAACTCCACCATCTGCCCAAACATGTTTTCCGTGTTTTTTCGCTTCAGTAGCGCACTCTAGGACTGCGGAAAATTGTGGTCGCCCAACTCCGGTCTGCATACGTGTTGTGCACATTGCGCCAGGTCCAACTCCAACTTTTACGATGTCAGCACCAGCTTCGATAAGCGCTTTAGTTCCGTCAGCAGTAACAACATTTCCGGCAACGATTGGAATATTTGGCTTTAACGCTCTGATTAATTTAAGTGCTTCAATCATCTTAATTTGATGACCATGTGCGGTGTCTACGACTAGAACATCGGCACCTGCGTCGATTAGCGCTTTAGCTTTTGCAGCAACATCGCCATTGATTCCAACTGCACAAGCAATTCTTAAATTCTTATCTGCATCAAGTGCTGGCTGATAAAGAGTTGCACGAAGTGCGGCGGTTTTCGTCAGAATTCCAACTAACTTTCCACTTTTGTCCACGACAGGTGCAAGACGTCTGCGCTCGGTATTTAGAAAATCAAAGGCTTCGCGCGGTTCGATTGAATCTGGAACCGTGACTAAGTCTTTGCTCATAATTAATTGGAGTTGGGTGAAACGATCAACACGTTCACAATCTGCTTCGGTAACAATTCCAACTGGCTTGCCATCTTGAACAACAATCAACGCACCATGCGCGCGCTTATTAATTAGATCAATTGCATCTGCGACGGTTTCAGTTGGTGAAAGAGTTACTGGAGTATCAAAGAATGCGTGCCTGCTCTTTACCCATTTAATTACATCGCTAACGACTTGAATCGGAATATCTTGTGGGATAACAGCCATGCCACCGCGGCGCGCAATTGTTTCGGCCATTCGGCGGCCAGAAATTGCGGTCATATTTGCTACGACGATTGGAATAGTTGTGCCGGTGCCATCTTGGGTAGCTAGATCTACATCCATACGGCTTGCGATGTTGGATGAGCTGGGGACCATGAAGACATCGTCATAGGTCAGGTCGTGGCTGGGATTATTTAAGAAACGCACGTGGGCGAACTATACCCCTGTCCATGCAGAAGGCGGTAGGTGTTGCTAGAGTCTTTGGTATGAGCGAGGACGAGGATTCAACGGACGATATTGTCACCGAGGAAATGCTCTGGGAGCGAATTCCAGAAACTCAAGGCTTAGATCGCGCAAATACATATTACGAATTGAGCGCAAGAATTTATGCACGTGGTCAATATGACGAAGCGCTCGCACTTGCTGAAACTGCACGCGATATTTATGCCGAACTTGGGCCAGTTGTTCCATCTGATGGATTAGCTCAGGCATATTCCGCAATTGGTTATAACTTGAATCAATTGAAGCGGATGAATGAAGCTGCAAATGCGATGAGCAAAGCTGTTGAATTACTTCGCGAATCTAAATCACCACTTGCAATTGATTTAGCTTGCACGCTTGGTGAATGGTGGTTCTCTTCAAAAGAGTATGAAAAGACAATTCAATGCATGTCAGATTGCGTACAAGAACATTTAGTTGATGGCAATGACAGTGGAGCGGCGAATGATTTACATTTAATTGGTTGTGCCCAGCGCGAATTAAAAAATTATGAAGAAGCGCTTGAATCTTTCCGTGAAGCGCGGGAATTATTTAAGAAAATAAAAGAGGTTATAAATGTTGCTAGATGCGATCAGAAGATTGCGCATTGCCTAACTGAGATTGGTGATGGCGAAGGTGCACTTCTCGCAGCACAGAAATCTTTAGATGTTTTTATAACTGCTCACGATCATTACCGTGAAACATATTCACTTCTGGAATTAGGAAAGGCACAAATCGTTGCCGGACTTGGCGAAGATGGGCTAAATACTTTGGATCGTGTCTTAGAAATCGCTACTGACAACGACACTAAAGATTTTGAATTTATTCTAGAAATCGAAGGCCGGATGGCTGATGTTCTAAATTCACTAGGTCGCGAAGATGAGGCGGAAGAGATTCGCCGCCGAATCAAAGCGGTGGAAGAAGTTATTAAGGAAGATTAGTTATTTAGGTGTTGCATCGCCCAGGCATACATTGCGATTGCACCCGCTGCTGAAGCATTCATAGATCTAGTAGATCCATATTGTCTGATTGCTAAAACAGTTTCACAGATATCGACAGCTTCATCAGACATGCCTGCGCCTTCTTGGCCAAAGAAGAGAACACATTTTTGAGGAAGCTTTGTAGTCTCAAGCTTTTTTGAAATGGGTAAGTTATCAATTCCAATTATTGGAACTTCGTTATCTCGACACCAATTCTGGAAGTCAGTAACTGTTGGGTGATGCAATACGTGTAGGTATTTGTCGGTAACCATTGCGCCACGCTTGTTCCAATCGCGCTTACCTACGATATGAACTTTTGAAACATTAAATGCATTTGCAGTTCGAACGACAGAACCAATATTTAAATCATGTTGCCAATTTTCAATCGCTATCTGTAAGTCATGGCGCTTAGTATCTAAATCAGCGACAATTGCTTCAACGCTCCAATAACGATAATGATCTAAAACATTTCTGCGATCACCGTTTGCAAGAAGCTCGGGATCAAAATGTTCTTCAGTTGGCCAAGGTTTTTGATGCGGGCCAACGCCAACGACTGGATAGAATTCACCAGGTCCAATTTCGGCGGTAGTCATACCCAAACAGTAGGGGGAGTTTGCATGAAGCAAAAATCCTGGGTCCCTATTTATTTAGCACTGGGTTTGGTCTGGGGATGTTCATTCATATTTATTAAGCAAGGACTTGAATTCTTAACACCTGTCGGGGTTGCCTTTGGCCGATGCGCACTAGGTGCGATGACACTTCTTTTAATTGTAAAAATTCGGGGCATAAAACTTCCGACAGATCGTAAAACTTGGATTGTGCTCTGGGTGGTTTCACTACTCCTAAATGTATTTCCTGGAATCTTCTTTGCTTTTGCCGAACAGCGAGTCACTACGGTTCTAGCTGGAATTATCAATGCCGGAACACCACTTACTACTTTGATTTTCTTACTTCTAGTTTTTAGAACTGAAAAAATTGCAAAGCATCAAATTCTTGGATTATTAATCGGTGGTATCGGAGTTTTAACAGTCTTGGGAATCTGGAAAGGAATTGGTTCGAATTCCGCAATCGGAGCCCTTGCGCTACTAGGCGCGATAACTTGTTATGGACTTTCATTTCCGATAATCCGCAAATACTTAACGCCACTTAAATTACGAGCCGAAGCGCTTGCTGCTGGGCAGGTAACTGCAGGTGCGCTAACACTTCTTCCATTTTATTTAATTAACGGAATTGCCAAAGATGAATATCGAATTGGACCAATACTTTCGATGGTTGCACTAGGAGTTTTTGGAAGCGGCCTGGCATATATCTGGAACTTCCAAATCGTAGAACGGGCCGGAAGTTCTATCGCGAGCACAGTTACTTATCTGACACCAGTTGTTGCAGTATTTGTTGGTTGGATTTTCTTGGGTGAACATATTTCTTGGCACGAACCACTAGGTGGCGCAGTAGTTCTATTGGGCGCTGCAACTTCACAAGGTCGCTTTACAAAGAAAGAGAAGGCCTAATCCGATGTCACGCAAAGTTGTTGCAACGCTATTAGCTTTTTCACTCACTACTTTTATAAGCACTCCTGCAAATGCGCTAACTGTTCCAAATTCATTTAGGAGCCTGGCAAAAGCGCCAGTGCTAGGACAGCCCGGAATTTTGGTAATTGATCCAATAAGTCAGACTGAAATATTCTCAAATCAAGCTGATGTGCCACGAGCTCCAGCATCAATTTTAAAATTAATCTCATCAGTAACCGCAATCTCGGCATTTGGTGAAGATAAGACTTTTAAAACTTCGATGAATTCCACTGAAGATCCTGGAACTTTCGTACTGCTTGGCGAGTATGACCCGTGGTTAACAACGAGTTCAAAAGAGGCGATTAAGTTCCACCGCGCATTATCAACAAAATTAATTAGTGCAATAAGTTCCAGCGGCACAAAACTTTCAGATGTAACAGTTATGTTTAACGGAGTTTTTGAAAAAGACATTGCAAATTTAAAGGCATTTTATGGCAAGAAAGTGAAGTTTAAAAGAGTTACCAAAGCAGAAGTAAAGAACTTTGCTAGCTTGAATCCGCTAGCTGAAATCAACTCGCCAAGCCTTGGTGAAATTATTGGCTTCACACTTCTCTGGAGTGATAATACGTTGGCCGATCGCCTTGCTCGAAATGCAGCAAGTGAATTTGGATTTACAAGAGATAGCGATGGAATGAATCAAGCATTCCAAAAGACTCTTAAAGAAATTGGCGTTTATTCAACTGGTTTAAAAGTTAAGGATGGAAGTGGACTCTCCCATGATGATCGCGTTACCGCGCGCACTATGGCCGAACTTCTTTGGAAGATTCGTGTAGAACCACAGTTCCAATCTATTTACGATGGGCTTCCAGTGGCTGGTAAATCTGGAACGCTTAAAAAGCGATTTAAGAAATATGGAAAGTCAGCAAAAGGGCTGATCAGAGCAAAGACCGGGTGGATTAACACTTCAGTGACCATGGCTGGCTATGTAGAGGTTGGAAACAATGAATATGTATTCGCTGTTATTGCTAACCATGTGAAGCCAACTGAAACCGCACGAACTTTAGCTCGACATACGATAGATAAAATGTTGGCAACAGTAGCTAAGCCAGAAGATGAAGCATGAGTAGGCTGCCTAGGTGAGCAAATCTAAAATTTCGCCTTATGTCGCGCTTATGAAATTACGAGTTGTCGAACTTTTACTTGTAACAACGCTTCCCGCGCTTTTTCTAGCCGCTAAAGGCGTACCACCACTAGGACTAACAATCGCAACACTTATTGGTGGAACGCTTGCCGCAGGTGCATCAAATGCATTCAATATGATTATCGAAGTTGATTCAGATCGATTGATGGCTAGAACTTCTAAACGCCCAATAGTTAGTGGCGAAGTTTCTGAAACTCAAGCATTTGTATTTGCATCTGCGCTAACTGTTATTTCGCTAACAATTTTCTCAATATTTACAACAGTGCTTGCAACTGTTTTAACGGCTGCTGCGATTGTCTTTTATGTATTTGGATACACCATCGGACTAAAGCGCAGAACTTCACAGAACATCGTCTGGGGCGGAATCGCAGGTTGTATGCCAGTTTTAATTGGCTGGGCAGCAATTACAAATTCGCTATCGCTAACTGCATGGCTATTCTTTTTAGTTATTTTCTTCTGGACTCCACCGCATTTTTGGGCGCTTGCAATTAAATATAAAGAAGATTATGCAGCTGCTGGAATTCCAATGTTGCCAGTAGTCGCAACGATTAAATCTGTTGAAAAGCAGATGTGGTTTCACACAATTGGAATGGTTATAACATCCCTTGGAGTGAATTGGAGTGCAAAACTTCCGTGGTGGTGTTGGGCTATAACAATTGCAATTGCACTTGGTTTTGCTCTGGAATTGCTAAAGATTGATGGGCCAGATTCAAATAAAGCCGCGGCAAAATTATTCCAGTGGTCAATTACTTATTTAAGCGTTTACTCACTTCTGCTTGTTATCGCAGCGCTTGTTGTAAATCCTTAATCAAATCTGAAGAGTGCTCAAGGCCTACAGATAATCGCGCTAGCGAATCGGTAATCCCCATAGATTCACGTGTTGCTAGATCTAATCTGCGATGAGTTGTCGAGGCTGGATGAGTAATAAGAGATTTACTGTCACCTAAATTGTTTGAAATATCGATGACTTTAAGCGCATCCATAACCTTAAATAGCTCAGTTGGTCCACCAGCAATCTCAAAACTAAGCGTTGTTCCACCGCCTGACATCTGCTTCTGTGCAACTTCAAAACCATTGTGAGTTTTTAGGCCCGGATAATTTACTGATTTAACTTTAGGTATTTGCGATAAAAATTCAGCAACTGCTTGCGCACTTTCATTCATGCGATTGACGCGCATTGACAAAGTTTCAAGAGATTTAACAAGTACCCAAGCATTGAAAGCGCTAAGAGTTGGTCCGGTATGTCTAATAAAAGGATTTAAATAATTTTGGATGTAATCAAAGCCACCAAGAATGGCACCACCAAGAACTCGACCCTGTCCGTCAATGTGTTTTGTCGCGGAATACATCACAACATCGGCACCATGTTGTAGCGGCTTCTGCAAAATTGGTGAAGCCATTACATTGTCAACAATTACAGTTGCGCCGGCGTTATGTGCCAAATCGCTAACCATCTTTAAATCTACGATTTCTAACATTGGATTACTTGGAGTTTCAATGAAAACAACTTTAGTTTTCTCGCTAAGAGCTTTCTCCCAATCCTTTTTATCGTTTCCTTTGACAAATTCAACTTTAATTCCCCACTTAGGCAATATTTCTGAGAGAACTACGTAGCAAGAGCTAAACATCGATGCAGCAGCAACAATTCGATCTCCAGCTTCCACCATGCAGGCGATTGATGAAAACATCGCCGACATTCCAGAACCAGTTGCAACGCAATATTCAGCACCTTCGATGGCAGCAAGTCGTTGTTCAAACATTGAAACAGTTGGGTTTGCAAAGCGACTATAAACAAAGTGGTCTACTTCATCAGTAAAAGAATGAACCGCTTGTTCTGCACTGTCATACGTATATCCACTTGTTAGATACATTGCTTCGCCAGTTTCACCGAAACCAGATCTTGCTAAGCCTGCTCGTACCGCAAGAGTTTCTTCATGTAATTGCCAATCAGGCAGATTGCCGTCAGAAGAATTGGAATATCCCCAAGGCCGGTGCTGATGAGTCATGGTGAAAGTTTAGTGGGTAGGGTGGTGACATGAACAAAGGCTCAACACCAGCAATAACAGCAACAGATTTAACAAAAATTTACGGTGCGCGAGCAGCGCTATCACACGGAAATTTCGAAGTTCCAGCAGGCTCGATTTGCGGCTTTGTGGGACCAAACGGTTCAGGTAAAACCACAACTATAAGAATGTTGCTTGGTCTAATAACTCCAAGCGGTGGCAGCGGAACTGTTTTAGGCGAAAGCATTACTCACCCCGAAAAATATTTGCCGCGTGTTGGCGCAATGATTGAAGGGCCAGCGTTTTACCCAGCTCTATCTGGCCGAGAAAATTTAAAGGTACTTGCAGAGCTTGGCGGCTTTCCACTTTCGAGAGTTGATGAGCTGCTGGAAAAAGTAGATTTAGCAGATCGCGGTGGTTCAAAATTTAAAACTTATTCCTTAGGTATGAAACAGCGACTTGGTATTGCTGCAGCCCTATTGCCGAATCCAGAGTTACTCATATTGGATGAACCAACAAATGGTTTAGATCCATCTGGAATTCAAGAAGTACGTGGAATTATCAGAGATTTAGCAGATAGCGGAACTACAGTTTTTGTTTCATCTCACATCCTTAGTGAACTTGAAATGATTTGTGAGTACTTAGTTATGTTGCGCGAAGGAAAAGTTATCTTCTCTGGCCGTACCAATGAATTGCTTTCAGCGCAGAAGCCTATGATTGTTGCTAAACCAGAGTACGAAGTAGATCTCACAAAACTTGCTGACAAAATTAGTAGCGCTGGCTACCAAGTTATTGTTGCGGAGGGTGCCTTGCATATCTCAGCATCAAGCGAAGCTAGCGCAGTGATAAATCGAGCGGCCTTCGATGCGGGGATAACGCTCTCCTCTATCTCAGTAGTTCTGCCAACTTTGGAAGAAACTTTCTTTGAAATGACCGGAGATAACAAATGATTCGAGTTGTAATTGCCGAACTTCGTAAACTTCGGCGCCCCACACTTCTCTTAGGAACAATTGCAACTGTTGGTGGGTTAAGCGCTCTTTTCACCTCGATTGTCTTTCTGATGATTAATTCCAAGGATGGAAATTCAAAGCGGGGTCAGCACGTCGGCCCGGCAGAGTTAAGCCAAGCAACAGGATTGGTTTATGGATTTAGATTAGTAGGCGTATTTCTCGGAATAGTGTCCCTCTGCATCTTTGCATCACAGACTGCGCAGGAATATTCACTTGGAACGCTACGCAATCTCTTAGTTCGGCAACCTTCACGAATGAAAATTTTGGCAGGCAAATTTATTTCGATGAAAATCTTTGCGCTAGTCATGGTTTTATTCGCCGGCGCTCTTAGCATCGGAATTTCTTTTGCCTTGTCTGGCCGCGCAAAAGTTGATACAACGGCGTGGAGAACTTCTGCCGCAAGGCATTTATTGTTTGAGAGCACCTTAAATATCTTTATTGCAACGATATGTTTTGGCGCCTTCGGAATGATCCTGGGGCTTTTGCTGAGATCACCAATAAGTGCAATTGCAGTAGGTGTTCTCTGGAATCTAATTTTGGAGAATATTCTTTCGGCTCTAATAACTAGCACTGGAAAGTGGCTGCCTGGAGTAAATTTCTCAAATCTTGGCGAGGGTGGGAATCCTGATTTGAGTTACAAACATTCAATGGCGATTTCATTGGCCTATCTGATAATTGGTGGGGCAATTGCTGCACTTCTATTTAAGCGGAGAGATGTCGCAAATTAGCGACACTAGGGATTACTTTCCAATAATTCACACCTAAGGGCTTTATCCTTAGGGAATTAACTTCCCTGGGAGCTGCCAATAAATGTTTTTTAAAAATTCTCACAAGTCAACGAGTGCGCTATTAGCGCTTTCAATTGGGCTTTCAATTGTCAGTTCTGATTTAGCGTTGGCAAAAACTAAGAAGCCGACCCAGGCTCAGATTGATGCAGCAAAACAGGAAGAAGAAGCTAAGGCGGCCGCTGCAAAGAAAGCTGCAGCAGTTTTAAATTCAGCTACTAAAACTTTAAATCAATTGGCATCAATCGCAAATACTGCTCAAGTTGCATATAACAAAGCACTTAAAGAGCTAGCGATTGCGAAAGCGAATGCACGTGCTGCAGCAGAACATGCAGCTAAGACGCAAGCTGAAGTTGCAAAGGCAACTCGGGTAATTGGAAAAATGGCTTCAAATGCCTACAAACTTGGTGGCGACTTTTCAAATATTAGTGTATTGCTTAGTGCAAATGGCCCACAAGATTTAATTGATCAGTTAACTACCCTAGATAAAATTGGTAATACAAATACTGTCGCGCTAAAGCGATTTAAAGTTGCCGAAGCTGCAGCCAAGGTTGCAAAACTTGAAGCAGATCGCACGAAAACAGCGCAGGAGCAAGCAACTATTAAAGTAGCCGCCGCAAAGAAAGTTGCGGATGATGCAAAAGCTGAACAACAAAAAGAAGTTAATAAACTTCGTGCAGTTCAGAATAAACTTGCGGCCGAACTGGCGAAGGCAAAGAATTTCCGAGTAACACTAGAAGAGCAAAGACAACTTGCACTTCTTGAAGAATCAAATGCGGTCACGGCTGCAAAGACTCCAAATCAATTTAAAGTTTGGCCAAATAAAGGTTTTACTGGTCGATCAACAATCCGCTCAACCGAAGCAATTAGAACTAGCGCTGTTGCATTTGCTAAGAAACAAGTTCTTGCGCGCAAGCCATATATTTGGGGAGCTCAAGGGCCAAATGCTTTCGATTGTTCAGGTTTGGTTTATGCCGCATATAAAGATGCAGGTTTAGGTTATCCAGGTTGGGGTCGTTTGAATGCTGCACTTTACTTTGTTGCTAGCAAGCGAGTTGCTTTCAATGATTTAGTACCAGGCGACTTACTCTTCTATTCATATGACGGATCGGTTCAAAATATTCACCACATTACGATTTACGCCGGAAATGGAATGATGTGGGAAGCCAATTCACGCAAGGTGGGGCTCATTTACTCAAATATGTACAGCATCAAGGGTTTGATGCCATCTGGCGGTCGAGTATAAAAGTTTTATAGAGTGTGCCATATGAGTATTACAACTCCTGCGCTCTTAGAACTGCGAAAAGCAGTTCGAACCTGGTTTGAAAAACTGGAACCAAACTCTAAAGTCTGTATCGGAGTATCGGGAGGTGCTGACTCTTTGGCACTAGCCGCAGCCTCAAAGCTGGAGTCTAAAAACTTTGCAATTGACTTGATTGCTGTCGTGGTTGACCATCGATTACAAGCTAATTCTGAAGAAATTGCGCAATTTGCTAAGCAGCAATTAGTAAGACTTGGTTATGAAGATGTTTTTATTGGAAGAGCAAATGTACAAATTACCGATGGTTTAGAAGCATCTGCGCGCCGGGCTCGCTATAAAGTTTTCCAACAAGCAATTGAAACTTATGGCGCAAATACTTTCCTGTTAGGTCACACTAAAAATGATCAAGCAGAAGGCGTGCTTCTTGGATTGGCACGAGGTTCTGGAACAAAATCACTCTCTGGAATGCAAGAAGTTTCTGGAATTTTTATTAGGCCGTTACTTGGAATTGATCGCACAACGACAGAGGCGGCATGCCGCGAAGCTCAAATTGAATTTTGGATTGATCCACATAATTCAAATGAGGATTTCACGAGAGTCAGAGTGCGTGAAAATATTCTGCCGTTATTGGAAAATGAAATCGGTCCGGGCATTGCTGATGCACTTTCTAGATCAGCGAAAATTCTGCGTGAAGATGCAACTGCGCTAGATCAGTGGGCTGGCGAACTATTTAGCAAAATTGATCCATCAAATATTGAAATCTCAATTCTCGCTGAACTACCTATTGCTATCCGAAGTCGGCTTCTTCGCTTGGCGATTTATGCGATAGGAGCCCCGGCCGGCAGCATTTCGGCCGCCCATATTGAGCCCATCGAGGCGCTGGTGAGCGATTGGCGTGGCCAGGGCCACACAGCGCTACCCGGTGGTGTGAAGGTTTCGAGAATTTCGGGCAGACTTTCGCTCTCACGCACTGACCCAATTCAGCCTTTAAAGTAGAGAGAGAATCGCCTCGTGGAAATAGCATCAACCGGCACTGATATCGAAAAAGTAATTGTCACCGAAGATGAAATTCGCGCGCGCTTAAAAGAATTAGCAGCACAAGTTGAGAAGGATTATCAGGGAAGAGATTTACTTTTAATTGGGGTTTTAAAAGGCGCAGTGATGACTATGGCTGACTTTGCAAGATCACTGCAACGCCATGTCGAAATGGATTGGATGGCGGTTTCATCCTACGGATCTGGAACTAAATCAAGTGGTGTTGTTCGAATTCTAAAAGATTTGGATCGTGACATTACCGGTCGCGAGGTAATAATTGTTGAGGACATTGTCGATACAGGTTTAACTCTGGGCTGGTTGAAAGCAAACTTAGAATCTCGTGGCGCAAAGAACGTTGAAATTCTTACCATGCTTCGCAAACCAGAAGCCGCAAAAGTTGAAGTTGATGTGAAGTATGTTGGCTTTGATATTCCAACTGAATTCGTAGTTGGCTATGGTTTAGATTTTAATGAAAAGTATCGAAATCTTGATTTCATCGGCGTACTAGCGAAGCATATGTATTCATGAGTGAGAAAAATTCTAAGAAGAAGCCGGCGCCTGTAGTTAAGAAAAAGCTTACTTTTTCCAAAGCGCGCATCCGTAAAGTTTTGCGCGGGCCGCTTTTTTGGATAGTTCTTGCACTCGTACTTGTAAGTGCTTTTGGTCGCATCTCTTCAAGCGGAGATAAATTTACCAAGGTCGAAACTTCAACAATTCTTGCTGCAATCTCGGCAAATAAAGTTGATTCAGCTCTAGTTATTGATCGAGAGCAGAAGATAGAAGTAATTCTTAAATCTGGTAATTTCGTCAAAGGCTCAAAGAAAATTTATGCCTCGTTTGTTAGCGGTGAAGAGCCACAAATAATTGAACTTTTGACTAGTAATCCGCCACCTAAAAAGTGGGATGTGAAAGTTCCATCGCAATCATTCTTGATGTCGCTCTTCTTAAGTTTTGCACCACTTTTATTAATCGGTTTTCTCTTGCTTCTCTTCATGGGAAATGCACAAGGTGGAAATCGCGTCTTCTCCTTCGGTAAGTCGAAGGCAAAACTGCAGACAAAAGAGATGCCAAAAAATACTTTTGCTGATGTCGCAGGTGCAGATGAGGCAGTTGCAGAGTTAATTGAGATTAAAGATTTCTTGGCAACACCACAGAAATATCAAGACATAGGTGCAAAAATTCCTAAGGGAGTGCTTCTATATGGCCCACCAGGAACTGGTAAGACTTTGCTTGCACGTGCCGTAGCCGGCGAAGCAAATGTTCCGTTCTATTCGATTTCAGGATCAGAGTTTGTTGAAATGTTCGTTGGTGTTGGTGCATCTAGAGTTCGCGATCTCTTTGCCCAAGCTAAGGCAAATGCACCTGCAATTATTTTCGTAGATGAAATTGATGCAGTCGGTAGACAACGTGGTGCCGGCCTTGGTGGCGGACATGATGAGCGCGAACAGACTCTTAATCAATTACTTGTTGAGATGGATGGCTTTGAAGCAAATGGTCAAGTAATTTTAATTGCCGCAACAAACCGACCAGATGTTTTAGATCCTGCGCTATTGCGTCCAGGAAGATTCGATCGGCAAATTCCAGTTGATCGACCTGACTTAAAGGGACGTTCTGCGATCCTTGCGGTTCATGCGAAGAACAAGCCAGTTGCTAAATCAGTAAAGTTGGAAGATTTTGCAAAGCGGACACCTGGATTTACCGGCGCAGATCTAGCAAATGTTTTGAATGAAGCAGCTCTGTTAACGGCTCGGGAAAATGCGAAAGTAATTACCAACGCGGCACTTGACGAAGCTATTGATCGCGTAATGGCTGGACCACAACGCAAAACTAGATTGATGACTGAAGAAGAACGTCGAATAACTGCTTATCACGAAGGTGGCCATGCCCTTGTTGCGCATGCACTTCCACACACTGATCCAGTTCATAAAATTACAATCATGCCGCGCGGTCGTGCACTTGGCTACACAATGATTTTGCCGGATGAAGATCGTTATGCAACAACTAGAAATCAGATGCTAGATCAACTCGCCTATTCACTTGGTGGGCGCGCAGCTGAAGAATTAATTTTCCATGATCCAACTACTGGTGCATCAAATGATATTGAGAAGGCCACTAACTTGGCACGTGCGATGGTTACGCAATATGGAATGACCGAGCGAATTGGCGCAATCAAACTTGGCGTAAGTGAAGGTGAGCCATTCCTTGGAAGAAGTTATGGACATCAACGTGATTATTCTGAAGAGGTCGCAGGCATTATTGATAATGAAATTCGTACCCTGATTGAGAATGCACATCAAGAAGCCTATGAAATCTTGGTTGCCAATCGTGAAATTCTTGATGATTTAGTTGAAGTGTTACTTGAGAAAGAGACGCTACTCAAAGATGAAATCGAACTAATCTTCAACAAGGTGAGATTAGTTTCTAGGAGACCTGCTTGGACTGGTTCAGATTTACGCAAGCCAAGTAATCAGCCACCTGTTGCACTTTCACCAGCAAAGCCACAACCTCCGGTAGTTGAAGAGGAAGAGAAAGTTGTGCGCAAGGCAAAGAAGAAAGCAGCACCACCAAGTGAATGAAATAACTCCAGTTTCAATGGGGCCACATGATGGTGGTGCCAAAGGCGAGTTTGATCAAGATCGTGCAGAAAAAGCTGTAACTGAATTACTTATTGCAATTGGTGAAGATCCAGACCGCGAAGGTTTGCGCGATACTCCAGCAAGAGTTGCTCGCGCAATGCGCGAAAACTTTGCCGGACTTTGGCAGACGCCTGAAGAAGTTCTCTCTACAACTTTTGATATTGGACACCGCGAATTAGTAATCGTTCGCGATATTGAAGTTTTCTCACACTGCGAACATCACTTAACTCCGTTTCACGGTGTTGCGCACATTGGTTATATTCCAGGTGAACGCGGCCAGATTACTGGGCTATCAAAGTTAGCAAGGCTTGTTGATTTGTATTCCAAGAGACCGCAAGTCCAAGAACGTTTAACTTCACAGATTGCAGATGCAATGGTCGAAGTTTTAAATCCAGCGGGAGTAATCGTTGTAATTGATTGTGAGCATCTATGTATGTCAATGCGTGGCGTTAGAAAATCAGAGGCGAAGACAATAACAAGTGCTGTGCGCGGCCAATTGCGAGATCCGGCAACTCGGGCCGAAGCAATGAGTTTAATTACTTCTAATAATCGATAACATGTCACAGCAACGTACCCTGGTTATGGGGATATTAAATGTAACTCCAGATTCTTTTGCTGATGGCGGCCGACATTTTGATTTTGAATCCGCTATAAATCGGGCGAAGGAAATGATTGCTGAAGGTGTTGATGTAATAGATGTTGGCGGTGAATCAACTCGTCCTGGCGCTGATCGAGTTAGTGAAGAAACTGAACGAGATCGTGTTATTCCAGTTATTACTGAGCTAGCTGAACTAGGTGTAACCATTAGCGTTGACACAACCCGCGCGGCCATTGCACAAGCAGCAATTGGCGCCGGAGCAACAATTGTTAATGACGTGAGCGGTGGCTTAGCAGATCCTAAAATGGCTGCGATAGTCGCAAGCAATCCAGCAATCCAATATGTTGTTATGCATTGGCGTGGACATTCGAAAGATATGGCTAAAGCCGCTACCTATAAAAACGTAGTAAGTGAAGTTAAAGAAGAGCTCGATGATCGCGTAATTGCACTTACTAAATCTGGAATTCTGCCGGAACAAATAATTTTGGATCCAGGAATTGGCTTTGCAAAAAGCACCGAACACAATTGGGAGCTACTTAAAAATATTGATCGGCTAAATTTATTGGGCTTTCCAATTCTTATCGGGGCATCCCGTAAACGGTTTTTGGGTGATTTACTTGGTGCAAATTCGGCAGATGATCGGGATTCGGCATCGGTTGCAATTACAACAATCATGGCAAAGGCTGGAATCTGGGGAGTGCGAACACATTCAGTAAAGCCTCATCGCGATGCGATTGCAGTAGTAGAAGAGATGCGCAAGTGAGCGATCAGATTTCTTTACTTGGAATTTCGGCAACTGGATTTCATGGAGTGTTTCCAGATGAACGTAGAGATGGCCAGACCTTCGTCGTAGATTTGCAATTGTTTCTAGACCTCGCACCCGCTGGCAAAAGTGATGATCTAAATTTAACTGTTAATTACGCCAGTGTCGCAACCGCAGTTGTTGAAGAAATTACTGGTCCACCTCTCAACTTAATAGAAGCCTTAGCGATGCGAATTAGCAACCGTGTTCTCTCTGACTTTCAATCAATTGAACGAATCGAAGTGACAGTTCATAAACCAAATGCGCCCGTTGGCGTTAAGTTCTCGGATATTTCAGTAAAGATTGCGCGCGGTAGATGAAGGCAGTTATTGCGCTTGGATCTAATTTAGGAAATCGTGAATTAAATATTGATAGCGCAGTAGCCGAGATAGCAAAAATCATTGAAGTTACTCACTTATCAACAAATCATGAAACAGATCCCGTAGGTGGACCAGATCAACCAAAATATTTAAATGCAGTTTTAATTGCGGAGTCATTTCTTACGCCGGAAGAATTGCTCAAAGCCCTACTTGCGATTGAGTCACGGTTAGGGCGAGTTCGAGAAATCCACTGGGGACCAAGAACGATTGACCTTGATTTAATTATTGTTGACGATGAAAAAATCGATTCACCAGATTTAGTTTTGCCACATCCCAGAGCGCATGAGCGCAGATTTGTTCTAGAACCTTGGGCCGAAATAGATCCCGAGGCAGTGCTTCCAGGCCGTGGACGGGTTGAAGAGATTTTGCTCCGAATCTAATTTGCGCAGTAAACTTATGGCTCGAGCCCGGTACCCGGAAAGGACTGGAGCATGAATTTAAAGTTAGAAGACCCAGTCGCCCTGGTTCCAACTATGGGCGCGCTTCATGCTGGACACCAATCACTTATAGAAATCGCAAAAGAATTTACCCAAAATATTGTTGTCAGTATTTTTATTAACCCATTGCAATTTGAAAATACAAATGACTTCGCAAGTTACCCAAAGACCGTAGCTGCTGATTCTAAATTTGCAGAAGAGAGTGGCGCTTCATTTGTGTGGGCCCCAACTTTCGAAGAGATCTATCCAAATGAACCCGCGATAATTTCTGCAGGAGAGATTGGAAATCTATTTGAAGGAGTGCACCGATTTGGCCACTTCGATGGTGTGTTGACGGTAGTTAAGCGGCTATTTGATCTAACTAGCCCAGAGTTTGCGATATTTGGTGAGAAAGATTTCCAGCAACTATTTTTAATTAAAAAAATGGTAGAAAAACTTAACGTCCCAGTAAAAATTATTTCTGCGCCGACTATCCGCGATTCCCAGGGCCTCGCCTTATCTTCCAGAAATATCAGGCTTTCAAATTCAGATCGAGAGAGTGCGCTAGGTATTTACCAGGCGTTGGAATCCGCAAATTCTGGAACTAGCGTTGAATCGGCAAGAGCCAAATTACTTAAAGAAATTAGCTCAATTCCTAATTTCTTAATGGACTATGCCGAATTAATAAATGAGGACACTTTTGAGATTGCTACCGATCAAACTCAGAATATACGGGCTATCGTCGCTGGCTGGATAAATGGCATTCGATTGATAGACAATATGTACATGTCAAACCTCGGAGTTTCTAAATGAAACTACTTGCCGGAAAACCAGGTTGGACTGTAACCGCTGATGTAATTGTTATTGGATCCGGTGTTGCAGGTCTGACAACGGCGCTGAATTTACGTTCAAGTAATCTCTCAGTTCTGCTCGTAACTAAAGCGAGAATTGATGAAGGTTCTACTAAATGGGCACAAGGCGGAATTGCCGCTGCACTTGGACCGGGAGATACGCCAGATCAACATAAGAAAGATACGTTGATTGCTGGCGCTGGACTCTGTGATGTTGCAGCAGTAGATGTTTTAGTTACCGAAGGACCAGAAGCAGTTCGCAAACTAATTGCCCGCGGCGCGGTATTTGATAAATCAGATTCTGGTGAAATCGCGCTAACTCGCGAAGGTGGACATTTACGTAATCGAATCTTGCATGCCGGCGGAGATGCGACTGGCGCTGAAGTTTCTAGAGCGCTGCTCGCTGCGGTTCAAGATGATGATGGAATTGAAGTAATTGAAAACGCGCTTGCAATTGATGTTTTAAAGAGTGATGCCGGTCGAGTTTGTGGAGTAACACTTCATGTTATTGGCGCGGGAAGTCGTGATGGTGTTGGGCGTGCTCTTGCTCGTGCCGTTGTTATTGCAACAGGAGGTTTGGGACAGGTCTATGCACAAACAACTAACCCAGCAGTATCAACTGGAGATGGTGTTGCGCTAGCTCTGCGTGCTGGTGCCGAGATTGCTGATGTTGAATTTATTCAGTTTCATCCAACTGTCTTATGGCGCGATGACAGTTTGAGCGGGCAACAACCATTGATAAGCGAGGCAGTTCGAGGCGAAGGTGCCGAACTTGTAAACGATAAAGGTATTCACTTTATGAAAGGCAAACATCCGCAAGGCGATCTTGCACCTCGCGACATTGTCGCTATTGAAATTTTCAAACAGATGAAAGAGAGCAATTCACCCCATGTTTGGTTAGATACAACAAAGATAAAAGATTTCGCAGATCGCTTTCCAACTATTTTTGCCTCATGTATTGCAAATGGTATTGACCCTAGAAAACAGTTAATTCCAGTTTCACCAGCATCGCATTATTCATCTGGTGGCGTGAAAGTTGATTTAATGGGTCGGACTTCGATTCCAGGTTTATATGCTTGTGGTGAAACCGCTTGTACTGGGGCACATGGCGCAAATAGATTGGCCTCGAATTCACTACTTGAAGGGCTAGTTTTTGGAACTCGAATTTCAACTGACATTGCTGCAAATATTGCGCCACAAAGTGAGCCAAGCAAGAGCACCTCTAACGACTTTCTACTTAGTCCAGCGATAAAGATGACCTTGCAACTTGCTATGAGCCAAGGCGCAGGTGTTATGCGAAATGAACAATCGCTACGTGAAACTCTCACAACCTTAGAACAGCTTTCGGCACACACAAGCAATGAACCATGTATCGAAGCTTGGGAAGTTTCAAATCTTTATCTACTTGCAACTGCAATAGTTAAAGCAGCTCTCGAGAGGTGTGAATCTCGAGGTTCACATTGGCGTAGTGATTTCGCTGATACCAGTAACCAATGGGTAAAGAGAATTGTTCAAAATTATGATGAAGATGGAAAATGGAGTTCAAAACTAGAGGATGTGAAGTTATGACACTTAGTCCAGCGCTAGTAAAACTTATCCAAGAGGCAGGATTGCGTGCGGAAAGTATTGAACAGATAGCTCGCGCTGCAATTGCTGAGGATTTAAATGGCGGCACTGATGTTACTTCCACTGCCACAATCCCGGATGATCAATTTTCAATTGCAGAATTTTGGAATCGCAAAGCAGGAGTAATTGCTGGTGTACCGATAGTTTGCGCAGTCTTTGAAATATGTGGCGTAAGTGATTATTCGATTGCACATCACGACGGAAATTCAGTTCCCGCTAATACGCTGTTGTTAAGCGCCCGAGGTAAGACTCGTGCAATTCTTCTAGCCGAACGAAGTGCGTTGAATCTCTTTGGCCATCTCAGTGGAATAGCGACACTTACACAACAATGGGTTGATGCAGTTGCTGACACAAATACTGGAATTAGAGATACCCGAAAGACAACGCCTGGGTTACGTGATCTTGAAAAATATGCGGTTCGAATGGGTGGCGGAGTTAATCACCGTTTCTCATTAGCCGATGCTGCGTTAATTAAAGATAACCATGTGCTTGCAGCAGGTGGAGTAGCTGAGGCATTCAACTTAGTTAAAGCTAAATATCCTGATATTCCATTAGAAGTTGAGGTTGATTCGCTAGAACAACTACGCAAAGTTGTTGATGCCGGAGCAGATTTGGTATTGCTCGACAACATGTCAATCGAAGAGTGTCGCGCTGCTGTTGAAATGGTTAAAGGAGCCGCGAAACTTGAAGCTTCTGGTGGCCTAATTTTAAATAATGCACATGCATATGCAAAAACTGGTGTCGATTTTCTAGCAGTTGGGGCGCTTACGCATTCAGCTCCAGTTCTAGATATCGGATTAGATCTGAGAATGGAGTAATAATGTTGTTAGCAATCGATGTCGGAAATACCAATACGGTATTGGGTGTCTTTGAAAACAAGGCCTTGATTCGCAGTTGGCGCGTTAAGACTGACCCAAGAGATACTGCTGATGAACTTTGGGTTCGCTATTCCGCACTTGTCCAAGGGTTTGAAGTAACAGCGTTAGCAATCTGTTCCACAGTTCCTTCAACTCTTCGCGAATTGCGCACCATGATTACAACGTTCTATCCAGATTTACAAACAACAATTGTTGAACCTGGCGTAAAAACCGGTGTGCCGTTGCAAGTAGATAACCCTAAAGAAATTGGCGCAGATCGAATTGTTAATACCTTGGCCGCCCATGAACTTTATGGTGAAAATGGTCCATGTATTGTCGTTGATTTTGGAACTTCTACTAATTTAGATGTTGTCTCACCGAAAGGTGAATTCTTGGGCGGGGCACTTGCTGCAGGAATCGAAATTTCAGTCGATGCACTCGCAGCACGAGCTGCCCAATTGCGACGAGTTGAATTAGTAAAGCCTCGAAATGTAATTGGTAAAAATACTGTCGAAGCTTTGCAATCTGGAACTATCTATGGATTCGCGGGCCAAGTAGATGGATTGGTAAATCGAATTGCAGATGAACTAGCAATCCTTTATCCAGATACTGGTGAGATAAGTGTTATTGCAACTGGTGGACTTGCGCCATTGGTAATCGGTGTCAGCGAAACTATCGATTTCCACGAGCCAGATTTGACCCTAATAGGACTTCGTCTCGTTCACGAACGCAATTCCTGACCCGTTGAAACGATAGGCTTACACTCCTTATGAGCGAGAAAATTAACTCACAGAGCGCACCAGAGGCAGATGATCTGCCAGAGCAACTGCGCATCAGACGAGAGAAGCGCGCTGCGATTATTGAGCGCGGAAGCGAGCCATATCCAGTTGAAGTACCGAGAAGTAAGAGCATTAAAGAGATTCGTGAAGCACATAAAGATTTAGCAATTGATGTTGCTACTGGCGTAATTGAAAGCATCGCCGGGCGAGTTATTTTTAAACGTGATACTGGAAAACTCTGCTTTGCAACTTTGCGCGAAGGTGACGGAACAGAAATTCAAGCAATGTTCTCACTAGATAAAGTTGGGCAAGAAGTATTAGATCTTTGGAAATCCGATGTTGATTTAGGGGACTTGGTTAGCGTTACTGGTGAAGTAATAACCTCAAAACGTGGTGAGCTTTCGATATTGGCAGCTAGTTGGAAAATGGCGGCAAAATCACTTCGCCCACTTCCAGTAGACCACAAGCCGCTTTCTGAAGAGACTCGTGTTCGCATGAGATATGTAGATTTAATTGTTCGACCAGAGGCTCGTACCAATGCCAGATTACGTCCTAAAGTTATGCGCGCACTCCGTGAAACTTTTAATAACCGCGGTTTCATAGAAGTTGAAACTCCGATGCTTCAAGTAATGCATGGTGGCGCAACAGCTAGACCTTTTAAAACTGTAAGCAACGCTTATGACATGGATTTATTTCTGCGAATTGCACCAGAGCTTTTCCTAAAACGTTGCGTCGTAGGCGGAATTGAAAAAGTATTTGAAATTAACCGTAACTTTAGAAATGAAGGAGCGGACTCAAGCCACTCACCAGAATTTGCAATGATTGAAAGTTACGAAGCATATGGCGATTGGAATTCAATTGCAGATCTAACTCGTCAACTTGTTCAAGATGCGGCACTTGCAACTTCAGGAAGCCATGTTGTTACTCATCACGATGGCCGCGAAGTTGATCTAGGTGGCAAGTGGGAAGAAGCATCACTCTTTGACCTAATCTCAAAAGGCGTTGGGCAAGAAGTTACTGCGTTAACACCCCGCCCAGATCTAGTAAAAATAGCGGAGAAACTAGGGATGAAGATTGATCCAAAGTGGATTACCGGAAAGCTAGCCGAAGAAATCTTTGAGCACGTTTCTGCAGATAAATTGCGCGGACCAATTTTTGTTAAGGGTTATCCGATAGATACTTCACCACTAGTTCGCGCGCACCGTGAAATTCCAGGAGTCGCAGAAAAATGGGATTTATATATCGATGGCTTTGAACTTGCTACTGGTTACTCCGAATTAATTGATCCAGTTATTCAACGCGAACGTTTAATCGAACAAGCTGCACTTGGTTCAAAGGGTGATCTTGAAGCGATGCAGATTGATGAAGATTTCTTACGCGCGATGGAATATGCGATGCCACCAATGGGCGGAATGGGAATGGGTGTAGACCGTTTGCTTATGGGACTTACTGGACTTGGTATTCGCGAAACTATTCTCTTTCCATTAGTGAAGCCTGAAGAATAAATGTCACTGTTAATTCGCCAGGCCCGCACTTCCGACATCAAAGCCATCCGAGGAATAATTGATGAATACGCGGCTGGTCGTCGGCTGCTAACTAAAGAGACTGTAACTTTGTATGAAAGCGTTCAAGAATTTACGGTTGCAGAGATAGATGGAAAAGTTGTTGGTTGCGGCGCGGTTCACGTACTTTGGGAAGATCTTGCCGAAGTTCGTTCAGTAGCAGTTGATACGACGCTTCGTGGCAAAGGTGTTGGACATGGAATCCTTGAAGTATTAATTAAGCGGGCTGCTGAACTCGGAGTTAAAAGAATTTTCTGTTTGACATTTGAAACTCAATTTTTTGGTCGTCATGGTTTCCAGGAGATTGAAGGAACACCGGTTTCACCAGAGGTTTACACCGAACTTCTCCACTCGTATGACAGCGGTGTAGCTGAATTCTTGGATCTCGAGAGCGTCAAGCCAAATACGCTCGGAAATATCCGAATGCTCCTTACTCTCTAATTTTTAGCCTAGACCACAAAATATTGGGCAAAATCTCAGTTTCCTGGGCATAAATAGTGCCTAAATTGGGTTAGACCCAATACAGCCCTTCGCATAGAGTTGGGTCATTGATTGAGAAGAAAATCTTTTATTAGAGAGGCAGGCCTGCGATGTTCGAGCGCTTTACCGATCGAGCCCGACGAGTTGTTGTGTTGGCGCAAGAAGAAGCCCGCATGCTTAATCACAATTACATTGGAACCGAACATATCCTTCTGGGTTTAATCCACGAAGGTGAAGGCGTTGCCGCAAAGGCGCTCGAAGCTCTTGGTATCTCACTCGAAGCAGTTCGTTCTCAAGTTGAAGAAATTATCGGCCAGGGCCAACAAGCACCTTCAGGCCATATTCCATTTACCCCACGTGCAAAGAAAGTTTTAGAGCTTTCACTTCGTGAAGCTTTGCAACTTGGACACAATTACATTGGAACCGAACATATTCTTCTTGGTCTAATTCGCGAAGGCGAAGGCGTTGCGGCTCAGGTATTAGTAAAACTTGGCGCAGATTTAAATCGCGTTCGCACTCAAGTTATTTCACTTCTATCTGGTTATCAAGGAAAAGAAGCTGCAACATCTGGTGGTCCTGCAGAAGGAACACCATCTACATCATTAGTGCTTGATCAATTTGGTCGCAACCTTACGCAAGCTGCACGTGAAGGAAAACTTGATCCAGTAATTGGTCGCGACAAAGAAATCGAAAGAGTTATGCAAATTCTTTCACGTCGTACAAAAAATAACCCAGTATTAATCGGCGAACCTGGAGTTGGTAAGACAGCAATCGTTGAAGGACTTGCACAATTAATTGTTAAGGGCGACGTGCCTGAAACTCTTAAAGAGAAGCAGGTTTATTCACTTGATCTTGGTGCCCTTGTTGCCGGCAGTCGATACCGCGGAGATTTTGAAGAGCGTCTTAAGAAAGTATTGAAAGAAATTCGCACACGTGGCGACATCATTCTTTTCATCGATGAGATTCATACCCTTGTTGGCGCAGGCGCTGCAGAAGGTGCGATTGATGCTGCAAGCATCTTGAAGCCAATGCTTGCTCGAGGTGAATTACAGACAATCGGTGCAACAACTCTTGATGAGTATCGCAAGCACTTTGAGAAGGATGCTGCTCTTGAACGTCGCTTCCAGCCAATTCAAGTTGCTGAACCAACTGTTGAACACACAATTGAAATCCTTAAGGGTCTTCGCGATCGTTACGAATCCCACCATAAAGTTTCAATTACTGATGCAGCGCTAGTCGGCGCCGCACAAATGGCAGATCGTTATATTTCAGATCGCTTCTTGCCAGATAAGGCAATCGATCTAATTGATGAAGCTGGTTCAAGACTTCGTATTCGTCGAATGACTGCGCCTCCAGAGCTTCGCGCTTATGATGACAAGGTTGCTGAAGCGCGCAAAGCTAAGGAATCTGCAATTGATTCTCAAGACTTTGAAGGTGCTGCAGCGTTCCGAGATAAGGAAAAAACCTTAATCGCAGAGAAGCATGAAGCAGAGAAGACTTGGAAAGCTAGCGACCTAGATGTTGTCGCGGAAGTTACCGAAGAGCTAATTGCTGAAGTCTTATCTAATGCAACCGGAATTCCAGTATTCAAATTAACTGAAGCAGAGACTGCCCGTTTGCTCCGCATGGAAGAAGAGTTGCATCGCCGTGTTATCGGCCAAGATCAAGCTATCAAGGCGCTGTCACAAGCAATCCGACGTACTCGCGCTGGCTTGAAAGATCCTAAGCGTCCTGGCGGTTCATTTATTTTTGCTGGCCCTTCTGGTGTTGGTAAGACTGAACTTTCTAGAACTCTTGCCCAATTCTTATTCGGCGACTCTGATGCACTTATCCAACTTGATATGTCTGAATATTCAGAGAAGCACACTGCATCACGCTTGTTCGGTGCACCTCCAGGCTATGTCGGATATGACGAAGGTGGCCAGCTAACTGAAAAGGTTCGCCGTAAGCCATTCTCTGTTGTTCTCTTTGATGAGATCGAAAAGGCACACCCAGATATCTTTAACTCACTTCTACAAGTGCTTGAAGATGGCCGCCTGACTGATTCCCAAGGCCGTGTTGTTGATTTCAAGAACACCATAATTATCATGACTACAAACCTTGGTACTCGTGACATTTCTAAGACTTTGAATCTTGGCTTCACGAATGCATCAGATCAACAAGGAAACTATGAGCGCATGAAGAACAAAGTTAGTGATGAACTAAAGAATCACTTCCGCCCAGAATTCCTAAACCGTATCGATGATGTAATCGTCTTCCATCAATTGAGCGAAAATGAAATCATTCAAATTGTTGACTTGATGGTTGCTAATCTGGATGAACGTTTACGTTCTCGCGATATGGGAATTGAATTAACAACTGAAGCAAAAGCTTTGCTTGCCAAGAAGGGTTACGACCCACTACTTGGCGCACGGCCATTGCGTCGCTGCATTCAACGAGAGATCGAAGATGCGCTCTCAGAGAAGATTCTCTTTGGTGATCTAAAAGCTGGAGAAATAATTATTGTAGGCACTGCAGTTGAAGATGAGAAAGAGATATTCACCTTCAAGGGAATGCTTAAAGCTCAAATGCCAGATACTCCTGGCGATTTAGCGCAAGCACCTACAACTAATTAATTTTTACGCGAGCGATCGCCTGCTCTAAGCGGGCGACCTCCATTATTTCAATTCCAGGAATCTTGATATCGCTTCCTGCTGGGACCATCGCTTTCTTAAATCCAAGTCGCGCCGCTTCAGCGATTCGCTGAGTCGCGCCAGTTACCTTTCTAATTTCACCAGCAAGTCCAACTTCACCAATTGCAATTAGATCTGCGGGAAGTGCGAGTCCTTTTGCTGCAGATCCGACAGCAAGAGCAACAGCAAGATCTGCAGCTGGTTCAGCAATCTTCATGCCACCGACTGTTGCAACATAAACATCACGGCCTGAAACGCGAATATTCGCCCGCAGTTCTAGAACTGCCAAAGTCATTGCAGTACGTGGGTTATCTAAGCCGGAGGTAACTCTTCTGGAATTTCCGAAGTCACGGCCATCAGGTACTGCTGCGCTCACTAAAGCCTGGATTTCAGCTAAAAGCGGTCTGCGACCTTCAAGAGTTACGGTTACGCAAGTTCCCGGGACTGGCTCGCTATGTCTAGTTGTAAATAAGCCAGTTGGATCTGGGAGAGAAGTAATTCCATTCTCATTCATATCAAAACAGCCAACTTCATCAGATGCGCCGAATCGATTCTTAATTGCTCGAATCAAACGTAATCTGGAATGGCGTTCACCTTCAAAGTTAAGAACTACATCAACAATATGTTCGAGAAGTCTTGGTCCGGCAATTGATCCATCTTTAGTTACATGGCCAACAAGTATTAAAGTTATTGAACGCTCTTTTGCAATTCTAATTAGCGCAGCTGCAATTTCACGTACTTGAGTTACGCCACCAGGTGCGCCATCAACAGCAACACTTGCAATAGTTTGAATCGAGTCAATTATTAATAGTTGAGGTTTCACGGCATCGATATGTGCAATTACTGAACCTAATTCATTTTCAGAGGCGAGCCACAAATTTGGATCTATTGCATCAAGACGTTCAGCACGCAGACGAACTTGGGATGCTGATTCTTCACCACTTATATAGAGCGAACTAATATTTTGGCGAGCGCTCTGGGCTGCAACACTTAACAACAAAGTTGACTTTCCAACACCTGGTTCGCCAGCTAATAAAATTGCTGCTCCAGGAACTAAGCCGCCACCAAGAACTCGATCTAATTCACTGACACCACTTGATCTCGCCTTTGCATTTTCTAAACTAACTTCGCCAATTGGGAGAGCTGGGGAAGTTACATGCCCAGCGACTAGTGAAAGTTTCTTTGGCGCTGCGATCTCTTCAACAGAGCCCCAGGCTTGGCATTCACCGCATCGCCCAACCCACTTTGTGCTGGTCCAACCGCACTCGGTACAACGGAATGGGTCTTTTGCCGGAGCTGCCTTTTTTGCCATGGCTGAAGGCTATATGCAGCCGCCCACACGCTTAAAATCACCCTATTTTGGCAAAATCCTGAGTTTTCACCGTGAAATTTCCGTCATACCCCCTTACCCTTTTACTACGCAGAACTTGTGCTTTACATATGGGAGTGCAATTTACGCGGCTGGTGCTTCACCCGAAGCCCAGAACCAAAATGCCCCACGGAGGCTAATAAATGGTAAATCTAACGAACGGTCAATGGAGCGCGCTTTACAACATGTTCTCCTTTGGCTTGATCTCGATGCTTGCTTGCACCGTTTACACATTGGTGTCACAAGCTCGCGTTCTACCTAAGTACCGCAACGCACTTGTTCTATCTTCAATGGTTACATTCATTGCTGCGTACCACTATTTCCGTATCTTCAACTCATTCAATGAGTCATCAGGCGAAGGCGGAGTAACAGTTGGTACAGCAAAGGGTGCATTCAACGAGGCATACCGTTACGTTGACTGGATTCTGACTGTTCCTCTACTACTAGTAGAAGTTATTGCAGTACTTGCGCTTGCTAAGGCAGCAGCAAGTTCTCTAATTGGACGTCTAGTTCCTGCATCAGCAGCGATGATCGCACTTGGTTACCCAGGTGAAATTTCAGCTGATACAAACACAAAGGTAATCTTTGGTGTTCTATCAACACTCCCATTCCTTTACATCCTTTATGTTCTATTCGTAGAACTAGGAAAGTCATTGGATCGTCAACCAGAAGGTGTAGCAGCAACAGTTGGTCGCCTACGTCTTCTATTGATCGCAACATGGGGCGTTTACCCAATTTCATACTTGCTACCAATTCTTAGCGACACTGCAGCCACAGATCCAGGCGCATTCGTTAATCGCCAGATTGGTTACACAATCGCAGACGTACTTGCTAAGTGCGTATTCGGACTAACAATCATGAAGATTGCTCGTCTGAAGTCTGCAGCAGAAGGTATGAAGGAAGATCACTAATCTGATCTAAAAATTAAGCAAATTTGGGGGCGCCAGAGATGGTGCCCCCAAATTTTTTTCTCAATTCTTATCGAGTAAGGGATATTCTTAACTATGACAAATTATCGCTGGGGTGGCTATTTATTAGTCGCAATGGGCTTATTGAATCTTAGATATCAAACCGGACAACCAGGAGTTGTAACCCATAGTTTGATAATTCTTACTCCGGGAGCCGTTATTTTAATTATGAGTTTTATTCCAAAAACTGCCGCAATTTTGAGTACTAAGACAGCTAAAAATATTTCGCTGATAATCGGAATCGCAACAATTATTTACGCCGCAATAAATTAACTTCTTGGCCCAATTCCCTTACGTCCCCAATAAATCCATAGACTCATTACAGATAGAACTAAGGCAAAGCCAAAAAGTAAATCTTCGATTGGCGCACCACAAAGCCGGCGTCCAATAATTGCATCTGGGTTGTACATAACAATATTTCTGGAAGTTAACCACCAATTAGTTATTAATTGGAAGGGCAGAATAATTGCATAGGAAGTCCAGAAGACAGACTTTGTAAGTAGGGCAGTCTTAACACCATACAAATCAAAAAAAACTGCGGCAATTACGCCACCCAATGCAATGTCCGTGTAAATCATCGCTTCTCATCACCTACCGGCCAATGTTTCTTAACAGTTCTAACACCTTCGATAGTCATAATGGCTGCTAATGGAACGATCAAAAAGAAGAGAAATTCTTCTAACGGGATTTCAAATGGACCATATATTCCGAGAATCTGTTCTGGATCAAACTTCCAGTGACCATTTGCAACCGCATATGCATCCCAAATAATGAAGGGGATTGCTACCGGAATTATGCTTAAGAGCGCCCGCTTTATTCGGCGGAGGACTCCAACTTTAAGAATCAATTCAAGCCAGAAAGATCCAACAACCGTAAAGGCGAGCATTGCCAGATATCCATATTTCAACAATGGCGTTCTCCTGTAAGCGCGTAAGTTGGTTCATATACTAGCCCCGTGAATGGTGCCAAGGTAGTTTTTAGCGGAGTTAGAAAATTCTCAACTCTCGCAGCGATTTTTGCAATCCTATTCTCGGGTGTTCTTAATTTAACAATTGGCAATGAAAATCTTAGTTGGCAGGTTGCACTAGCAATTTTCGCCTTGGCCATAGGAATCCCACATGGCGCAGTTGATCACTTAGTAGCGCTGCCAAAGACCAGCAGACCAAGGTTGGCACTCCTAATTATCGGTTATGTATTAATCGCAATCGCCGCTGTATTAGCCATATTGCATTGGAATAAGTTGGGCTTTCAGCTTGTGCTCGCGATGAGCGCGCTACATTTTGGATTCGGCGATGCGGCTTTTATTGCTGAGCAAGATCGGCTAGAAAACCGAACCAGGATGCGACCAAAAGTTCAAAATATGTTTGCAATAACATCCGGAATAGTTCCAGTATTTATTCCACTTCTTAAAGGCTCAACAAAGAGCGCGCTTCAAGAGATTAACCCAGTGCTAATTAATTGGGCATCGGATATTGAACCCCAAATTAAATTCTTAGTTGGATTCTTTTTTGTACTAACCCTAATTTTATTAGTGAAAGATAATCGCACCCGAGAATTCATTGATCTCATCTTTCTAGCTGGGCTTGCCATTGTTGCGCCACCGCTTATTGCATTTGCGGTTTATTTCGGTTGTTGGCATGCCATGCGCCATACCGCTCGATTAACGCTCTTGCTTCCTAAGTCAATTGCAGCGGCATCAGATAACAAGCCAAAGAAATCTTTCTTGACTGCGGTGATTCCAGGGCTACCTGCGCTTATTGGAACTGTGGCAGTTGCTGTTGTTATAGCAATAACAGATACAAACCTTGATGCCAGTTATTTATGGTATTTATTAGTCGTTGTTTGGGCGCTAACAGTTCCACACATGATTGTTACTTCTAAGATAGATCAGAAGGCTTTGGCTTAAATTACTTACCGGCAGCGAGTGTGGCTGGGTGAATAATAAATAGCGGCAATTCCCGTTTTTTCTCTTCTTTACGTGCGGCAGCAATTGCTTCAATTCGATTATCGCAGTGGAGCTTCAGAACGTTGTATGCAGGTTCTCCCATTAGCGTAGTCAATTCAACTTTGTTTGAGAGGTAAACCGGTTCGCGTCCAACATGTGCTTCAGTGTTACTGGTGCAGTACCAATCAAAATCTTCGCCACCTTCGCCCCAAGCGAGACGTTCGTATTCACCAATAACATTTACAGTTATTTCTTGGTCACCAAACTCGCGCTGTTCAAAACTTCTACGAATTGGGAGTTGCCAGCAGACATCAGGCTTGGTTTCAACGAAGTGAACACCCTCTTTTTCTGCCAAGTGGTGGAGCGCGCAACCAAAACTTCCAGTGAAACCAGGCGCTTCATATCCTTTACGATTTAAGAAGACGCACGAATCATCAATTTTTCTAGTCTTACGATCTTTATCTAATCCAACTTCAGAGATTCGCATCTTGCCGTTAGCTTTCTTAGGCTGTGCTTCATCAAAATATTGCCACATATCTTTAGTTAAGCGTTTTGCGACTTCTAAAGTTCGCTCTTCATCTGCTTCATCTGAATAGTAAGCACCATCAGAACAACATCCAGCATCTGGCTTATCGGCGTCAACACCACAACATCCAGCACCATAGATACAAGTCCAATATGAAGTAAGCCAGGTAAGGTCACATTTGTATAGCTCTTCTGGCTTCGCGGGATCTACAAACTCGACCCAGTCGCGAGCAAAATTCGGTTTTACCTCAGGCATAGTTGTAGAGCCTAGGGCTTAAACCTTAAATTAGCACATCGGTTAAGTGCGCTTTCGGTAGGCTTCTCTTATGTCTATTCAATCTTCGTTCTCAACCAGTAAATACCAAGTTGGTTTAATTGGTGTTGGGGTAATGGGCGAGGCGCTAATTTCTGGACTTGTATCTGCGCGATTTCCGAAAGCGCAAATAGTTTTTTCAGAGAAGCGCAGTGAAAGAGCTCGCGAGATATCAACAAAATATGGTGCCAGAGCCGTTGATTTAACCGACCTGGTTAAAGAGAGCGATGTAATTCTCTTAGTTGTAAAGCCACAAGATTTAGGTGAACTCCTTGCAGCAATTTCTTCGGATTTAAAGAGAGGTGCGCTTCTCGTCTCTTTCGCAGCCGGGAAAACCACCACATTTATAAGCGAGAAAGTTGCAGCAGAAGTATCAGTTATCAGGGTTATGCCGAATACCGCCACTTTGATCGGACTTGGTATGGCAGCTATGTCGATCGGAAAGAGCGTAACTGAAGAGCAGGCAAAATTTGTTAGCGATTTTCTGGCGACCTGCGGAAAAGTCATTTCGGTCGATGAGTCACTTCAAGATGCGGTTACCGCAGTAAGCGGATCAGGACCGGCTTACTTCTTTGCTTTTGTCGAAGAGATGATTAAATCAGGAATCTCACTCGGACTTTCTAGCGATGAGGCAACCACTCTTGCAATCCAAACAATTATTGGTTCTGCAGCAATGTTAGAGCAGAGTGGAAAAACTCCTACAACGCTCCGCGAAAATGTGACTAGCCCAAATGGAACTACTGCGGCCGCACTTAAAGTTTTTGGTGATTCAAATCTTGGAGAAATTATTAATAAGGCCATGACAGCGGCTCGGGATCGGTCCCAGGAATTAGCGTGAAATTCCGCTTCGTAATTGCTCTAATTTCGCTCTCTTTAATTACACCAACCGCAAGTGCCGCAATAAAAGTTGTAACCTCAAAATCGCCAATAACCGCGATTTCACCGGCTGGTTCAGGGGATCAAATATTTGATATCGCAATTAATTCCTCAGGTGTTGCGATTGTTGGAACAGTTGAAACTGGAGCGCTGGAATTAACTCCTACGCCAACTCTCGGCGGGAGTGATGGTTTTATTTCTCTTATTGATAAGTCAAAGGTTCGAATCTGGGATCTGCGATTAGGAACCGGAAATGACGATATTGCAACAGCAGTGGCTCGTGATAAGTCTGGAAACTTCTGGGTTGTTGGCTCGACCTCAAAACCATTAGAACAAACTGCTGTGAATAGCGCAGATCCAACAATAATTAATCTGGATAACGTTTTAGTTGATCCGGTATCTACTCCTGCAAATGCTTTAACTCGCCTTTTGGCATGGAAAGTTAGCCCGAGCGGTCAACTACTCGGGACTTATTTCTATGATGCTGATGGCGTGATTGTGCCGACTCAAATTACTCTCAAGCTATCTGGATTTAGCGTAGTTAGCGAGCTAACAAAAGAAGCTGTAACTAGCAAATTTCAAATAGATTTAGATGCAACTGGTATCTTCACAAACCTTGCTGATTTGAAACCGATAGCGACCAAGGCTCCAGCAATTACAACAATAAAGGCTGGCGCTAATAATTTGAAGAGTTTTATTTCAAAGACAACAATTATTGGTATTCCAAGTTGGCGAGCAAAAGCGCCCACCCCGGTATTAATTAAATATACAAAGAATGGAAAGGCGCTAGCTGCGAATTCATTTTCAGGCAAAGTCACAAAAGTTCTGTGGCAATCAGGAGTTGGCGCGGCAGTTCTTGTTGAGGCAAAAGGCGAGCTAGAACTTCATATTCTTTCGAATATGGCTTGAACTAAACTTTCTTAAATAACGAAAGCTTTCCAGCGCTAGCAATAAGTGCATACTTAATCTTATTTAACGTTATCCAAGTAGCCGATTTTGAGTCCGCGATGCTCGTAGTTGAAATCAAATTAATTGTTTGATCAACTTTATTAAAGTAACAAAGTCGATCTTGGCAACCAAAGATAAGTCCCGCATCATCGACTGCAACAGGTGAACTAGGAACCCCGAAATAATCGCTCTTCGCAA
>JAPLAY010000077.1 GCA_026393035.1 Actinomycetota bacterium
GCTGAGGATTATCGTTATTTCCCAGAACCAGATTTAGTTCCGGTAACTCCAGATGCAAAGTGGGTTGAAGAACTTCGGGCAAAGTTGCCAGAAAATCCAGCAGATCGACGTAAGCGCTTGCAGAAAGAGTGGAATGTTCCTGATTCTGAAATGAATTCACTAATAAATGCCGAACTAGTTGATGTTGTTGAAGAGACCATCAAACTTGGCGCCGAACCAACCCGTGCTCGCACTTGGTGGCTCGGTGAAATTTCACGGCTTGCAAACGAGAAAGAAGTTGCACCTACTTCACTTATAACTACAGCATTTGTTGCAGAAATTATTGCGCTAATTTCAAGTGGCGATCTCACAGATAAGTTGGCCCGCCAAGTTGTTGAAGGTGTTGTTAATGGCGAGGGATCACCAAAAGAGGTTATTGAAAAACGTGGGCTAAAAGTTGTATCTGATGATTCAGCGCTTATGGTTGCAATCGAAGCTGCAATTGCGGCCCAACCAGATACTGCTGAACGCATCCGTGGCGGAAATATTCCTGCTGCAGGCGCACTTATCGGCGCAGTTATGAAAGCCACAGGCGGTCAAGCAGATGCTGCGAAGGTTCGTGAATTATTATTAAAGCACCTAGGTCAGGGATAGGAAGACAATGAGCAATTCCATGAAGCCACGTTCTGGTTTAGTTACCGATGGTTTAGAGCGCGCACCGGCACGTGGAATGTTGCGAGCAGT
Source organism: Actinomycetota bacterium (assembly GCA_026393035.1). GTDB lineage: Bacteria > Actinomycetota > Actinomycetes > Nanopelagicales > Nanopelagicaceae > AAA044-D11. The sequence continues at coordinate 724 of JAPLAY010000077.1, forward strand.
TGGAATGAAAGATGAAGATTTCGCGAAGCCACAAATTGGTATTGCCTCATCTTGGAATGAAATTACACCTTGCAATCTCTCATTAGATCGTCTGGCAAAAGCTTCGAAAAAAGGCGTTGTTGAAGCCGGTGGTTTCCCAATGCAATTCGGAACGATCTCTGTTTCAGATGGAATCTCGATGGGCCACGAAGGTATGCACTTCTCACTTGTATCTCGTGAAGTAATTGCAGACTCTGTTGAAACTGTTATGCAGGCCGAACGTTTAGATGGCATGGTTACATTTGCTGGTTGCGATAAATCACTTCCAGGAATGATGATGGCAGCTGCACGTATCGATGTTGCATCAGTATTTGTTTATGCTGGCACAACTCTTGCTGGCTCGGTTGATGGAAAAGATGTAACAATCATTGATGCCTTTGAAGCTGTAGGTGCATGTGCTCGTGGCTTAATTTCACAAGAGCAGGTCGATAAAATTGAACGCGCAATCTGTCCCGGTGAAGGTGCTTGTGGTGGTATGTATACCGCGAACACAATGGCCGCAGTTGGCGAAGCAATTGGCTTATCACTTCCTGGATCAGCATCACCAGCCGCAGTAGATCGGCGCCGCGATGATTATGCAATTAAATCTGGTGCTGCAGTTGTTGAATTAATTCGTAAAGGAATTACAACACGTCAAATCTTGACTAAGAAAGCCTTTGAAAATGCGATCACTGTTGTGATGGCACTCGGTGGTTCTACAAATGCAGTCCTGCACTTATTAGCCATCGCAAATGAAGCTGAAGTTGATTTAACGCTAGAAGATTTCCACCGTATTGGTTCGAAGGTTCCACTACTTGGCGACCTAAAGCCATTTGGAAAATATGTTATGACTGATATTGATCGTGTTGGCGGAATTCCGGTTGTGCTTCGCGCGCTTCTTGACGCTGGCTTATTACATGGGGATTGCCTGACAGTTACTGGAAAAACTATGGCGGAGAATCTTGCAGATATAACACCACTCGATCCAGATGGTGAAGTTCTTCACGCAATTAAATCGCCACTTTCAACTGCAGTTGGCATCACAATTCTTGGTGGATCACTCGCACCAGAAGGTGCAGTTTGTAAGACAGCAGGAATCGGTGTTGAAAAATTTGAAGGACCAGCTCGAGTTTTTGAACGCGAACAAGCAGCGATGGAAGCTTTAGAAAATGGAACTATTAAAGCTGGCGATGTTGTTGTGATTCGCTACGAAGGTCCGAAGGGCGGACCAGGAATGCGCGAAATGTTAATGATCACTGGTGCGATTAAAGGTGCAGGACTTGGAAAATCAACTTTGCTATTAACTGATGGCCGATTTAGCGGAGGCAGTACCGGCCTATGTGTTGGCCATGTATCGCCAGAAGCCGTTGACGGCGGACCAATCGCCTTCATCAAAGATGGCGATCTAATTCGCATTGACACGACCACTCGTCAGTTAGATTTATTAGTTGATGAAGCTGAATTAAATGAACGCCGGAAGAATTTCAAACCGGTCCCACATAAATTCAAGCGCGGTGTCCTAGCTAAATATTCAAAGGTCGTCGGCTCGGCATCAAAGGGCGCGGTCTGCGGATAAGACCTGCTAAATAGTGAGATTCCTAACTCTGGGGTTGACCAAATGAGCGCGACAGGGGAGAATTCATTCATGACTTCAGTCGTGGTAATTGGTGAGCGCACGCTCTAGTGAATAAC
>JAPLAY010000080.1 GCA_026393035.1 Actinomycetota bacterium
AGTGATTTTCAACGATAGTTCTACCGCTCATGATTTATATCTCACCAGCTAGTTCTCTTCCAATTTTTCCTACTGGCGAGTAACCTAACGGGAATCTTAACCATATCCAAGTAGGAGCCTTTGATGAGTGAGCGTGTTGTTTTAGTTGATGCGGTTCGATCCCCTTTTGGTAAAGCTGGAAGTTTGTATGCCGAAACCAGAGCAGATGACATCATGGTTCGTACCCTACGCGGATTGTTAGAACGTAATCCCAAAGTTTCACCATCAGCAATCGATGATGTTGCAATTGCTGCAGCTACACAAAGCGGTGATCAAGGAATGAATATTGGAAGAAGTGTTTCATTACTTGCCGGCATTCCAGATAGCGTTCCTGGATATTCCATTGATCGATGGTGTGCTGGTGCACTTACGGCCGTTACAACAATTTCCGGTGCAATCGCAATGGGTCAATATGACATTGCCATTGCTGGTGGCGTTGAACATATGGGACATCACCCAATGGGTGAAGGTATGGATCCAAATCCAAGATACTTAGCTGAAAAATTAGTTGATACCGATGCGCTGCAAATGGGTATGACTGCAGAACGGTTGCATGACAAATTTCCACATTTAACAAAGGCTCGCGCAGATGCTTATTCAGTTGCATCGCAGAATAAAACAGCTGCTGCATACACTGCCGGAAAGATTCAACGAGATTTAATTCCAGTCGCAGTACGTTCCACAGAACTTGGTTGGGGTATGGCAACTGTCGACGAACCACCACGTCCAGGAACAACTATCGAAGCTCTTGCTGCACTTAAAACACCATTTCGAGCGATGGGAAATGTAACTGCAGGAAATGCTGCCGGGTTAAACGATGGCGCTACTGCCGCAATTCTTGCAAGTGAATCAAAAGCTAATGAACTAGGACTTGGAATAAAAGCAAAGTTAGTTTCATTCGCCTTTGCTGGTGTCGCCCCAGAAATAATGGGTTACGGACCAGTACCAAGCACTATTAAAGCGCTAGCTAAAGCTGGGCTATCAATTTCAGATATTGGACTCTTTGAAATCAACGAAGCATTTGCAATTCAAGTTCTCTCATTCTTAGATCACTTTGGAATTGCTGACGACGACGCCCGAGTAAATCAATACGGTGGCGCAATCGCAGTTGGACACCCGTTGGCTTCATCTGGAGTTCGGTTAATGATTAATCTTGCCCGCGGTTTCGAAGAACACCCAGATGTTCAATACGGGCTAACAACAATGTGTATTGGTCTTGGAATGGGTGGCAGCATTATCTGGGAGAACCCACACTTCAATGGCGCTTCAAAGAAAGCGGCAAAATAATGAGCGATATTAAGTTGCCAGAAGGTGCACCTGAAGAAGTTATAACTGCGGCCCATGTTCGCGAGATTGATCTGACTCCTTTTGGCGCTACTGGAACGCTTTCGCTAATTACGTTAGATAACGCAATGGATCACAACCGGCCAAATACTTTTGGCCCGGCATCACTTGCTGCGCTAAATGAAGCAATAACAATTTCTGAAGCTAGCTCATCTGTCGCAATCGCAATTACCGGAAAACCATTCATCTTTGCCGCCGGTGCAGATTTATCTGGGCTTGCATTCTTAACTGATAAGAAGCAAGCCCTTGCTATAGGAAAATTAGGACACGATGTGTTCCGTAGATTTGGCGAGAGCAAGAAACCAACTTTTGCCTTTGTTAACGGCTTAGCACTTGGTGGTGGCCTTGAAGTTGCTCTTCATTGCAAATATCGCAGCGTCGCATCTACCGCATTTACTGGACTGCCAGAGGTGTTCCTAGGTTTAGTGCCAGGTTGGGGTGGGGCAACAATTTTGCCTAAGTTAATTGGACCATCCAATGCCGTGCAGGTAATAATTTTGAATGCGCTAAATAACAACACAATGATGAAAGCTAAGGATGCGCTAGCACTTGGTGTAGCCGATGTAGTTTTCGAACCATCAGATTTTCTAGAGAATTCAATAAAGTTCGCGGCATCAGTATTGAATGGTTCAAAGAAGATAGAACGTGCTGACCATACAAAAGATGAAGCTGCTTGGAAGGCGGCAATTGCTATTGGCGAAGCCGCAGTAGCTAAGAAATTTGGCGGCGCAGAAATTCCACAGGCAATAAAGGCGCTAGATCTAATTTCAGCAGCGAGAACAAATACTTTAGGCGCTGGTTTCGATGCCGAGGATCTTGAACTAGCAAACTTAACAATGAGCAACCCGCTGCGAGCATCGCTCTACGCCTTTAATTTGATTCAAAAGAAGCGGAAGAAAGTTGAAGGCGCACCAAAACCTGCACTTGCTCGAAAAGTAACGAAGGTAGGAGTCGTGGGCGCTGGTTTGATGGCTTCGCAACTTGCCTTGATAATGCTGCGAAACTTAAAGGTTCCAGTTGTAATCACCGACTTGGATCAGGAACGAGTTGATAAAGGTCTTAGCTACATTCGCGGAGAACTCACAAAGCTTGTCGAGAAGAAACGAATGAGCGCCGAGAGTGCTGCTCGTTTAAGTTCACTCGTTTCGGGCTCGACTGATAAATCAATCTTTGCCGATGCCTCATTTGTCATAGAAGCAATTTTTGAAGAGTTAGAGCTTAAGCAGAAGCTCTTTAAAGAACTTGAGAAAATAGTTTCAATCGAATGCATCTTGGCCACAAATACCTCTTCGCTATCAGTTACGAAGATGTCTGAAGGTTTAAGTAATCCCGAACGCGTAATTGGTTTCCACTTCTTCAATCCAGTAGCGGTTATGCCACTGCTTGAAATAGCCCGAACCCCTGCGACTGATGATGCGACTACAGCTACTGCGGTTGCGGTAGGCAAAGAGTTAAAGAAGACGATGGTAATTGTTAAGGACTCTCCTGCCTTTGTTGTAAATCGCTTGCTAACTAGATTTATGGGCGAGATAACTGATGCTATCGATGAAGGAACGGCGCCAGATGTTGCAGATGCAGCAATGAAACCACTGGGTCTGCCAATGACTTCACTTGAAC
>JAPLAY010000026.1 GCA_026393035.1 Actinomycetota bacterium
CAAGAAGTGCGTAATCTAATTTAGGCGCGGTCAACATTATTTGGCCACCTTTGCAATTGGATCGCTTACCCCGGCATGAGTCATAACAGTTTGGGTAGTTGGATTAATAACGTTTAAGACCGGCTTTGGATAAAAACCGAGGAATACAAGGACGAGAATTACAGGCGCAATTGCAATTTTTTCACGCAAATTCAGATCAACCATGCCAGCACTTGGTGCTGAAGTTTCACCATGAAGTGATTTCTGGACTGCGATGAGAACATAGAGCGCGGCAAGAATAATTCCAGTGGTTCCAAGAATTGCAGCGACCGGATATTTAGCAAATGAACCAAGTAGAACTAAGAACTCACTAACAAAGCTTGATAGTCCAGGAAGCGCAAGGGCTGACATTCCCGCTAGGAAGAAGGACCAAGCAAGTACTGGAGTTACACGTTGCAAGCCACCGAAATCTGAAATTTGTGTTGACCCGCGACGCTTTATCATCCAGCCCGCAGTTAAGAAGAGCGCCGCAGTAGAAAAGCCATGGTTTACCATGTAGAAAATTGCACCGGTTAAACCTTGAGAGGTAAGTGCAAAAATTCCTAAAGTTATAAATCCAAAGTGCGAAATAGATGTAAATGCAATCAGCGAATTAATATCTTTCTGGCCAATCGCCAAGAATGCGCCATAAAGAATTGAAATAACAGCCAAGGTAATAATTGCTGGCGTGAAAGTCTTTGTTGCTTCTGGAAAGAAGCTCATGCAGAAGCGGATCATTCCGTAAGTTCCAACTTTATCCAGAACTCCAAGTAGCAACGTTGATGTTCCTGCTGTCGAAGACTTTGCAGCGGTTGGTAGCCAAGTGTGGAACGGCCACAGTGGCGCTTTGATAGCAAAGGCGATGAAGAAACCTAAGAAGAGCCAATTTTGTGTTGGCGCATCAATAGTTAACTCAGAAAGTTTTGTAATATCGAAAGTTCCGCCACCTTGGTTTGTAGAAATTATGTAAAGCCCAATAACTGCAGCCAACATAAGTAATCCACCAAAAAGGCTGTAGAGCAAGAACTTCATGGCTGCTGCAGCACGATCTCCAACGCCATAACCGCCAATAAGGAAATAAACCGGAAGTAGCATCGCTTCGAAAATTACGTAAAAGAGGAAGACATCAGTTGCAGCAAAGACGCCAATCATCATAGTTTCGAGAATTAATAGCAGAATGTAGAAAGTCTTTACGTTCCAGCGACCATTCTCTGATTCATTCCAGCCTGCGAGAAAAACAATTGGAACAAGAATTGTGGTCATCAATATGAGTGCAAGTGCCATGCCATCAATACCTACTGCGTAATTGATATTAAAGGCCGAGATCCAAGTTCGGGACTCAGTAAATTGCAATGTGTTGTTTCTAGTTTCAAAGCCAAAGGTCATAACTATTGAAACAGCGGTGACAAGTAGCGAGAAACCAAGAGCAATTTGCTTAATCAATTTCGCATTACCAACTGGCATCGCTGCGATAACAATCGCACCAAAGAGCGGCAGTAATTGAAGAGTGGTCAAGATACTCATAGCGTCACCATCCAAACTGCAGTTACTAAGGCAAGTACGCCTAGAACCATGATTAAGGCATAGCTACGAACATAACCATTTTGGATTCCACGTATAGCTGATGCGCAGGTTTGAATAATCCATCCCACCATGCGAACTAGGCCATCTATAACTCTGTTATCTGTAGTTACCAAACTGCTAGTTAACTTCTGGCCAGGGCGCATGAATACCGCTTCGTTAAAAGAATCCTGATAAAGATCTTTGCGTGCCGCTTTTGTGAATACTGAGACTTTCTCGGGCGCTGAAACTGGAACCGTGCGATATTTAAGAACTGCAAAAGCAACGCCAATAGCTACAACGGCAAGTGCCAACGCTGAAACCACCAATGGTGGCAAGAACTCTTCGGCATGGTGTTCATGGTGTTCGTTAACAACTGGTTGCAACCAATTAACTAGTGCGCTTCCTGAACTAAGTAGGAAGCCAGAAGCGACTGATCCAATTGCAAGAACTGCCATTGGTGCCCACATTAAGAATGGGGATTCGTGAGGATGTGCGTTTTCATCCCAACGCTTTGTTCCGGTGAAAGTAAGAACGATGACACGTGTCATATAAAACGCTGTGATGGCCGCACCAAGAAGTGTTGCTCCCCCAAGGAGAATTCCTTCAATGCCGCCGGCGTTAAAAGCAGTTTCAATTATTTTATCTTTTGAGTAAAAACCTGCAAATGGTGGAACTCCAAGAATTGCTAAATAACCAAGACCAAATGTGGCAGCGGTTATTGGCATAACTTTTCCGATAGCTCCGTAACGTCGCATATTTACTTCATCATTCATGCCATGCATTACTGAACCAGCGCCAAGGAACATGCCAGCTTTAAAGAATCCGTGAGTTAGTAAGTGCATGATTGCAAAGGCATAGCCGACCGGACCAAGACCAGTTGCAAGAATCATGTAACCAATTTGCGACATAGTTGAAGCGGCAAGCGCTTTCTTAATATCGTCTTTGGCAGTACCGATAAGTGCACCGAATAACAATGTAATCGCACCCACGCAAACAACCATTAGTTGCGCCGTTGGTGATGCATCAAAAATAAAGTTAGATCGTGTTATCAGATAGACGCCAGCTGTAACCATTGTCGCTGCGTGGATGAGAGCAGATACTGGAGTTGGGCCAGCCATCGCATCGCCTAGCCAAGATTGCAATGGGAATTGTGCAGATTTACCAGCAGCTGCAAGCAAGAGCATTGCGCCAATTGCGGTTAGTGCGCCTGCAGAAGCACCTGATGCACTCTCTTTAACGCCGGCAAAAGTTACGGTGCCAAATTGTGTAAAAGCGATCATGATGGCAAGTGACAAGCCAACATCGCCAACCCGGTTTGCAACGAAAGCCTTTTTCGCGGCAGTTGCATAGGCTGGTTTTTGATTCCAGAAACCAATTAATAGGTAGGAAGCAAGGCCTACGCCTTCCCAACCAACATAAAGATTTAAGTAGGAATCTCCGAGTACGAGCAGAAGCATCGCTGCAATGAAGAGGTTTAGGTATGCAAAGAAGCGACGTCGATCGTGATCGTGGGACATATATGCAATTGAATAGATATGAATAAGAGTTCCAACACCAGAAATCAATAGGACAAAACAGATAGAGAGTTGATCAAGTAAAAGTGAAGCATCTACATGGAGCGAGCCAACTGAAATCCATTCAAAAATCTTCTGCGTAGCAGCACGTGCTTCGCCATCCCGGCCTTGCATCGCAAAGAATTCAATTAGACCAATTACAAAGACTGAAGCTGAAATCAGAGTTGCAAATATGTGGCCCCACTTGTCAGCAATACGTCCCAAGAGAAGGAGTAAGCCAGCGCTAAATAGCGGAAGAGCAATCAGATAAACCAAATTTGTGCTCGTAACCATTAGCGCTTCAACAAACTAGCATCGTCAACAGATGCTGATCGACGGGAGCGATAAATCGTGACAATAATCGCTAGGCCAACTACAACTTCACAAGCTGCGACAACCATCGTGAAGAAGGATGCAACTTGACCATCTAAATTTCCATAAACCCGGGCGAAAGTTACGAAGGCTAAGTTAGCCGCGTTTAGCATTAATTCAACGCACATAAAAACAACAATTGCATTTCGGCGAACTACGACACCGATTGCTCCAATGGTGAAGAGCAGAGCTGATAGATAAATATAATTTGAGATATCCATTTAGTCTTCCTCCACTTCCTTCGCTTCAAGTTCAAATGGTTTTGATGAAAGCATGTCACCGCGAGCTTCAAGCGTCGCAGAAATTGATGTCGGAGCGGGAGATCCATCTGGAAGTAGCGCAGGAACATCAACAGCGTTGTGCCGTGCGAATACTCCAGAGCTTGGAAGACCAGCTGCAGTAGCGAGTGATGCGCCTCGGAATCTTGCGATTGATTGATCTCGTTGCGCAGTCCGAGATTTTGTTGAAGTGCTATGAGCCAAGACCATCGCACCAAGTGCGGCGGTAATTAGAAGTGCGGAAACAACTTCGAATGCCCAGACATATTTAGTGAAGAGCTGCTGTGCCAGACCTTGGACATTGCCCATTGAGTTTGCATCTTGGAGGCCAATAGTTTCAACCCCAATATTTGCTCTTGAAATTAACGAAATTATTAATCCACCCAAGCCAATTGCTGCAGCAATAGATGCCGGGCGTTGGCCGCGAATGTTTTCAACTAATGAATCAGAACTATCAACACCAACAAGCATAAGAATAAATAGGAACAACATCATTACGGCTCCGGTGTAAACAACAATTTGCACAATTCCTAAGAAGAGTGCGTCTTGCGCAATATAGAAAATTGCCAGAGTGACCATTACCCAGGCAAGCAATAACGCCGAGTGAACCGCTTTCTTAACAAAGAGCATTCCGAGTGCAGAAACAACAGCAAGTGGGGCAAGAATCCAGAACAAGATTGCTTCTGGCTGAAGAGTTCTACCCACCTCTAACGCAAGATTAGCCATTTGAACCGCCTTTAATATCACCGCGGTAGTAATCGATATGAGTCGTACCTGGAGCCATTGGATGTGGAGGTTGCAACATTCCTGATTTAAGTGGGGCAAGTAGATCTTCTTTTTCAAAGATTAATTTCGCACGAGACTCATCTGCTAATTCATATTCGTTTGTCATAGTAAGTGCGCGAGTTGGGCAAGCTTCAATACATAGACCGCAGAAAACACAGCGCAGATAATTAATCTGGTAAACCTTGCCGTAACGCTCGCCAGGTGAGAATCGCTCTTCTTCGGTATTTGATTCACCTTCAACAAGAATTGCATCTGCTGGGCATGCCCAAGCACAAAGTTCGCAGCCAATACATTTTTCTAGACCGTCGTCATAACGATTTAGCTGATGACGTCCATGAAAACGTTCGGCTGTTGGCTCCTTAACTTCTGGATATTCAACGGTATTAACTTTCTTGAACATCGTAATAAATGTGACCCAAAATCCTTGCAGCTGAGCGAAGAAGCTTTTGGCATCTTGATTCTCAATTGGCTTATTGGCTTTCGATGCAGCTGTTAGGCCGAGATCATTTGAACGCGGAGTTAATGGACTATCCATTTAGTTGCTCCGTTCTCTTAATAGTTTTACTTCCTGGAATTGCAGGAACTGGGAATGTAGGTGCCAAAACTTCACCAAGTGCATCTTCGTTGATTCGGCGCTTCTTGGCTGATTCCACAAGAGTTGTTCCGGCGAAGACAAGTAGTACAACGCCAACTACAAACCCGATAACAACTGCACGTGGTGCACCTTGCAGAGAAAGTACGCGCAATGTTGAAACAATCATTATCCAAACAAGTGAGAATGGAATTAAGACTTTCCAACCAAACTTCATGAATTGGTCATAACGAAGTCTTGGCAGAGTTCCTCGTAGCCAGACAAAGATAAAGAAGAAGAAGATAACTTTTGTTAAGAACCAGATAACTGTGAACCAGCCACCGAGCCAGCTTTCAGTAAATCCAAGACCTGGAAGTGCGTGGTAACCGCCAAGGAATAGCGTTGTTGCTAACGCTGAAACTGCAACAATGTTTACATATTCAGCAAGGAAGAAGAGTGCAAATTTAAGTGATGAATATTCGGTATGGAATCCACCGACAAGTTCACCTTCGGCTTCAGCTAAATCGAAAGGTGCACGGTTAGTTTCGCCAACCATTGAGATTGCATAAATAACAAATGATGGGAAGAGCGTTACGCAGAACCACCATTGATGTTGTGCGGCAACGATATCTGAAGTGGACATTGAACCGGAGTAGATAAATACAGCTACTAAAGAGAGTCCCATTGCAACTTCATATGAAATAACTTGTGCGCTAGAACGTAGCCCACCAAGAAGTGGATAAGTAGAACCTGATGACCAGCCAGCAAGAACGATGCCATAAACACCAACTGAAGCGATTGCAAGAACATAAAGAACTCCGACTGGAATATCAGTCAATTGCATAACGGTCTTGTGGCCAAAGAGTGTGACTTTTCCAGAGAGTGGAATAACGGCAAATGACATGAAACAGGTTGTTGCACTAATAATTGGTGCAATAACAAAGACAATTCGATCCGCAGCCTTTGGAATTAAATCTTCTTTTAGCGCAAGCTTCACGCCATCAGCTAGCGCTTGAACTAAACCAAAAGGACCAACACGGTTTGGGCCGAGGCGTTGCTGCATGCGTGCAACTATTCGACGTTCACCCCAGACTGACATCAAAGTTGCTAGGACACAGACAATAAAAATTAATAGACCCTTAACAAGTGTTATCCAACCTGGATCATTTCCAATTAGTTGCGCAGTAGTCATGCTTTAACCACCTTAACTGGACCAGCAATAAAGCCGAGGTTTGCTAATACTTGTGATCCGATTGAGTTACGGGGAACCCAAATTGAATCATCAGACATCGAACTAATTGCTACTGGAAGACTTATTGAACCAAGATCGGATGAGATTGAAATTTGATCGCCAGATTTAACTCCCAATTTTTCAGCACGTGCTGGCGAAATATGAGCAGTTGCTTTGCGCGCAGTTCCAGCAAGATTTGCCTCGCCATCTTGCAAAGTTCCAAGGTCAAGTAATAAGCGCCATGAAGTTAAATTCAACTTTCCATCTGAACCAGTTAGCTTTTCAGTTGCAGCCTTTTCAAAGGCTGGAACCTTTCCATCCCAAACACCAAGCGCTGCAATCTCTCGAGCCGTCGCGGCAACTGTTGGCAGATTGATAGGAGAACCCATTTCATCGGCAATCATCGAAAGGATTCGTACATCACTTCTTGATAGCGAATCATCGATTGCTTTATCGAAGGCACGAGAACTTCCTTGCCAATCTTGGAATGAACCACTCTTCTCAATAACCGCTGCAACGGGAAGTACAACATCTGCGATTGCAGTTACTGAGCTATGTGAAATTTCCAGTGAAACTACAAATGAATTTAATAACTGTGTAAGGGCTTCATTTGAAATATCAAGCGGATCTACGCCGCCAATAACTACTGCATCCAAATTCTTAACACTTAGCGCTAGAAGAATTTCCGAAGTTGAACGACCTGGGTTTGTCGGAAGTGAATCGACTGACCATGCGGTTGCGACATCTACTCGCGCGCTTGCATCAGAAACTGGACGACCGCCTGGAAGAAGCGTTGAGATTGCACCAGCGCTAAGTGCTCCGCGTTCACCTGCACGACGCGGAATCCAAGCCAACTTGGCGTTAAATTTTTCGGCAAGTGCTAGCGCAGTTGAAAGTGCACCAACGTTTTCTGCCAATCGCTCGCCTACCAAAATAACGCTTTTTGCGGTGAGTCCAGAGATTGCTGAAATATCACTAACTAGTTCTGCACTTAATTTTTCAGATCCGCGGCTAGCAAATGGCGCATCACTTATTACGGCAAGCGCGCGTTTTCTAACTTGCTTGAAAATACGTAGGAAAACTATTGGGGATTCTTCTTCTGGTTCAAAGCCAAGTAGAACTACTTTGTCAGCTTTATCAATATCTTTGTATGTGGTTTTTAATCCGAGTGCAACTCTCGATAGGAACGAAGTCTCTTCATCTGAGTGAGGGCGAGATCTGAAATCAATATCATTTGTTGCAAGTGCTACTCGAGCAAACTTGCTATAACCATATGCATCTTCAACAGTTGCACGGCCGCCAACTAATACTCCGGCACGCTTACCCTTTAAGCCTGATGCTGCGAAGGCGATTGCTTCTGGCCATGAAGCTTCATGTAATTCGCCATCAGCACCACGAATCATTGGTGAAGTAACGCGCTCTCTACTTGTTAAATATTTGAATGCCCAACGGCCCTTATCGCAATTCCACTCTTCATTTACTGAAGAATCATCGCCAGCAAGACGACGCAGTGTTTTGCCACGACGGATATCGGTGCGCATTGCACAACCAGAGGAACAGTGCTCACAAGCAGAATCAACTGAAACTAAATCGAATGGTCGTGCGCGGAAACGATATGAAGCTCCGGTTAATGCGCCAACTGGACAAATTTGAACGGTATTTCCTGAGTAATAAGACTCAAATGGTTCTTCGGCATAAATTCCAACTTGTTGCAGCGCACCACGTTCATTCAAAGTAATAAATGGATCGCCTGCAATTTGTTCCGAGAAACGAGTGCAACGCGCACATAGAACGCAACGTTCACGATCAAGCAAAACTTGTGAAGATATTGGAACTGGCTTTTCAAATGTGCGTTTAACACCTTCATAACGGGAATCTGGACGACCATTGCTCATTGCCTGATTCTGAAGTGGGCATTCGCCACCTTTATCGCAGACTGGGCAATCCAATGGATGGTTAATAAGTAGGAACTCCATAATTCCAGCTTGTGCCTTCTCAGCTACAGGTGAAGTTAATTGCGTCTTCACAATCATGTTATTTTCAACTGGAATTGTGCAAGATGCTTGTGGCTTTGGAAATGCTCGGCCATTTATTTCAATATCAACTAAACATTGACGACATGCGCCTTCTGGATCTAAAAGTGGGTGATCACAGAATCTAGGAATTTGAATTCCAAGTTTTTCAGCCGCACGAATAACAAGAGTTCCTTTTGGAACACTAACTTCAAAGCCATCGATAACTAAGGTAATCATTTCTACCGGCGCTTCGGTTTCAAGTAACGCTTGCTCTGGAACCATTTATGCACCTACAGTCTTGAAGATTGTTGAAGCAACTGGATCAAATGGGCAGCCACCATTGCGTTGGTGCTCTAGATATTCATCGCGGAAATATTTAAGTGAAGACATGATTGGGGCAACTGCGCCATCTGCAAGTGCGCAGAATGAACGGCCTGCAATGTTATCGCAGAGATCTAGCAGCTTTGTTAAATCAGCTTCAGTTCCCTTTCCATCTTCAAGGTCGTGCAACATTTGAACTAACCACCAAGTTCCTTCGCGGCATGGTGTGCACTTTCCGCAAGATTCATGTTTGTAGAACTCGGTCCAACGAAGAGCAGCGCGAACGACGCAAGTAGTTTCATCAAAGATTTGAAGCGCCTTTGTTCCAAGCATTGAACCGGCGGCAGAAACACCTTCGTAATCCAGTGGAATATCTAAATGTTGATCAGTAAACATTGGCGTTGAAGATCCACCAGGTGTCCAGAATTTAAGTTTGTGGCCAGTGCGAACACCACCAGCAAGTTCAAGCAATTCGCGCAACGTAATTCCAAGTGGTGCTTCAAATTGACCAGGATTATTTACATGGCCCGAGAGTGAGTAGAGCGTAAATCCTTTGCTCTTCTCGGTTCCCATTGCTTGGAACCATTCAATTCCATTATTTATAATTGCTGGTACTGATGCAATTGACTCAACGTTATTTACAACAGTTGGCTTGGCATACAAACCGGCAATCGCAGGGAATGGTGGGCGAAGTCTTGGTTGTCCTCTAAATCCTTCAAGTGAATCAAGTAGCGCGGTTTCTTCACCACAAATATAAGCACCGGCACCGGCATGAAGAGTTAGTTCTAGATCAAAACCTTTACCGCCAATATTCTTGCCAAGTAATCCTGCTTTATAAGCATCCTCGATTGCTTGCTGAACTCGGCGAAATACATGGACAACTTCACCGCGAAGATAAATAAATGCATGGTTTGCGCGGATTGCATATGAACCAATAATTATTCCTTCAATAAGTACATGTGGATTTGCTAGAAGCAGCGGCATATCTTTACAAGTGCCTGGCTCTGACTCGTCAGCATTTACAACTAAATAATGTTCCTTGTTATCGCCTTGCGGAATAAAGCCCCACTTGCTTCCAGTTGGGAAACCAGCGCCACCGCGACCACGTAGTCCAGAATCTTTAATTGTTTGAATTACATCATCGGGCGACATTGCTAAGGCTTTAGCGACAGCTTTGTAACCACCATTGCGCTTATAACCTTCAATAGTAAATGAATCTTTCTCATCCCAATTTGCCGAAAGAACTGGAGTTAATTTGCTTGCTGAAGTCATTTACTTTTCGCCCTTCTCAAGTCGCGCAATCTTCAAACCAAGAAGTGATGGGCCTCCTGCAGAGACTCCTTCATTCGCTAGACCATCGCTTAAGCCAGCAAGAACTTCTGAATTCTGCTTCCAAGTACGGAGCTTATTTGGGCCACGAGTAGGTGCTGGTGGATTTCCGGCACGTGCTGCATCAACTAAATCTTTCACACTTTGTGGAGTTTGATTGTCGTAGAACTCCCAGTTAACCATTACAACAGGTGCGTAATCGCAAGCCGCATTACATTCAATTCTTTCGATTGAAACTCTGCCATCTTTAGTTGTTTCATGATTTTTAATTCCAAGGTGATCTTCGAGTGAATCATAAATTGCATCTCCACCCATAACCGCGCATAGGGTGTTAATACAGACACCAACGTGATACTCGCCAGCTGGTTCAGTGCGATATTGGGTATAGAAAGAGGAAACTGCAGTTACTTCTGCGGCGGCAATATCTAATTTTGCGGCAATAGTTTCAATTCCACGTGGCGTTATATAGCCATCAATAGCTTGAACGTAATGAAGAAGTGGCATTACAGCAGAACGCGATCTTGGATATCTAGCAATGATTGAATCCATAATCTTCAATTGATCAGTAGTAAATTCCATTAGCGATCAACCCCTCCCATAACTGGATCGATTGATGCAACAGCACCGATTACATCCGCAATCATTCCGCCCTCTGCCATTGCAGAAGTTGCTTGCAAATTATTGAACGATGGCTCGCGGAAGTGAACTCGGTAAGGTCTAGTTCCACCATCAGAAACTAAATGCACTCCAGTTTCACCACGTGGGGATTCAATTGCGACATATGCCTGACCTGCTGGAACTCGGAAACCTTCAGTTACCAATTTAAAGTGGTGAATCAAAGACTCCATTGAAGTGCCCATGATTTCGCGAATATGGTCAAGTGAGTTACCCATGCCATCGCTGCCAACAGATAGTTGTGATGGCCAAGCAATTTTCTTATCTGCAACCATTACTGGTTGGCCTTCAGATTTTTCTAACTTGTCACAAGCTTGTTCAATGATGCGAAGTGATTGTTCTAGTTCTTGCATGCGAATTAAGAATCGGCCATATACATCACAGGTATCAGTTGTGATTACATCAAATTCATAATTTTCATAACCGCAATATGGTTCAGTCTTACGCAAATCCCATGGCATTCCAGTGGAACGAAGTACTGGGCCAGTTATGCCTAAAGTTGTGCAACCAGCAAGATCTAAATATCCGATTCCTTGAGTTCGCTTCATCCAAATTGTGTTACCAACTAGAAGCTTCTCATTATCTTTAAAGTTATGACGTAACTCTTTTACAGTTTCCCGAATCTTTGCAATCGCACCTTTTGGTAGATCCTGGGCAACGCCACCAGGACGAACATAGGCCATATTCATACGTAGACCAGAGATCATTTCGAAAACATCTAAGACTTTCTCACGTTCACGGAAAGCAAAGATCATTGGGGAAAGTGCACCAAGTTCTAGAGCTCCGGTTCCAAGTGCAACCATGTGAGATGAAATGCGATTAAGTTCCATCATCAAGACGCGAATTTCACTCGCGCGCTCTGGAATATCATTTGTTATTCCAAGTAATTTTTCAAGAGTTAAGCAGTAGGCAGTCTCATTGAAAATCGGCGCTAAATAATCCATGCGAGTCACAAAAGTTACGCCTTGGGTCCAAGTGCGGTACTCAGTATTTTTTTCGATACCAGTATGCAAATAACCAATTCCAGCACGAGCTTCAGTAATAGTTTCGCCTTCAAGTTCAAGAACTAAACGGAGCACTCCGTGAGTAGATGGATGTTGTGGTCCCATGTTTACAACAACGCGCTCTTCTTTAGTCTGACCAATCTCGGTAACTAATGAATCCCAATCGCCGCCAGTTACTGAATAAACACGACCTTCTGTCGTATCAGTAGCTGATGCGTATGAATCTTGAGTTGTCATCGGTATGACCTACGTTCTGATGGCGCAGGAATAGTTGCACCTTTATATTCAATTGGAATTCCACCGAGTGGATAATCTTTACGTTGTGGATGTCCTGGCCAATCATCTGGCATAAGGATTCTGGTTAAACCTGGATGGCCATCAAAAATAATTCCGAACATGTCCCATGTTTCACGTTCGTGCCAGTTGTTTCCGGCCCACACTTCAACAAGTGAAGGTAGATGTGGATCTGAATCAGGAACGCTAACTTCTAAGCGAATGCGACGGTTGTGTGTCATAGAAAGTAATGGATAGACCGCATGAAGTTCACGATTCTTATCTTCTGGATAATGAACACCGCTAACACCAAGGCAAACTTCGAAGCGAAGTGATTGGGTATCGCGTAATTTCATTGCAGTATCAAATAATTTTTCACGCTTTACGTGAAGAGTTAATTCACCACGGTCGATTACTACCTTTTCAATTGCACTATTAAATTCTGGATATGCACGCTCTAACTCATCTGTGACTTCATCAAAATAACTTCCATATGGTCGTTCACTAGAACCGAAGTTTGCCGCGCTGCGAGCTAGGCCACCAAAACCAGAGGTATCGCCAGATCCACTGGCTCCGAACATCCCGTTATTTTCGCTCATGCAAGAAGGCCTTTTAATTGATGAGTTGGCTTAGCTGCAAGTGCTGCTGCTTCAACTTCACGAATAACTTGTTCACGATTAACGCCAAGTTTTTCGCTGCCAATATGTTCATGTAATTTCAAAATTGCATCCATCAACATTTCAGGACGTGGTGGACAACCTGGAAGATAAATATCAACTGGCACAACGTGATCAACACCTTGAACGATTGCGTAGTTGTTAAACATTCCACCTGATGATGCACACGCACCCATTGCAATTACCCACTTTGGTGCTGCCATTTGATCATAAATCTGACGAAGAACTGGGGCCATCTTGTTTGAAACTCGACCTGCCACAATCATTAAATCTGCTTGACGTGGTGATGCGCGGAAAACTTCCATTCCAAAACGAGCTGCGTCATAACGGCCACCACCGAAAGCCATCATTTCAATCGCACAACAAGCAAGACCGAATGTTGCTGGCCAAAGTGAATTTTTGCGCATGTAACCAGCAAGTTTTTCTACGCTAGTTAGTGCAAACCCCGCAGGTAACTTCTCTTCTAGACCCATGGATTTAATCCCATTCCAATCCGCCGCGGCGCCAGACATAGGCATAAGCAACAAAAACAGTTCCGATAAAGATTGCCATTTCAACTAATCCAAAGAGACCGAGTTTGTCGAAAGTGACCGCCCATGGATATAAGAAAACAATTTCAATATCAAAAACAATAAATAACATAGCTGTTAAGAAATATTTAACTGGAAAACGTCCGCCACCTGCTGCTTGTGGTGATGGTTCGATACCGCATTCATATGCTTCGAATTTTGCTCGGTTGTATCGCTTTGGTCCTGTGATCGCTGCAGCAACAACTGAAAATGCTCCGAAGCCGAAGCCAATTGCGCCAATTACCAGTATCGGTACGTATGGGTTCACGGGAAGGGAGTCTACGGGTTTAGGCGTTCTTGGTCACAATTATGAATTGTGAATCTCGTCGAGGTGTAGGACATGTGGCATCTATCACGGCTTGAAGCCCGTATGAATGGCCACAATGCCAAAGGTCAAATTGCGCCATTGGACGTTTTGGAATCCAGCCGCTGTCATTAACTGGGCAAGTCCCGATTGATTTGGCCAGGCCAAAATGGATTCGGCCAAATAAACATATGCATCGGGATTAGATGAAACTTTTCTGGCGATTGGTGGAAGTGCGCGCATCAAATAGCGCATATAAATAACTCTAAAAATTTTATTAGTTGGTTGTGAAAATTCAACAACAACCATTCGACCACCGGGTTTTAAAACTCGAAGTGATTCTTGTAAAGCCTTCAGCGTGTTTGAAGTATTTCGTAAACCAAAAGAGATTGTTGTTACATCAAATTCATTATCTTTAAATGAAAGTGCGAGCGCATCACCTTGAGTGAATGCTAAATCTGGATGTCGCTTTCGTCCGGCATCTAACATTCCCTTCGAAAAATCTAAGGGAATAACATCTGCGCCAGCATCTGCTAGTGGTCGACTTGATGATCCAGTTCCTGCTGCGATATCTAGAATTCGCATTCCAGATTTTGGTTCAATTATTGAGGTCGCGACTTTGCGCCATGCTTTAGTTCGACCCAGGCTAAGCAAGTCATTTAACAAGTCATATCGACCGGCAACCCCATCAAACATCGCCGAAACCTCTTCGGGCTCTTTGCCTAGATCAGCTCTACTCACGCGTATATTCTCGCGGTAGTAGGCTCTGACCACAAATTAAGGGAAGCAGAAAATCCAGAAAGAGGTCGATTAAATGGTTCAGATTTCACAAGTAAGTACTTTGAAGTCAGCGGTAATTTCACGCACAACTGCGATTACCCAGATCTCACTAATTTTGGGTGGCACAATCTTCTTGGCAGTAATGGCTCAAATATCTTTTCCAATTCCTGGTTCTCCAGTTCCATTCACTGGACAAACGCTGGGTGTTCTCTTACTTGGAACTGCATACGGCGCAAGTCTTGGATTTAGCACAGTCGCTTTCTACCTATTAATGGGTATTGCTGGTGCCCCAATATTTGCATCCGGCTCACATGGTTTTGAAAAAATTGCAGGTGCTACTGGTGGATATCTAGTTGGCATGTTGATTGCATCCCTCGTCCTTGGCGCTCTTGCTGGTCGCAAATGGGATCAAAAAATCAAGACTGTTATCCCAACAATGATTATCGGAAATGTAATTATTTTTACCGGCGGATTAATTTGGCTCCACCAATACACTGGTCAAAGTTGGGGTTGGACTGTCGACAAGGGATTAACGCCATTCATTCTTGCCGAGTTTATTAAGATTGCAATTGCTAGTACTGCGCTACCTGCTGTTTGGCGATTAGTTGCGAAGCGTTAAAGATAACTAACTCTTAAAAGTGCCCACAAATATCACCACCGAAATTCTCGGTGACCATCCCCCACTTGATCTGATCGCAACAGATTTAGCGCTAAGCGCTACCTGGATTCGAGGTGGCGAAGGGCTAATTGGTTTTGGTGAATGGAAGAGCACAAGTCTTAAAGGTAAAAATAGATTTACTGAAGCCAGAAAATGGTGGCACGAACAGTTAACATCTTTGAAAATTCAAAATAATGTACATGGAAGTGGAACTGGGCCAATTCTCTTCTCCTCATTTGCTTATGATCAATCAGAAGAATCAAAACTTGTTATTCCCAAAATTATTATTGGTCAAAAGGGTGGAAAGTCTTGGATCACTTGGATTGGCGAAAGTACGCAACCCCCGATTTCGCAATATATCGAAGGCAACCAGCGCGGTGATATCGCATTTGAAGTTGGCGCTCTCGGTAACGAAGAGTGGAAAAATAGAGTTGCAACTGCTGTTAAAAAGATTAAGAACGGGGACCTAGAGAAAGTCGTTTTAGCGCGAGATTTGATTGCAAATAGTTCTGAAGCAATCGAGCCTCGGAATTTAATTGCATTTCTTGCAAAGAATTACCCATCAACGTGGGTATTCCTGGTTTCTAACTTAATTGGTGCGACTCCGGAACTATTGGTGCGACTAAATAAGTCCCTTGTAACGTCCAGAATTCTTGCCGGAACTATTCGTAAATCTGGTGATGAAGCGAAAGATCTTGGCCTTGCCGCTTCGCTTGCTAAGTCTTCGAAAGACCTTGAAGAGCATGAGTATGCGGTCCGATCAGTTGCAGATGCGCTTTCGCCTTACTGTTCATCAACAAACGTTCCAGAATCGCCATTTGTATTGCACCTTGCAAACGTTATGCACCTTGCTACTGACGTGACCGGTGTCTTAAATGATTCTGCTATCCCTGTAGATATTTTTGCTTTGATTGCTTCGCTTCACCCATCTGCTGCTGTTTGTGGAACACCGACTGATACTGCAAATGCCGTAATTGATGAGTTAGAAGATATGAATCGTGGTCGTTATGCCGGACCAGTTGGCTGGATTGATGCGCGCGGAGATGGTGAAATTGGAATAGCGCTTCGTACTGGCGAACTCTCTGAAGACTTGAAAACCATGCGAATATTTAGTGGTTGTGGAATTGTTGCTGGATCAAACCCTGAAGATGAACTAGCCGAGAGTCAAGCTAAGTTAAGTCCCATGCGCACTGCCTTAGAAATTCGGGCGTAAGTCTGCGCCAAGTTTTCTGCCATAGTTTTTCGGTCTGGAACTTCAACAATTACCAAATTTAAACCTGTTTTATTATGCGCAATTGCTAAGTTCAAATCCGATGAAGTCTTTACCTTACTTACCGGAATTCCAAAGGCCGAAATAATTTTATCCAGGTCTTGATTCTGTGGTGTTCCAAATATGTCCTCAAACCCTGCAACACCAGCTTGCGGAAGCGTTGAGAAAATTCCCCCACCGTTATTGTCGATTACGAATATTGTCAGATTCGCTTTCGGCGGAGTTAAGAGCGCAGTTAAATCATGTAAGAAAGTTAAGTCGCCAATAATCGCAAAGGTACGTTCGAAGTGGTTGGAAATTCCAAAGATCGTTGATAAATTCCCATCAATACCCGCTAACCCACGGTTAGCAAAGACTTTGAGACCATTTCGTGGTTTGGCAAAAGCTTCAATATCTCTGATTGGTCTTGATGAACCAATAAAGAGCGCTGATTCGTTTGGAATCGAAGCTGCGATTGTTTGTACTGCGCTCTGTTCGGACCAACTTTCATCAGAAGTAATTTGAACTGCGGTAATTCTAGAAATCTCTTGCCAATCTGAAATCCAGGTTGGATTTAGAGTTTCTACCTCCAACTTTGGTAATTCGAAGAAAACCTGAGTCGCTGTTCGCTTAGTATCAATAGTTGAAATCCGCGGATCAATTACATAACTTTTAGCGATGCTTGCAACATAATTATTAATACTTCGAGACAGAGTAGTTCGTCCGATAACAATTGCATACTCTGCCTTTAAATATTCGCGGATGCTTTCATCCCCTAGAAATGTGCTGGCATGGGCAATTGCACTTGAAAAAGTTAGTGGATCTTCAGCAATAGTTGGTAATCCTGACTTTGCTACAAAGCTTTCAACTTCCTCACTTGTGAATGTGCCAAGATCATGGCCAATAACTAGAACACCATTACCGTTAACTACTAATGATTTTGGATTAACTTTTTCGCCTTTGGCTTCAGCTATTTTTAAACCAGTTAGCCAGTCATTACTATCTTTAGGCAAAAGTGGATCATCAAATTGAATATTTAAATGAAGTGGTCCAGTACCAAGTTCAAATTTGCTTCCGGATATTAAATCAAGGGAAGTTATATTTGGGAAGAGTCCAACTTGATCCGTTGTTTGATTAGCGCCAGTCTTACGTAATCTCTCTGGTCTATCTGCAGTAATAGCTATTAACTTGTTATTAGCATGGAGCGCTTCAAGCATTGCTGGGTGAAAATTCGCTGCAGCAGT
The DNA here is from genome assembly GCA_026393035.1 of Actinomycetota bacterium. Classification (GTDB taxonomy): domain Bacteria; phylum Actinomycetota; class Actinomycetes; order Nanopelagicales; family Nanopelagicaceae; genus AAA044-D11. Next base: position 17,471 of record JAPLAY010000026.1, read on the forward strand.
ACCGCTAGTGCAGATAACGGCAACATGTTGGTTAGTTGCTTTTGAAATTCCTAAGGCGTAGAAAGCCGCTCCACGTTCATCTAGTTTTACATGTAGCTCAATAATCCCTTTGGCATCTGCTTCATGCAACGCAATAGAAAGAGGGGCATTTCGAGACCCTGGTGAGATTACAAAATCGCTCACTCCAGATTCGATGAGTCTACGAATTGTTTGGCGCGCTAAATCAGTCGAGTTGCTCACTTAGCCACCTTTCACCAAATCCGTTATTCCAAATAGTTGTGATGCGTTCTTGCCACCAAATACTACGTTCTTGTGGCGCCAAATATTTATCCAGTAAATCAGTATCGGGCTCGACGCGCTTAACTTTTATAGTGCCAGCAGATATTTCAAGGCCAGACTTGATTACATCGCCTTCAAACAATGAAAGTGTTGCAAGTCCACAATCAAAATTTAATTCTGCTTGGCTGGCTGCGAGTGCAAGTCCATGCGATATTCCAATGCCGGTATCAAGCGCGCTCGAAATCACGGCTGGAAGACCAATCTTGGTAATCAAGTTATTTGCCATTGTCGCACCACCAGAAGGCGCCCACTTTATTATTGCAATATCAGCAAACTCTTTAACATCTTCGAATCCACTATCTAGGGCGGTGCGGATAGATTCATCAATCGCAATCTTCATGGGTATTTCGCTCTTTAATTTCTTTAGATCAGAAATTGCAAGTGTTGGTTGTTCAATATATTCAAATACCTTGCCAAATCGAAGGTTGTAGTTATAGAGATTCAATAGCGCTTCTTCTAAATCCCAACCGCCATTTACATCAAGGCGAATTTTGAAATCAGGATTAAAATCAAGAGCAGCTTCTACAAGTTCACTATCTTGTACAAAATCATCAACTTTAATCTTTACCGTTTTTGCTCCAGGAAATCTTGAAAGTATCTCCGGCACGCGAGATATTTCAACTCTTGGCAGTGTGGCATTTATTGCAACTTCACTTCTTACCAAATCATTCCAAGTCTTATATGCACCTTCGAGTGCAGCTCTTAACCATGGCTCACATACCTTTTCGTCGTATTCAACGAATGGTGCAAATTCACTCCACCCAGCTGGACCGCGGAATAGCGCAGCTTCTCTTACTGAAACACCGCGGAAAGTTGTTCGCGTAGGTATGGCAACAACAGTTAGATCATTAAAGATCTCAGCTAATTGCCACATTTTTATTACGGACGCTTTGGAAACTTATCGAAATTCGGTTCACGATTTTCTTTAAATGCATCGCGACCTTCCTGGCCCTCTTCTGTCATATAAAAAAGAAGAGTTGCATCGCCAGCAAGTTGTTGGACTCCAGCCAAACCATCATCAGCCGCATTTAATCCGGCCTTAAGAAGTCGAAGCGCCATTGGTGAGTGGCGAAGCATTTCGCGGCACCAAGAAACTGTTTCAGCCTCGAGTTCAGAAACTGGAACTACCGCATTAACTAATCCCATATCGAGAGCTTCGGCAGAATCATATTGACGACATAAGAACCAAATTTCACGAGCCTTTTTCTGACCAATATGTGCAGCTAATAAACCGGCACCATATCCGCCATCAAATGATCCGACCATTGGTCCGGTCTGGCCAAACTTTGCATTGTCTGCAGCAATAGTTAAATCACAAACAACATGAAGAACATGTCCGCCACCAACTGCCCAGCCTGCAACCATTGCAACTACTGGTTTCGGCAATCTGCGGATTTGAATTTGTAAATCTAAAACATTTAGGCGGCCAATACCTTTTTTGGCAAGTGAATCATTTCCTAAGTAACCATCATCACCGCGAACATTTATGTCACCACCAGAACAGAAAGCTTCGTTTCCGGCACCAGTAAAAATAACAACTCCGACAGAATCATCATCACGGGCAAGTGAAAGCGCTTCTTGTAATTCGAATAGTGTTTGTGGGCGAAATGCATTTCTAACTTCTGGGCGATTAATTGTAATTTTCGCCATGCCTTCAGCAGTTTGATAAGTGATATCTGAAAAGGCCTCGCTTCCAGCGCCGGTATTCCATTTTGGAATAGTCCGACTGCCGGGCTCGCGCTTAAAAGGTTTGCTCACATTTCCTCCTACAAAATATATGGATAGCCTACGGCTGTCATGAAAACTTCGGTAATTGATATTGGGCTCCAGCGGTCAAACCCAGAGCTGGTGCAAGCAATTTCTGCTGCCTTCGCTCAATCCCAGGCAGAGTCGGCCCCAACTTTCATAGTAAGCACAACTGGATCTACGGGAGTTGTAAAGCGGGTTCAAATTTCTACATCTGCTCTTGCTAATTCATCGAAGTTATCCAATGCAGCGCTCGGTGCCAAATCTGGCGATGTCTGGTCGTTATTACTTTCTACACAACATATTGCTGGGCTAAATGTCTTGGCTAGATCAGTTCTACTTGGAACGCAAGTTGTTGGGGTTGAAAAGCGCGCTGACTATTCAGCGATAGTTCCAACTCAACTTCATAAAGCGCTAACGGGTGACAATGAATTATTAAGTCATCTTAAAAATTGTAAAGCTGTTCTTGTTGGTGGCGCAGCACTGACAAATGAACTTCTTGAAAAGGCTGTTAGTAATGGCATAAAAGTTGTGACAACTTATGGAATGACTGAAACTTGTGGTGGTTGCGTGTATGACAGCGTGCCGCTTGAAGGGGTAAGTATTGCTATTACCAATGAGGGACTGATAAAAATAAGTGGCCCAATTTTGGCTTCTGGATATGAAAACGAAGATGAGCTATGGAACCAGAGCTTCAATAATGGTTGGTTCACTACAAACGATCTTGGCAACTTAAAGGATGGAAAGCTATTTATATCAGGACGGGCCGATGATGTAATCATTACCGGTGGCGAGAATGTTTCACTTTTCGCAATCGAATCTCAACTATCGAGTGCTTTCCCAGAAGTTACCTTTCTCGCAACATCGATCCCTGATCCACAATGGGGAGCAAAACTTTGTTTGATCTCGGATAAAGCTATTGACCACAATAAAATCTCAGAAGTATTGCTTCTTAACTTAGGACGAGCCGCAGTTCCTAAAGAGTTTTTAGAGTTAACACAAATTCCCCAAATTGGAATTGGCAAACCTGACCGTGTCAAAGCGGCAGCTCTATTCATTGATAAGCAAAGATGACGCAATGAATATTTGGATAGCCGGTGCTCGCCCACGCACTCTTCCGGCGGCTATTGCCCCAGTTTTAATTGGGACTTCGCTAATTAATATTGATAATCAAACAATTAACTGGGTCAATGCCGCTCTCGCATTAGCCGTAGGGCTGCTTCTGCAGATCGCAGTTAATTACTCAAACGATTACTCCGATGGAATTCGTGGAACTGATGAAGTTCGCGTAGGACCAATTCGCTTAGTGGCATCAGGTTTAGCAACTGCAGAACAGGTAAAGCGCGCAGCAATAATCGCTTATTTTTTTGCAGCCGTTAGTGGATTATTTCTTGCACTTAGAACTTCACCATTATTAATTCTCGTTGGCGCGATTGCAATTATTGCTGGCTGGAAATACACCGGCGGAAAGAATCCATATGGCTATCTTGGATTTGGTGAGATTTCAGTCTTTGTATTCTTTGGCTTAGTAGCAACAATGGGTTCGTACTTCGCACAATCCGAAAAGTTAACCTGGCAATCATTGCTGCTCGCAATTCCTATGGGCTCGCTATCTTGCACAATCCTTGGATTAAACAATCTTCGAGATCGCCCTAAAGATGAAACTGTCGGTAAGAAAACCCTTGCCGTCAGATTGGGCGATAAGAACGCTCGCCGAGCCTTGATTTTACTTCTGGTAATCGCCGCAACTTCTTCGCTTGCAGTTACCGCAATAACACCATGGGCGCTTTTAGTTCTACTTACTCTCCCGCTGCAATTCATATTAATTAGAGGAATCTCGCGCGGCGCAACCGGTGCTGGGCTAATTCCACTACTTGGCAAAGCGGGCGAGCTCCAATTACTAACATCACTGTTGATATCACTCGCGCTATTGATTACAAAGGCTTAAACTCCGACTATGCGTCTTTGGTTCACAATTCTCGTTCTAGCATTCTCGTTCTATGCCTTCTTTGATTGTGCACGAACTGCACAAGACGAAGTAAGAAAGTTTCCAAAGTGGGCTTGGCTGCTTTTAATATTTCTATTCTCATCACTAGGAGCTCTTGGTTGGTTTATTTTCGGTCGCCCAATGCGCAATCCAGGCACTGGACGTGGTGGCCGTGGAAAAATAATTCCACCAGATGATGATCCTGATTTTCTTCGCAAGCTCTAAGCCTGATTAATACCTACAAGCCGCTGTAAGTGTGTCGACCAGTTCCCCAAATATTTATATATACATAATTAAATAAGAAGGTTGAACCAGCGAATAAACATAACCAAGCTGCTTTTCGTCCGCGCCATCCAATCGTTACGCGCGCATGTAAATAAGCGGCGTATGCAACCCAAGTAATAAATGCCCAAGTCTCTTTTGGATCCCAGCCCCAGTAACGGCCCCATGCTGATTCCGCCCAAATTGCACCGGCGATTACCGCGAAGGTCCATAGCGGAAATACAAATGCAACTAGTCGATAGGTAAGTTGATCCAATACATCTAGCGCTGGCAACTTCAAGGCCCAAGTAGGTCTGCCGCCCTTTGATTCATATCTATCTAAAATTAAATAAGTAGCTGCAATGCAATTTGCAAGTAAAAATACGCCGCCAGAAATAATTGCAGCAGATACGTGAATAGCGAGCCAAGTTGATTTAAGTGCAGGAACGAGTGGCGCGCTTGGTCGATAAAGAATTGTGATTGCGGTTCCCAATGTTAGAAGAACTGCGATAGCAACTGGAAGTCCAAGCCAACGAATTTTATATTTCCACAGCGCAAAGATATATGCGCCGGTAAATGCGAGGGCGCCGGTGATTGAGAACTCGTACATATTTCCCCAAGGAACTCGATGTGCTGAGATACCTCTAAGAATTACACCAGCAAGTAAAAACGCGAATGCGAGAACCATCATTACAGTTCCTAAATTTCCACTTCGCTTTGTCCGTGAAAAATCAAATTTTGTTTTCTCATCGACATTGCGAACTGAGAAAGCTACTTCAACGGCGTGAGCAATGAATGCAATTGTAAAGAGCACCATTGCTGAATAAATCGCATAGTTAGAGAGGTATGCGTAATTAGTAGATGTCATTTACCTAAATTCCTCATCTCACTTACAAGTGCAGCGATTTCATTCTCTAGCCCTGGCGCAGAATTCTTGGCCAATCCTGCTATTTCTAAACCTAATTCGCCAACTCGTTCCTTAACCCAAATTCTTCGGGATCGAGTAAAGAGTGAGAGAAGTAAACCTAGAATTGCAAAGATCGAGCCAAGCAATGCGTATATCTTGCCTGGGTCTTTAACAATTTGCAGGTTGACCCAAGGGGTCCAACCTTCAAATGTGATTGAACCCTCACCGAAGTTATGGGTCTCATGAAGTTTCAGTGTTTTTAATTCAATGCGCTTCATTGCTGAAGTATCTAGGCGATAAATGGATTGTGGATTTCCGGAATCTAATCCCAAGTCACCAGTCCAGATTGAAACAAGCAGCCTTGGATCTAGAACTTCTGGATAAGTCGAGAAGGCACCTCGTTGTGAATTGCGAGCAAAAGTGGGAACGAATGAGCCAATGAAACCGACTTGCGGATTCATATCAGGAACTTTGATTGCGCCAGTTGATGTGAGATTTCCATCCTGAGGCAAGAAAATTACTGCACCTTGATACTTAATTTCTCCAGCCTTATCGCGGATTGTGACAAGTGGTGAATAACCATTCGCTTGTAAATAAACTTTTGTACTTCCAAAGGTTAGTGGTGAATTAACTCTTATGACTCTAGAAATTTCTTTACTACCAACTGGATCAGCGACATTTACCGTTAACTTGTAATCACTTGGTACGCCAGTTTTCAATTCATATCTAGCTTTGAAGTCTGTCGCAGTTATTGAAAAGGGATTCAAAGTTTTCTCTGATTGCAATTTTCCGAATGAGATCACGTCGTAAGACGTAGGAATATTTATGAAGCGATCTCCCACATTTATGATCGCATCGCCTTTCATTCCATAAAGTGAGCCAACGCCGATTCCAATTAAAATTAAGATTAGGGATAGATGGAAAACTAAGTTTCCAGTTTCGCGCAGATATCCCTTTTCAGCAGAAATTGAGGTGGCATCTCTTCGAATTCGGAAGCGATTTTTTCTAAACCAAGCTTCTGCAGCATCTAGTGAACCTAAATCGATTTCTGAGTGAAACTCCATTCGACTTAAATTCTTTGGTGTTAACGTCGGCTTCGCCCGAGCTCCCTTCAAATGCTCAAGGGTGCGCGGAAGAACGCAACCTATTAATGAGATGAAGAGCAGGATATAAATCGAACTAAACCAAGGTGAGCTATAAACATCAAACATTTGTAGTTGGTCGAGGAACTTTGCAGTACCTGGATTGCTCTTAAAATAGTCAGAGACCTTTAGCGGGTTCTGTGAACGCTGCGGAAATATCGAGCCGGGAATGGCTGCGAAGCCAAGTAGCAGTAACAAGATTAGCGCGGTGCGCATACTTGTTAGTTGTCGCCATAACCAGCTTGCTAAAGATTTGGCTCCTAATTCAGTTGTTGTAGTCACTTAAACCACCGGTGCAAAATCTGAAATTAGTGATCTAATCGAATTCATTAACTCTGCCCAGACTCCAGTTACTTGCAGAATTCCGATTGCAATAAGGAAGATACCGCCGATTAAAGTTAAGTAATTTCCACGTCGTGAGATAAATTTTCTAAGCTTTGTGGATTTATCGAAGAATATTCCTACCAAAATAAATGGAATGCCAAGTCCAAGACAGTAGGCAAAACTTAGGATTGCGCCACGCAAAGCACTTGACTCTTGAAATGAAAGTGTCTGGACTGCGCCAAGTGTTGGTCCGATGCATGGGGTCCAACCAATTCCAAAAAGGAATCCAAGAATTGGTGCGCCAGCAAGTCCAGCACGTACTTTCCAGACTGGCTTAAAAGAGCGATAGAACCTCTGATTAAAGAGAAAAATCACGCCCATTGCGATGGTTAACAAGCCAAGTAATACGGTAACGGCTCGCGAATTAGTTGAGATCTTGGAGCCAAGTGAACCAAATAGCGCGCCATATGAAATAAATAGAAGTGAGAAACCTAGAACGAATAGCAGCGAACCGAGCGCTGCTCGCCCTCTGCTCCTAACTTCAACCATTCCTGCGGCATATGAGAGATACCCAGGAACAAGTGGAAGTACACACGGTGAAGCAAAAGAGATAAGTCCGGCAATAATTGCAACGCATGAAGCTACGAGTAAGTTTCCGTCAAAGACGACATCAACAAATGAACTAAACATTTACTGCACTTCCCGAAACTTTTTCTAATAAATCTCGCAGAACCGAAACAGTAACTTGGCCACTGATACGAGCTGCAACTCGCCCTTTACTATCGATGATCAACGTTGTTGGAATTGCATTTGCTGGAAGTGAACCTCTAAAACTAGCGATAACCGCATCGTCTACCAGTGTTGGATATGTGAGATTAAATCTATTAACAAAACTTATTGCCGAACTTAAATTATCTCTTGTAAGAATTCCGACAAATTGAATATCTGGATTTTTACTTGCAAATTCTTGAAGAGTTGGAGCTTCGGCTCGACATGGCGAACACCAAGATGCCCAAACATTTACAACAGTTACTTTCCCAACGCGGTAGTTAAATTCACCGCCACCAAGTTTTGCACCTGACAAATCTGGGGCTGCTTTTCTAGCGCTCTCTTTAATTAGGAGCGCTGAACCGTTTCCTGAAACAAATGCTTTTCCACTATTACTCGATAGTCCGCCTGTTGAACAGGAAGTTAATAACAATATTGAAGCTAATAAAAGAGCGCGTTTCATTTAGTTGGTAGTAAATGTTTTGCGGGCTCGGTGTATGAAACGTTTTCAATCATTCCTTCATTATCAAAGTGAAGTGTTGTAACAGAAGCCAGGGTACAGATTCGTTTTCTTGGATCATGCAATAGCCGGCGACCTTCTACAGCAGAACGCAATATCCAGATTGGTAATTGATGTGAAACCACTAAGGCATCTTTTCCATTCGCAGCATCACGTGCCTGGAAAACTGCTGCCAGCATTCGCTCAATCTGTTCGGTGTAAGGCTCGCCCCATGATGGTTTTGCGGGATTGCGAAGATGCCACCATGAACTTGGATGTTTTAAAACCCCGCTACCCAATTCAAATTTCTTTCCTTCAAAAATATTTGCTGCTTCAATTAATTTTTCATCTGTCGTAATAGCCAAATTGTGGGTCGCAGCAATAGGAGCCGCTGTTTCCTGCGCACGTTGCAGAGGTGATGCATGAATCGCACCAAGATTTAAATTCTTACTCCAATCCGCAACTACCTTCGCCATCTCTTCACCCCTTGTAGATAGGCGCCATCCAGGTTGGCGGCCATAAAGAATCTTTTCGGGATTCTCTACTTCGCCATGGCGTAGGACGTGAACTGCTTGAGTCATGGGCAAATCATAACTTGAAGCCAAGTATTGGTATTAGCCCGAACGCTATGGTTGAGCCATGGCAAATGGTGGCAAGCGCGTTGCCTTCTTCGATGTAGATAACACAATCATTCGTGGTTCTACCATCTTCTTTCTCGGTCGCGGAATGTATCAACGCGGATTTTTCAGCAAGCGAGACATCTCAGCATTCGTTCTAGCAAATCTAAGATATCGATTGACTGGAACTGAGAAACCTGAAGAGATCCAAAAGTTTCAAAATGCCGCGACTGATTTTATTGGTGGGCACAATGTTAAAGAGATCGAAGCCATTGGCTCTGAAATTTATGATGAATTCGTTTCACCAGCTCTCTGGCAAGGAACAATAGAAATTGCAAACGAGCATTTGAAGGATGGCGTTGAAGTTTGGCTAGTAACAGCAGCTCCTCAAGATATGGCCGTTCTAATTGCTAATCGACTCGGCTTTACTGGTGCACTTGGAACAAAAGCTGAGATTAAAGATGGTGTATATACGGGAAGAATGAATGGCCTATTACTTCATGGAAATCAGAAAGCTTTGGCGATTAGAGAATTAGCGCAAACCCATGGCATCGATTTAAGAAATTCATTTGCATATTCCGATAGCCATAATGATTTTCCACTTTTAACTGCAGTTGGAAATCCGGCTGCAATTAATCCAGATACCTTGCTGCAAGTTCGGGCAATCCGTGAAAACTGGCCGATTCATGATTTCCGAAGAGGGCGTGCAGTTAAAGCAGCTTTTGGCCCACTGCTTGCCAGAATTTTTGCGCTTATAACTTATTTATCGCCTAGAAGATTGCGGTCGAGGTAGCTTCTAAAACTCGGTAAAGTAGGGCAGTTATGTCTGTTAATTCTTTTGCCGATGAATTGCGTGCCCGCAGCGATGAAGCGATCGCCGCGCTTTTTCAAGTGCGCCCAGATTTATTATCGCCAGTCCCAACTGATTTATCGGCGCTATCTGCACGCGCCAACTCAACGCCCAGTTTGATGCGCGCACTGGAATCACTTAATAAGTTTCAATTAGAAGTTTTAACTGCCATCTGCATATTAAATGAGCCATTTTCAAAGGCAGAACTACTTTCAATAACAACGGCAGATGCCGGCGATGAACTCTTACGATTGTGGGCAGCAGCACTGGTATATAAAGATGGAAGCAAATTTAGATTGCCCGGAAATCTTCGCCATTTAATCGGTGATGAACCAGCAGGTCTTGGGCCACAATCACAGAAGAAGATTGATTTTAAATCGCTCAAAGATATTCCTACCGATAGTGCAGCGGTTCTGGAAAGACTTACTTGGGGTCCACCACGAGGCCAAGTTGTGAATATTAAATCTCCTGGAAAAGCAATCGGCTGGCTCTTAGAGAATAACTATTTAATGGTGATGGATTCTCGAACCGTAGTACTTCCGCGAGAAGTTGGAATGAACCTGCGTGGCGGGAAAGTTCTAAAAGAATTCACGCCATTTGCAAATAAATTTATTGGCACCAAACGTAAGCAGGGCGATGTAGATCGTGCAGCAATTGCGAATATTTCAAATTTTCTTCGCTGGTGTGAAGAGCTTGCACATAACTGGTCGGATGAGCCACCAATTGCACTACGTTCTGGTGGAATTGGTATCCGCGATTTAAAGCGAAGCGCTCACCACCTTGGAGTTGATGAAAATACCCTCGCCTTCGTTGCGGAAATTCTCTACCTCGGTGGCTTGATTGTTGTTGACACTGATGACCAAATTCTTCCAACAAACTCCTTTGATATTTGGATGTCTAGGTCGCTTGAGGAACGCTGGAGTTCGCTAGTTGCGCTCTGGTTTGAAACTTCGCGAGTAAGCGGTCTCGTTGGAAAATCTGGCGAAAAAAATATTGCAGCGCTTGGTCCTGAATTAGATAGAGCTGGAATCGCCTCCATGCGTAAAGTAACTTTAAATATTTTGGCACAGAATTTAGAGCAAGACCCTGATATCAAAAACCTTCAAGAAATTATTGCTTGGCAGATGCCACAGCGATTTAACGCCGAATATATTGAATGGACACTTAGAGAAGCAGAGTGGCTTGGCTTAACTGGCCAGGGTGCGCTCTCTGAATTTGGCCGAGCACTTCTAAATGAAGAAGAGAACCTTGGTGTTGAGAACGCTCTTCCTAAACCGGTTGATCATATTTTGATTCAAGCAGATAACAGTGCGATTGCTCCTGGGCCGCTAACAGTTGAACTTTCAAACATGATTGGCACGATTGCGGATATCGAAAGTCGCGGTGGTGCATCTGTTTATAGGTTTAGCGAAAGTTCTATTCGGCGCGGACTTGATCATGGCCAAACTGGCGAACAGATAAAGGATTTCTTAAAGAAAACTTCAAAGACCCCAGTTCCACAACCACTTGAATATTTAATTAACGATGTTGCCAAGCGACATGGCCGCCTGCGAGTTGGATCTGCAACTTCATACCTACGTTGCGAGGATGAAGGTTTAATAACTCAAATTCTTTATGATAAAAAGATAGAACACCTGCAATTCCGTAAACTTGCACCTCAAGTATTAGTTTGCGACTTTGAAGCTGGCGATGTGATTAACACCCTTCGCGAAGCTGGCTATTTACCCGCTGGTGAGAACATGAATGGCATCTTGATATCTGCGCCCGCAATTAGAAGAGCGAAATCCAGACCTCGCCCACCACGGGTTATAAGTGAAGTTCAAGCGCCAAATGAAATCGTTATTAAGGCTGCGGTAAGAACGTTACGAACTGGCGAAAAAGCGAGTTCACATAAGCCACGCGAAGTTCCTAGAACTACCGCAAATGAAACTTTAGATTTACTTCATCAATATATTGAAGAGCAAGCAAGTCTCACAATCGGTTATGCAGATACAAATGGTGGGGTTTCAAATCGACTCATTGACCCGATATCAATTTCACTCGGTACCTTAATTGCACGAGATCACGCCACAGGCGAGATGGCTAGCTTTAGGATTCCGAGAATCACCGGCGTCAGTCCGGCAAAGTAAGGCAGACTTATCCCATGGGACTAATTGAGGATCTCCAGAAACTTGTTGAGTTTGAATCGCCAAGTGAAGATCTCGCAGCCTGTCGTGGAGTTGCTGAACTTGCAGTCGCAATCGCAAATGGAAAATTAAATCCAGAAGCTAAAGTTATTGAAGAGAATGGTCGCCCGGTTTTCTGGTGGGGCAGCACAAATCCAGAAGTTTTAATTCTTGCGCACCTAGATACCGTCTGGCCTAAAGGATCTTTTGTTCCGACCTGGAACGTTACAGGTGACATCGCCAAAGGCCCAGGCATCTTCGATATGAAAGCTGGATTTCTGCAAGCAATTTATGCAGTCGCAGATATTCCGAACGCTGCAACAAAAGTTGCAATTATTGCTACAACTGATGAAGAAGTTGGTAGTCAAACTTCACGCGCACTTATTGAACGGCTATCTAAAACCGCAAAGGCAGTTCTGGTTTTGGAAGCTTCATTAAACGGAAAAGTTAAGACTGGACGTAAGGGCACTGCGATGTATCAAATTGCGCTTCATGGCCGGGCGTCACATGCCGGGTTAGAACCTGAAAAAGGAATTAATGCCACAACTTTGATTGCAGAAATAGTTTTGGAAGTTGCGAAACTTGCTAATCCAGAGTTTGGAACAACGGTTGTCCCAACAGTTATGAACTCAGGTACAACTACAAATACGGTGCCAGCGCTTGCAACCCTTGACGTTGATATTCGCTCTTATTCTTCTTCCGAACTATCTCGGATTGATTCTGCAATAAAATCCCTAGTTTCATCAAATAGCCAAGCAAAACTAGAAGTAACTGGTGGGATAAATCGCCCACCGCTTGAAACAAGTTCTACTGCAGAGCTCTATGAAATATTGGAGAAGGTCGCTAACGAGATCGGATTTGCTCCGATTGGCCACGCATCAGTTGGTGGCGCAAGCGATGGAAATTTTGCAGCTGCTGCTGGAGTTAGAGTTCTAGATGGACTTGGCGCAGTTGGTGATGGCGCACATGCACCACACGAACAAATATTGCTCTCCTCAATCCCGGCGCGAGTAACACTTCTAACTGCTTTTATTAAGGAACTCATTCGTGACTGATGGCCCGCTAATTGTTCAAAGTGATAAGACCCTTCTATTAGATATCGATCATCCACTAAGTGATGAATGCCGCAGAGCTATTGCATCATTCGCTGAACTTGAAAAATCACCAGAACACATTCATACCTATCGCTTAACTCCGCTAGGACTTTGGAATGCTCGTGCTGCTGGACATGATGCGGAACAAGTTGTAGATATCCTCTTGAAGTATTCAAGATTCGCAGTACCGCACGCGCTCTTAGTAGATGTTGCCGAAACCATGTCGCGTTATGGCCGACTTCGCCTTGAAGCACACCCAGTTCATGGCCTCGTATTAGTTTCACATGATCCTGCAGTCCTTAAAGAAGTTACTCGTGGCAAGAAAGTTGCGCCAATGTTGGGGCTGCAATTAGATGATGAAACTATTGTCGTTCACCCCGGACAGCGTGGATTCTTAAAACAAGCACTGTTAAAACTTGGCTGGCCAGCAGAAGATTTTGCAGGTTATGTAGATGGCGAGCACCATGAAATTGATTTAGTTCAAGATGGTTGGAAAATTAGAAAATATCAAGAGCTTGCGGCTGAAGGTTTCTGGCACGGTGGTTCTGGAGTCGTTGTTCTGCCATGCGGCGCCGGTAAAACTATTGTTGGTGCTGCCGCCATGGCACATGCAAAAGCTACGACGTTAATTCTCGTAACGAACACAATTGCCGCAAGACAATGGCGTGACGAACTTTTAAAACGAACCACGCTTAATGAAGATGAAATTGGCGAATATTCTGGATCTAAAAAAGAAATCCGCCCAGTGACAATCGCTACTTATCAAGTAATGACAACCCGCAAGCAAGGCGTTTACGCCCACTTAGATCTATTTGATGCTATTGACTGGGGCTTGATTATTTATGATGAAGTGCACTTACTTCCTGCACCAATCTTTAGATTTACCGCTGACATTCAATCTCGTAGGAGACTTGGCTTAACTGCAACTCTCGTGCGCGAAGATGGCATGGAAGGTGAAGTTTTCTCACTAATTGGTCCCAAGAGATTTGATGTACCTTGGCGTGAAATTGAAGCCCAGGGATATATTGCACCTGCCGATTGCATCGAAGTTCGCGTAGATCTAACTGAGGCTGAACGTTTAAATTATGCAACAGCAGAACCAGAAGATAGATACCGATTCTGCTCAACTACTGCTACTAAACGAAAAGTAGCAATCGCGTTAGCTAAAAAACATAGTGCGGAACAAGTTCTAATCATTGGACAATATATTGATCAGCTAGATGCATTGAGTGAAGAGCTAGGAGTTCCGTTAATTAAGGGAGACACTCCAATTAAAGAACGTGAGCGACTCTTTGGGCTATATCGCGCCGGTGAAATCAAATGCCTAGTGGTTTCAAAAGTTGCAAACTTCTCGATTGATTTACCTGATGCAACTATTGCAATTCAAGTATCCGGAACATTCGGTTCTCGCCAGGAAGAGGCACAACGTCTAGGTCGAATTCTGCGACCAAAATCAGATGGTCGTACTGCGAGGTTCTATTCAATTGTCGCTAGAGATACCGTTGATCAAGACTTCGCACAAAATCGCCAACGTTTTCTAGCCGAACAAGGTTATGCCTACGGAATTATTGACGCTGAAGATATTTTAAGCGCCAACCCAGATTAAAGCTTAGAGAAAGCGCTTCTGAATCTTTCGGGATCAACCAGAAAGAAATCATGTTGTTGATTATTAATTAGTATTACTGGAACCTGTTCGCCATATTTAGCTTCTAGCTCTGGATTGCCATCAATAATTACTTTTTTAATTGTGAAGCTAAATTCTTTCTGCAATTCAACTAGCGTTTCAAGAGCGACATCACAGAGATGGCAGTTGCTCCTCGAGTAAATTTGAACTTCATGCACTTATTAATTCTAGGGTTTCCAAAGCACATTGCCAGCCTTTTTTAAGCGCAGGCAGAGTCGACGAGTGGTATCCCACGAGCCTGACTGCTAGCGTTTTGCCCATGCGTGCCAAATATTTACTACTGATAGCAGCGCTCTTCGGTAGCGTTTTCGCGGCACCAGCACATGCACTTCCTTCTCAAGTTAAATCTATAGATGCGCCTTGGGTCTATTTTTATGCTGATAAATCTGGAACTGCTTCAGTCACCAAGAATTCAATTCCAAAGACTTTCTCGGTCGACAAAGCTTTAACTAAGAGCTCATTTAAAGTTGATTTCACGAATACTCCGGAGATCTATCGCCCCGCAATTAACGCAGCCGTAGATGTTTGGGGGCAAAACTTCACCTCACAAGTGCCGGTAAAAGTTCAAGTTTTATGGGAACGTCAAGCATCAAGTGCAACTCTTGCAGCCGCATCACCTGGAAAATTCCACTCAAATTTTAAGAATATTCCAGATAAAGATCTTTGGTACGCCTCTGCCTTAGCAGATGCAATTGCTGGTGAAGATATTGAACCAACTATTCCAGAGGTAACAATCCGAATTAATTCGACAAATGGTCCAATGCTTTATCTGGGTACAGATGGAAACTGTCCAAGCACTAAATACGATTTAGAATCGATGATTCTGCATGAAATGGCTCATGGGCTCGGTTTTCTCTCTAATTCTGATTACGACAATTTATTTGGTTACGGAAGCATCCAACAGCCAACACCATACGATGCCTATGCCCAACTTGCTGATGGTCGAAGATTGATGGATCTAGATTCACCTTCACTTGCGCTAGGCACTGCACTAACTGAGCCACTTGTCTGGTCCGGTGCAAATGGCGTACGTGCAAACAATGGAATCAAACCCGCTTTATATACGCCAAAGACATATGAAGGCGGATCTTCGGTCAGCCACCTAGATGAAGCAACTTTTGCTAATAGCGAACGTGATGCGGTTATGACGCCGAATTTAAAGATGGGTGAAGTTTTTCATAACCCTGGACCACTTTTAATTGCGATGTTTGAAGATTTAATGTCAAAACCACCAGCTGGATTGCCTTTCGGAATTCCCGGAGCGCCTAGAAACGTTAAGGCTTTAGTTGGCGATAAATCAGCAATTATTAGCTTTGATCCGCCGATAAATCAGAGAACTGCTCAAGTTACCTCATACGTGATTAAGGTAAATCAGACCGGGATAGAAAAGACTTTTACTACTAGCCCAGCAATATTTACTGGCCTAACAAATGGAACTAATTATTCTTTCTCAGTTACTGCAAAGAATGCGGTTGGCGCATCGATTATTGCAACAACAAATGGTGTAATCCCCCAAGCTTCATGGAAGAAATCTATTTTAGATTCAACAGCAGATGGCAAGTATTTGGCAACAAGTACATATGGCGGAAAGGTTGTTGTTGCCTACAGTGATACCCAGCGCGGGCTTTTAAAGCTTGCTACTTGGAGCGGAAAGAAATGGAGCATCGAAACTGTCGATGGCGATTCAACTAAGAGCGGACGGACAAAAAATAGCGTTGCGGGTTCCGTTTCTATTTGCACAACTTCGGTTGGCAAAACTAATTATCTAAATCTTTACTATGGGGATTTAACAAATAAGGATTTACGTCGAGCTTCATTTAACGGTAAAAAGTGGAGTTATGAAGTAATAGATGGCGATGGTCCAACGATTCAAAGTTATAAAGAAGTGGAACGCGTCCGGACTGCAAGTGATGTAAGCGTCTCGAACGCATGTGCAATTACATCTGCTGGCGAACAAGTTTTCTATCGTGATGAGAGTCAAGGAATCTTGCTTGGCGCAGTTCGTGATGGAAAATCTTGGCGTTATGAAATTGTTGATGGTGATAACTTATTGAACAACCGAACTATGGGTGATGTCGCATTTCATCTAACAGCAAAAGTTGTTGGAACCAAGATTAATTTAGCGTACGACTCAATTTTATCTGTCAGCAACTCAGATAAGAGCGCGCTGCGTGGCGAAGTTCGAATCGCAACCAGAGAGAGCGCATTCCCAGAAGATTGGAAGTATCAAACTTTGGCCGCAAGCGGTGGTAACACAATCGTTGCGGGCTATGACGTTGCTTTGAATTTAATCTCAAAGAACCTATATGCAACTTGGCTTGGTGCATCAGGAATCTCACTTCCTAAGCCAGACCAAATTCAATGGAGCAAAGTTGGCGTAGATCTCACGCCAAACGTTGCGAAGAGCGATTATTTCGGGGTTCCTAGTTCACCTGTTGCAGTCGATGATGCGGGACTTATCTTTGGTTGCCAAGATCGACTTTGTTACTTTAATAAAGTTGATCAAACAATTAATTTGATTTCAACTACGAGCATCG
>JAPLAY010000056.1 GCA_026393035.1 Actinomycetota bacterium
TTGATGGAAAGCCAGATTCATTCACAGTGGGATCAATCGTTGTTCAGGCTCTGTTAATTCCAGTCGCTTGGAAGGCGCTTAAGAGCAAATAAACTGTTAGTTAAATTGGGCTGGGGCTTAACACCTCAGCCCTTTTGCTTTTCATTTTATGCATCAGTTAAAGAAAGCGATGATTGCGCCTGCAATGGTGAGATTTATTGCGTCATTAGCCGTTTCAATGATCCAAACTTTGAAACTCTCACCGCCAAATAAGCGATGAGAAAGTGAAGCAAACATTGCAATACCGACACCTAAAGCAAACCCAAATCCTGCGCCATCAAGAATCCCAAAGTTTTCTTGGTGCAGTTGGAGTGAATTGATTATTAGACCGAGAGTTAGAGTTTGTATTAAGACGCCAACAATAGTTCCGCCAAAGAGGGCAACGGGTTTGTTTTGGTTGGCGTTAAGTTGCCCACTAGTTTTACCGCGGGCCTTCATCCAAATTGGATAAAAAGTCTTTGGTCCAAACCAGATTGCACCACTTATAAATGAAACCGCGAAGGCAACTAAAATACCGATGAAGTTAAGGCCAGAAAATGTCATGGTTGAATTTTAACAAAAAGTAGAAATTTCAATGTTCAAAACGCCAGGAATTAGTAAAAAGCTGATTAAAGCCCGTCTGGCCCTGCGGAAATAACCCCGAGGTGCACAAATTTTTTGAGCCATTAGGATTAAGTCATAAATTTAATCTTTTGCAAATAGGGAGTTCGAAATGTCTGATTCAGGTAAATGTCCAGTCGCCCATGGCGCCATAACAACTGTTGAGAATTCGAATATGGATTGGTGGCCAAAGGCACTTAATCTAGACATCCTGCACCAACATGACACCAAGACGAATCCACTTGGAAAGGATTTTAATTACAACGAAGAGTTGAAGAAGCTAGATGTTGCAGCACTTAAAAAAGATTTAACAGCAATGATGACTGATAGCCAGAAGTGGTGGCCAGCTGATTGGGGCCATTACGGCGGATTGATGATTCGTATGTCATGGCATGCTGCAGGAACATATAGAACAGCAGATGGCCGCGGTGGTGGTGGAACTGGAAACCAAAGATTTGCGCCACTTAATTCTTTTCCGGATAACGTAAATCTTGATAAAGCTCGCCGGCTTTTGTGGCCAATCAAAAAGAAGTATGGCAACAAAGTTAGCTGGGCAGATTTATTGGTATTGGCCGGAACAATTGCTTACGAATCCATGGGACTTAAAACTTTTGGTTTCGGATTCGGCAGAGCAGATATTTGGCATCCAGAGATCGATATCTACTGGGGTTCTGAGAAGGAATGGCTTGCGCCAAGTGATTCTCGTTATGGCGATTTAAGCGATGCATCAACTATGGAAAACCCACTAGCGGCAGTGCAGATGGGTTTGATTTATGTAAACCCTGAAGGTGTAAACGGAAAACCAGATCCCTTAAGAACTGCTGCTCATGTTCGTGAAACTTTTGCTCGCATGGCAATGAATGATGAAGAGACCGTTGCACTTACCGCAGGTGGACATACTGTTGGTAAAGCTCATGGAAATGGAAGTGCGGCAAGACTTGGACCAGCACCTGAAGGCGCAGATATTGCGGAAGCAGGCCTTGGTTGGATGAACCATGAAACAAGAAGTGTTGGCCGCGATACTGTTTCAAGCGGTATTGAAGGTGCATGGACTACAAACCCAACTAAGTGGGATAACGGTTACTTCGACTTATTATTTAAGTACGACTGGGAGTTAAAGAAATCTCCTGCTGGTGCCCAACAATGGGAGCCAATAAATATTGAAGAAGCAGATAAGCCGGTTGATGTTGAAGATCCATCAATTCGCTACAACCCAATAATGACCGATGCCGATATGGCGATGATTAAGGATCCGATCTATCGTGAAATCTCGGAACGATTCCATAAAGATCCAGATTACTTCAGCGAAGTATTTGCACGTGCTTGGTTCAAACTTACCCATCGTGATTTAGGACCTAAGGCTCGTTACTTTGGACCAGATGTTCCTGCTGAAGATTTAATTTGGCAAGATCCAATTCCTGCCGGTAAAGCTGATTACAAAGTTGATGAAGTGAAAGCAAAGATTGCTGCTACTGATTTAACAGTCACCGAATTAGTTACAACTGCTTGGGATAGCGCTCGCACTTTCCGTGGCTCTGACCTACGTGGGGGAGCAAACGGAGCACGAATTCGCTTGGCGCCACAGAAGGATTGGGAAGGCAACGAGCCAGCTCGTCTGCAGAAAGTTCTATCTGTTCTGGAACCAATCGCAAAAGAAGCAGGTGCAAGCCTTGCTGATGTGATTGTTCTTGCCGGAAATATTGGAATTGAAAAAGCTGCCAAGGCAGCGGGCCACGATGTGAAAGTTCCATTTAAATCTGGTCGTGGTGATGCAACTCAAGAACAGACCGATGTTCTTTCATTTGAACCACTTGAGCCAGTTCATGATGGCTATCGCAACTGGTTGAAGAAGGATTACACCGTAAGTGCTGAAGAGTTAATGCTTGATCGCACACAACTTATGGGGTTAACAGCTCACGAGATGACAGTTCTTGTTGGCGGCATGCGCGTTATCGGAACAAATCATGGCGCAAGCAAGCATGGTGTCTTCACGGACCGAGTTGGCGCACTTACTCCTGATTTCTTCACAACGATTACCGACATTTCATATGTCTGGGAGCCTGCTGGAGATAATCTTTACAAGATTCGCAATCGCGAAACTGGGGAAGTTAAATACAGTGCAACCCGCGTTGATTTGATCTTCGGTTCAAATTCAATCCTTCGCGCATATGCCGAGGTTTATGCCCAAGATGACAGCAAAGATAAGTTTGTAAATGACTTCATTGCTGCTTGGACAAAGGTTATGAACGCAGACCGCTTCTAAGTTATTTAGCTCTTTTGAAGTAGAGTTGGGCCATGTTTGAAGCGATATTTTTTGGCATTCTCCAAGGTCTAACCGAATTTCTTCCAATTTCTTCAAGTGCTCACGTTCGAATCTTTGCCAAGTTCTTCGGAATGGCGGAAGACCCGGGCGCCAAGTTCACTGCAATTATGCAGATTGGAACTGAGTTAGCGGTCTTAATCTTCTTTAGAAAAGATATCGCCAGAATAATCTCTGCCTGGTTCCGCAAAGTGGTCTTAAGAAAAGATTTACATTTAGAAGAGACTGCAGATGCCCGTATGGGTTGGTTGATAATTGTCGGAAGCTTGCCAATCGTGGTTCTTGGCTACCTTGGCCAAGATGCAATCACAACAAACTTTCGTTCGCTCTGGCTTATTGCTTCAGTCCTAATTATCTTCGGCGTGGTTCTGGGCGTTGCAGATAAATATGGAAAATCAGATAAGAGCCTTAAAGACTTAAATATCTCGCATGGAATTCTTTATGGCTTAGCACAGGCTTTGGCGCTAATACCTGGTGTATCTAGATCTGGCTCAACAATCGCAATGGGTCGAGCCCTTGGTTACAAGCGCGAAGCCGCGCTTAGATATTCATTCCTATTGGCCATCCCAGCAGTATTTGGAAGTGGTCTTTATGAACTAAAGCAAGCACTTTCAGATACCCAAGGCACAAACGTTTTCTCGATGACCGAAACTGTAGTTGCAACGATTATCGCTTTCATTATCGGATATCTAGTAATAGCTTGGTTGCTTAAATTCGTAAGCACCAAGAGCTTCATGCCATTCATTGTTTATCGAATCGCGCTCGGCGCACTTGTTATGGCGCTTCTAGCAACTGGCGTTATTAAGGATTCAGCTAAAGCCGAAGTAATTACTCCTGTGAAATCAATTTCATATTCAGTTCCAAAGGATTGTTTATCTACTGATGTCCTTGCGGCACTTCAAAAAGATGTTCGCCAAGCACAATTTATTGACACCCCTTGGCAGCCAGCCCCAGGTACTGAACTTGCCGATTTCTTAAACAATGGCGGTATTGCATGCAGCTATGGAATGCAAAGTGCAGAAGTTGGCATAACTGTTGATTGGGTTGCAGATGGAACAAAACTCTTTAATGGCCGCACCGCAGGATGGCTAGGCGAGGGGTACCAGAAAATAGATATTCCTAATCTGATGGAAACAGATGCTTATTTCATGCAGAAAGATCAATCTCCAACAAATGAATTTTCGCAGTATCACGTTAAATTCTTAATAAATGGTTTCTGGATAAATGTTAGTTCAACATTCGGTAAAACTATTGAAGATGGTTCGGGCTGGATTAAAGCCGCTGTTGATTCACTTTAATTACGTTTTGATCTGACAAAGTTCTTGATTGTTATCGCGATTGTCAGAAATATGAAGAAGCCAGCAATTTGTCGAGATGAGCCATCAAGAGCAGGGATTGATGCCGCATAAAATCCGAGCGTTGTTATGCCCGCACCCCAGAGCAGAGCACCGAAAATATTTGCGCTAAGAAACTTGTAGTAATTCATCTTCCCAAGCCCGGCGATTGGTGGAATGAATGTACGTATCCAAGGATAGAAGCGGGCGAGCACAACGGCGGTCCAGCCATATTTTTCATAGAAATCTTCAGAACGTTTAATCATTTTCTGAATAGCTGGTCGCTGGCTTTTGCCTAAATAATTGCGGCCATATTTGCGTCCGAGCACAAATCCAATTTGGTCTCCGAAGAATGCGGCCAACACAATTATTGATACCAAGATAACGATATTTGTGTCATGGCGAGTTGCGGCAACAAAACCCGCGGCAAAAAGTATTGAATCACCTGGGATAAAGAAGGCGATCAGGATTCCAGTTTCTATAAAGACTAGGGCTCCGAGTAGTACGTAAATCAAAAATGGGGTAGCTGTGCCAAGGTACTGTTGAACCCAATCTGAGATTGTCATAGGGAAATCATCAATGCGCCAGAAACTAGAATTACAACACCTAGCCAATGGCGGGGCGAGAATTTTTCATGCAAGAAAATTACTGAAAATAAGATTGTAAGCGGAATGCTCATCTTGTCTATCGGAATTACCTTAGTGACGCTGCCCAATTGGATTGCCCGAAAATAGAAGAGCCAAGATATTGCACCTGCAAGTCCAGATAAAGAAATCCAGATCAGAGCAGATCCCCGAACCTCGCCAATTTTTGTCCAGAGCCCTGAAGTAATGAGAACTACAATAAAAAATGCTGCCATTACGAAGCTTCTAATCGCAGTAGCAACTGTTGAATCTAGGTTATCTAGCCCAATCTTTCCGAAGATTGCAACCAATGAGGCAAAAACCGCAGATAAGCCCGCGTATATCAGCCATTTATTGTCAACCACAAAAGGAACGATACCTGTATTTTTCCGACAATCGGTAACTTGCAAAGGCAGATTCCAATATTGAAATTGTTGAACTAGATGTAACGAATCAGAAGAGCGTTGATGCACTTGCCGCAAAATTGGCTGATAAGCCAGTCCGTATTCTCGTTAACAATGCTGGAGGCGCATTTGATGCGGCGCCAATCGAAGATTCGGATCCAGAAATTTGGGCCAAGGGCCAAGACTTACGAAGTAAACGTAACTGGGGCAGTACGAGTTACCAAGGCAATGATCCCATTGATGAAGAAACATGGCGAGGGCCATATTGTTCTAATGTCATCAACTGCCGGTCGCATCGCATATGAAAATGGTGGAACCTATGTCGCTGCAAAGCATGCAGTCGCTGCTATCGCGGGAACTTTGCGATTGGAATTAAATGGTCATCCAATTCGAGTCACTGAAATCGCGCCAGGGATGGTTAAGACTGATGAATTTGCCGTCACTAGGTTTGCCGGCGATAAAACTAAAGCGGCGAAAGTTTATGAAGGTGTCGAAAAGCCACTTACAGATGCCGATATTGCAGAAACAATCCGCTGGGCAGTGATGCTGCCATCACATATAAATATTGATTTACTAGTGGTTCGCCCAGTTGCCCAAGCGGCCCAACATAAAGTTCACCGAGTTATTAAGTAATTACTTGCTTTTGGATTTATGAGTTAGATCAGAGACCCAATCCATAATTGCAAAGACCAAGCCAGATAAAACGAAGGTTAAGTGGATTGCAATTCGCCATTTAACTTCAGTTACATCCACGCCATTGGCGGCATTCATGAAATCCTTTAATAGTTCGATAACTGAAATCGCAACAAGTGAGCCAATCAGCTTTAACTTAAGGCCAGAGAAGTCAACGCTTCCCATCCATTCCGGACGGTCGATATCATCGGTTGCAACTTCAATCTTTGAAACGAAGTTTTCATAACCCGCAAAAATTACAATCAAAATCAGATTTGCAAGAAGAGTTAAATCTAAAAGGCCAAGTAACCCTAGGACCATCTCTTCAGTCGAAGTCGAAGTAACGTGGCTAGCGAAGTGCCAGAATTTTTGGAAGAACTTCACCATCATTATTACGAGGGCAAATGTCAGACCCAAGTAGAAGGGCGCCAATAGCCAGCGGCTGCCAAATATAAGTCGTTCAAGCAGATGTTCTAGTACTCCGCGGCCGTGACGTTTTTCATTCATTTTCAAAGCGTAACAAAATGGCCTTTGCCTTATTCTTAATAGGTGCCCGCGTTTCATAAATTTTTTCTGACAAAACCATTAGCTGATGCATTCCGCAAGAACGTTTCAGGTTCTAAAGATGGTTTACCGGATTGGGCGAGAGATATTGCCCTTGGAGAAGACGCTGGATTGTTTGAAGCCGATGGCGCCGTTTGGAAAGTTCACGGAAATCTTGGGACTTTGGTCGGCGGGGTTAGGGCCCTTCTTTTACAAGCCGCCCATCCCGCCCCCTTGGCAGGTGTCGCGCAACATTCAAGATATGAAACCGATCCGATGGGGCGATTGGCCGGAACAACTAGATGGCTAACAGTTACAACTTTTGGGTCCAAGCAAATAATCGAACGCGAAGCTGCGCGAGTTAACGCGATGCACTCGAAAGTAGCGGGGGATTACACCGATAAGTCTGGGGTGCACTCAAATTATCGGGCGCAAGATTCACGGTTCTTATTGTGGGTGCATTGCGCCTTTACAGATTCATTTATTAAATCTCATCTCGCACTTGGTTATGCCTTGCCACAAGGCGGCGATGAATATGTGAAGGAGTGGGCAAAGAGCGCAATTCCACTTGGACTAACCGATGCACCAAAATCTATGGCCGAACTTGAGGCAACGCTAAATGATTTTCGTCAGAAAGATTTAGCAAGAAGTGAGAAAACTCTTGAGGTTGTGCGTTTTATCTTAAAGCCGCCATTTGGAAGCGCCGGTCTACTTTTTTATCGGATTATTTCGAACGCTGCGGTTGCGACTCTCGATTCAAACGAGTTAGAAATATTGGGGCTAAAAGCGAAATCTAAAATCTGGTTAAAGATTGCTAGGGCAGCCTTAAATATTTTTAGAGCGATCCTTGGGCCCGAATCACCGAGTCAGAATTTGGCTCGCCAACGCATTGCTCGTATTAGCTAATTATTAAGTCCAGATACCAAGGCAGATTTCCCTTGGGTTTCTGCAATTTACATTCAAAGTTTTTACTTGCGATTTCAAATAATTCTGCTGGCTGATTCTTGCCCTCGCTGGGTGGCAGCAGGATCAGCATTTATTTACTGGATGGTGAATAGAAGCGGCCGAGAAAATCTTTCTTGAACTCTTGGAAATCGCCGTTGTTAATCTCGGTTCGCATCCGCTCGACCAGTCGCACGATAAAGCGTTCGTTATGGATTGTCGCAAGGGTAGAACCAACCATCTCTTTGCTGCGGAAGAGATGGTTTAGATATGCCGCGGTGTAGTTGGCGCAGGTATAGCAATCACAGCTTTCATCAATCGGATTGAAGTCACGATTAAATTTGGCATTGGTGATATTTACTCGACCATCATTTGTGAAGACTGCGCTGGTACGGGCTTGGCGAGATGGTGCAACGCAATCAAAAGTATCTGCGCCATTTTCAACGCCAACGAATAAATCATCAGGCTCGCCTATACCCAGTAGGTGACGGGGTTTATCGCGAGGCAATTCATCAGTCATCCAACCAACAATGGTTCCAAGGTTTGCTTTATCAAGTGCGCCACCAAGTCCAAAGCCATCGAAGGTAATTCCATCTTCATCCAAGGCACCAAGATCTTTTGCTGCCTTGCGACGCAGATCTTCATATTGCGCACCTTGCAGAACGCCCCAAAGTGCTTGGTATGGCTTACTTGCGCGCTCGCGAGTTAGGCGACCATGTTCCACTAAACAACGCTTTGCCCAGAGCCGAGTGCGCTCGAGAGATTTCTCTTGATACTTGCGGGTGTTGTGAAGAGTCGTGCATTCGTCGAAAGCAAAAATTATGTCGGCGCCAAGTTGGTGTTGGACCTGCATCGAAACTTCTGGGGTAAATCGATGCATCGAACCATCTAGGTGAGATTTGAAAGTTACGCCATCGTTATCGACATGGGCGAGACGTTCTTTATGATCCGCAATTACTTCATCAGATCTGAAAGTGTCTTCATCCATGGCGATTACTTTTTTAAATCCAACACCGAGGGAGAGGACTTGGAAGCCACCGCTATCGGTAAATGTTGGACCAGACCAATTCATAAACTTTCCAACGCCACCGGCTTCATCAACAATCTCCGGGCCTGGTTGCAAGTAGAGGTGATACGCATTTGCAAGAAGCGCTTGGGCGCCAAGATCCGCCATAGATTCTGGAAGAACAGATTTAACCGTTGCCTTGGTGCCGACTGGAATGAATGCTGGAGTTTTAATCTCACCATGAGGGGTGGTTATGACACCAGTTCGGCCATTTAAATTTGAATCGCCAATCTCATTTTCGACTTTAAATTTAAATTGGCTCATATCCGTATTATCTACCTTTAATTTGTCGTCGAAACTTAGAGATGTAGCTTTGCGGGGAAAGGGGCTTAAAACCGCCATTTAAGGCGAATAATCCCCATTTCTGGGCTACCAAATTCGAACGCGCTCGCTTTCGGGTAAATAAAGCGCATCTTTTTCAGTTACACCGAATGCTTCATAGAACTCAGTTAGGTTTCGAACTACTTGGTTACATCGGAATTCATCGGGTGAGTGTGGGTCTGTTGCAACGCGACGTCGAACCTCTTCGGCACGCATTTTCTGGCGCCAACATTGGGCCCAACCCATGAACAGCCTTTGATATCCCGTGAGGCCATCGATAACCGCAGGCACTTTGCCTTCGAGGGATAGTTGGTAAGCCTTATACGCAATTGTTAGGCCACCCAAGTCGCCAATATTTTCACCGATAGTCAGGGCGCCATTTACATGTACATCCTGAGCCTCAAGTGGGCGAAGCTCTTCGTACTGGGCAATTAATTTATTAGCGCGCTTCTCAAATTCTTCGCGATCTAAATCGGTCCACCAGTTATTTAGATTGCCATCGCCATCGTATTTCGAACCTTGGTCATCAAAACCATGGCCGATCTCGTGGCCAATAACGGCGCCGATTCCACCATAGTTCGCGGCATCATCAGCATCGATATCAAAGAATGGTGGCTGCAAGATTGCGGCCGGGAAAACGATCTCATTCATACCCGGCATGTAATAAGCATTTACGGTTTGTGGCGTCATCAGCCATTCAGTGCGATCCACTGGTGCACCTATTTTTGCAAATTCATAATCTTGATTGAATTTTGTTACTCGGGCTAGATTCCCAATTAGATCATCTCTTGTAATTTCCAAGGCAGAGTAATCACGCCACTTGTCGGGATAGCCAATCTTGGGCGTGAACTTATCTAACTTTTCGAAGGCCTTTGATTTAGTCTCGGAAGTCATCCAAGACAGGGCGGCGATATCAATTCGGTAGGCCTCAATTAGATTGGCAACAAGTTCAACCATTCGCGTTTTAGCAGCTGGTGGGAAATGCTTCGCAACATAAATCTGGCCAACTGCTTCGCCCAGTGAGCCTTCAACTAGGCCAACACCGCGCTTCCATCGCGCCTTGAGTTCTGGCGTTCCCGAAAGCTTGGTGCCATAGAAAGCAAAGTTTTCATTTACGAATTCACTGCTCAAATAGGAAGCGGCGCCAGATAGTAAATGCCAAGCAAGCCAGGCCGACCAAGCTTCCGAATTAAAGTTTTTTAGAATCTCACCAAGACCGGTAAAGAATGAGGGTTGGCGAACAATTACATTCGCCATAACTTTGCTTGGAACTTTTGAGGTCGCAAGCCAGGTATCCCAATCAAAGCCAGGGGAGGCGGTCTTTAGCTCGGCGAAGCTCATCTTGTTATAGGTCAGAAGTGCGTCGCGATCTTTGACTTGATCCCAATGCTTGCTAGCAATCTCAGTTTCTAATTTCAAAATAGCTTCAGCTTTACCTGCTGCATTTTCAATCTTGGCTAGTGTGAACATTTTGGTTATGTGTTCTACAAAGGCAGTTCGGATTTCAGCAAATTCTTCTTCGCGATAATAGGCCTCGTCCGGAAGACTTAAACCGGATTGCCCGAGGTAGGCGATGTTGGTAGTTGAATCCATGTTGTCGGTTGTTATGTACTGGTATAAAATTCCACCTAGGCCACGGCTTTCGAAATCACCAAGCACTTTATGGAACTGATCAACGTTTGAAACTTGTAACGCGAGTTCTAAATCTTTTGCAATTGGCGTAAGCCCAAGTGCTTCGGCTTTCGCCTCGTCCATAAATGAGCCATAGAGATCCCCAATCTTCTGGGCAACGCTTCCCTTGGCACCACCACTTGCACCAAGCTCTTCAATAATTTCGCGGACCTGCCGTTCTGCATTTTGATAGAGCTCGTAGAAGGCGCCATCAGATGAACGGTCTGCGGGTATTTCTGCGCCATCAATCCAGGTGCCACTTACATGGCGATATAAATCATCCTGAGGTCGGACAGAGGGCTTGATATGTTTTAAATCGATTCCGCTTTTCATGGGCAGGAGCCTATTACACCGAGAAATAAGTAATTCAACTTTCAACTAAATGGCTTTTAACCTAAACTTCTTCCATGGCATCCCAATCATCAGACAAGAGCCCAAAGTGGTTGAATCCACGTGAGATGAAGGCTTGGCGTTCTTACATAATCGCTTCACGCCGCCTACTTGAAGCACTTGATGCAGACCTAGATGGCCATGATTTATCTATGGCCGATTATGAAGTCTTGGCCCAATTATCAGATGCCCCTGATCGCCGGATGCGGATGACCGAACTCGCTGAAATTGCAATGCTCTCGAAGAGTCGACTCTCACATCGAATGAAAGTTATGGAGAAGGCGGGTTGGGTTCGCCGCGAAGTTTGCACCGAAGATAAACGAGGATCATTTGCTGTGATGACCGAGAAAGGTTGGCGGGCAATTGTTAAGGCCGCCCCAGATCATGTTGCAAGTGTTCGAAATAGATTCGTTGATAATTTGAATGTGAAGGATCAAGAAGAGTTAGCAAAAATATTTGATCGGCTTTCAACAAAGCTAAGAGATGAATTTATAAAAGATTTGTAAAATGAAAAAGCCCCGTGGTTTTCACCGCGGGGCTTTTTCGAGAAAAACTACTTTGCAGCAGCCTTCTTACGACGACGACGCTTTGGAGCAGCTGCTGAAGCTGCTGCCTTCTTACGACGCTTCTTTGGAGCAGCCTTCTTAGCTGCTGCCTTCTTACGACGCTTTGGAGCAGCCTTCTTAGCTGCTGCCTTCTTGCGACGCTTCTTTGGAGCAGCCTTCTTAGCTGCTGCCTTCTTGCGACGCTTCTTTGGAGCAGCCTTCTTAGCTGCTGCCTTCTTGCGACGCTTTGGAGCAGCCTTCTTAGCTGCTGCCTTCTTGCGACGCTTTGGAGCAGCCTTCTTAGCTGCTGCCTTCTTGCGACGCTTCTTTGGTGCTGCTGCTGATGCAGCTGCCTTCTTGCGACGCTTCTTTGGTGCTGCTGTTTTAGCAGCTGCCTTCTTGCGACGCTTTGGTGCAGATTTCTTAGCTGCGGCCATGTACATCTCCTAATCAGAATAGTTCGATCCGTCACCGAACCTGTTCATGGATAAGCGTGTCATCAAATGCAAAAACTTTCCACTATTTTGAGTGATTTTTTACCTGCGTGTCGCAACATTATTTTTATATTTTTTTATGCATTTCTGCAAATTATTTTCGCAATTTTGGAAGATATTTATAAAAATTACTGATCAGTTTCCGAATTTTTTGCCAAATTAGCACTTTCGGCCCGAATTTTTCGTTGTTCGACGGCAAATTGGTTGGTTCTGGCGTCATATTTTCTAAATTTGGGCAGTGCGCCGGCCGCAATCGACACAAAACCGATGCAGAGCAAGCCACCACTTATTACTGAAGTCCGCAAATTAGTAACAGCAGCGAATGTACCGGCACGCATTTGGCCACCAAGTGGTCCTACTGAGTAAGAAAGTAATTCGATACCTGCCAATCTGCCACGAAGTTCGTCCGGGATTGACTGGTTCCAAATTGCTCCTCGGAAGAGTGCACTGACCATGTCGGATGCACCGGCGAGTGCCAAGAAAAGCAGAATTAGAAAGAGTGAATTGGTGGCTCCGGCCATGGCAATGGCTGCACCCCAACCAAGTGCTGCAATAAAAACTGCTCGCCCATGGTGATGATAATTTTTTATCCAACCACTTGTAAGAGTTACTAAAACTGAACCGATTGTTCCGGCGGAATAGAAGAGTCCAAGGGCCCAAGTGGCATCTAATTGATCAGCCCAGAATGGGAAGAGTGCATTTGGCATTGCGAAGAACATGGCCGCGAGGTCCACCAAGTAAGTGCCCAGTAGGTCTTTGCGAGAGGTTGCGTATTTAATACCCTCGACCATTGCACTAATTGTTGGCGCAGATTCTTTACTTGTTGGTTTTACAGATTTAACGCGAGCAATAAATATCAATGAGATTGCAAAAGTAATTACATCAACTAAGTAGGCAGTTCCGATACCGGTTGTTGCAAGCAAGATGCCCGCGAGGGCTGGACCTGTGATTACTCCGGTCTGCCAACGCAACGACATCAGGGCACTTGCAGAAGGCAGATCATCATGACCAACCAACCTTGGCAAAATCGCATCGGCACTTGGTCTTTGTAATCCATCAAGTGCGGCGAAGGATCCAGCCACGATATAAATCCAGAGCAAGCTGGGCTTTGCCAATTGGGAATTTATGAAGAGTGAGAAAGTCATAATCATTAAGGCGAATTCGGTAATGAAAATCATCTTCCGACGATCGACTCGATCTGCCAGGACCCCGCCATAAAGCCCAAAAATGATTAGCGGAATCAATTCAACGGCGCCCATAAGCCCAACCGCGATATATGAGTTGGTTAGCTCTTTAATTTGGAAGGGGAGAGCGACATAAGTAATCATCGAGCCGAAATAGCTAATTAGACCCGAAGACCAGAGGCGTCTGAAATCTGGATAATTGCGAAGTGGGGAGATATCGACCGCGATCTTTTTAAGCACGGCGCTAATCTAGTTAATAACTAGTGAAAAGTTTGCTCTGGTCCAGGGAATTGCCCAGAAGAAACATCACTTGCATACTCTTTGGCAGCATTTAGCATCTCAATTCGAAGGTTTCGATAGGCCTTGGCCAACTTAGGTGCATCCTTAGTAATTCCCATTAAGTCAGTCCAGACCAATACCTGGGCATCACATTTGGCTCCTGCGCCAATTCCAATAACTGGAATCGAAAGCTCTTTAGTAATTTGTTCTGCTAATTCTTCTGGGACTAATTCCAGAACTAGAGCAAATACTCCAGCTGCTTCAAGGGCTTTGGCATCAGCCAAAATTCGCGCCGCATCATCGCCTCGACCTTGAACTTTAAAGCCGCCGAGGGCATGTACAGATTGTGGGGTCAATCCAAGATGGCCCATCACTGGAATTCCGGATTCGATAAGTTTTTTTATCTGGGGCACAACGCGTGCGCCGCCCTCTAATTTAACGGCTTGGGCTTTAGCCTCTTTAAAAAATCTAATGCCAGTAGCAAGTGCTGCGTCCGGTCCACTTTCATATGAACCAAATGGAAAGTCGGCCACAACCATTGCACGCGATGTCGCATTCACAACGGCCCGAGCTAGAGGGATTAATTCATCAACGGTTACTGGGATGGTGTCGGCCGCCCCAAAGAAATTATTGCCTGCTGAATCGCCAACTAAGAGAACTGGGATTTGGGCTTCATCAAAAATCTCGGCAGTCATCTGTTCGTATGAGGTGAGCATCGCCCATTTTTCGCCGCGCTTTTTATAGGCAGCAAGATCCGAGATAGAAATTCGATTATTAAGAGACATGCAAGGCTCCTGGATTCAAAGTTAGCGAACTCAAAGCCGGATTTCGGTCCCTGGTCGCTATCTGAACTATCGGAAAGTGTAACCAATAGTTGTGCAGGTAGGCTAGCCGCATGGGAAATAATGGCGGCCTAGCTATCGGTCAACTCCGTATTGCCCTTGCGCAAATCAACCCAACGCTCGGTGATCTAACTGGGAATAGCGAATTAATTTGTGAGTACGCCGCCAAGGCAAGTGCTGCTGGCGCAAATGTTCTGCTCTTTCCCGAGATGGTTATGACTGGTTATCCAGTTGAGGATTTGGCGCTTCGCCAGACATTTCGCAGTGCAAGCAAAGCTGCAGTTCTCGATGTCGCAGACCGATTAGAGGATCAAGGCTTTGGTGAAATTCTTACAGTCATCGGATATTTAGATGGCAGCGCAGAACAGAAACCGCAGAATGCAGTATCTCTGGTTTATCGCGGTGAAGTTGTAGCTACTTACGTAAAACATCATCTGCCAAACTATGGCGTCTTTGATGAGTTCCGAAACTTTGTAGCAGGCGACCGCTCTTTAGTTGTGCGCTTTCATGGCGTAGATATTGGAATTGCAATTTGTGAAGATATTTGGGTTGATGACGGCCCCGTCGCCGAACTCAAAGCCCGAACACCTGGCTTAGTTCTTGTGCCAAATGGCAGCCCGTTCGAGCGAGCTAAAGAAGATGTTCGACAGCAGCTAGTTAGAAAACGTGCAAAAGATATAGGTGCCCCACTTGCATATGTAAATATGACTGGTGCCCAAGATGATTTGGTATTTGACGGCGACAGCATCGTCGCAACTGCAAATGGCGACATCGTCGCTAGAGCCCCACAATTTTTCGATGGTCTAATGGTGGTTGATTTAGATCTTCGCCTTCGAACCTCCACACCCGATGTTGTTATTACTGATGTCCCACTTTTGGCATATGAAAAAATAACTCACGGCATTGCTCATCCCATGAGCGACTTATCTCAAACCTGGCAGGCCCTGGTTATTGGACTTCGCGACTATGTTGAGAAGAACAAATTCAAGAGCGTAATTCTTGGACTATCTGGCGGCATTGATTCTGCACTTGTCGCAACAATTGCTGCCGATGCAATCGGAGCCGAGAGAGTATTTGGTGTCGGGTTGCCAAGCAGATATTCATCAGATCATTCACTAACCGATGCTGCCGAACTTGCGAAGAACCTCGGAGTTAATTATCGAGTTATTGAAATCGAGCCAATGGTTTCTACCTTCTTATCTCAACTCGGATTAACTGGATTGGCTGAAGAGAATGTTCAAGCCCGAGTTCGCGGAACGACTTTAATGGGGCTTTCCAATCAAGAGGGCCATTTAGTTTTAGCAACCGGAAATAAATCAGAGCTAGCGGTCGGATATTCAACAATGTATGGCGATGCGGTCGGGGGATATGCTCCAATTAAAGATCTATTTAAATCTGAAGTTTGGGCGCTCTCAAAGTGGCGCAATGATCAGGCAATTAAGAATGGTCAAACGCCACCTATTCCAGTTAATTCGATTTCAAAAGAGCCAAGCGCAGAACTTCGACCTGGCCAGAAAGACACAGACTCATTACCCGAATATTTAATTCTCGATCAAATACTTCATATCTATATTGACCAAGATTTAGGTCTTGCCGGAGTCCTGGCAGCGGGTTTTGATTTGGAGCTTGCGACGAAAGTTATTCGCATGGTTGATGCCGCTGAATACAAGCGTCGCCAATATCCACCAGGAACCAAGATTTCCAAGCGGGCATTTGGTAAAGATCGAAGATTGCCTATTACCTCGGCCTGGCGCGAACACAACTAGACACCAGCAACCAGCCTTCTTTAGAATTCCCGAATTCGGGGAATCCCAATGTTGTAACAAATAGAAGAAGTGAAGGGCGAAAAGAATGAAAAAACTTAAGTTAATTACGCCGCTAGCAATTGCAGCCCTGCTGCTAACAAGCTGTGGTTCTTCAGGCGATAGCAAGTCTGCTTCAGCTTCTGCTGATTGCAAGGCTGGCGCACTTTCAACAGTTACCCCAAAGGTTTTAACAATCGCAACTGGTGAACCTGCATATTCACCTTGGGTTCTAAACGATAAGCCAGAATCAGGCGAAGGATTTGAAGCTGCAGTTGCTTACGCAGTTGCGACTGAACTTGGTTACAAGAATGAAAACGTGAAGTGGGTTCGCACCACATTTGATGGCGCAATCGCTCCAGGACCAAAGACTTTCGACTTCAACATTCAGCAATATTCAATTACTGCAGAACGCGCAAAGGTTGTTGACTTCTCATCTTCTTATTACAAGTCAAACCAATCAATCGTCTCCTTCAAGGGAAGCAAGATTGCTGGCGCAATTTCAATCGCAGATATCAAGGCCGCTAATCCAAAGATCGGCGCCGCTGTTGGTACTACATCGCTAGATGCCGTTGAAAATGTACTTGGCTTAAAGCCACAAGTTTTCAATGACAATGCTGCTGGTGTTGCTGCACTTAAGAATGGTCAGATCGATGGCTTCGTTGTTGATCTACCAACAGCTTTCTACCTATCTGCTGCTGAAATTAAGAATGGAATCATTGTTGGCCAACTTGAGAACTCAAGTTCAGCTGATGAAGGTGCCGGACTACTTCTTGCTAAGGACAGCCCAATCACAGCCTGCGTTACTAACGCGCTAGAAGCTGTTCGCAAGAGCGGTGAATTGGAAAAGATCACTAATAAGTGGCTAACTTCTGCTGCAGGAGCGTCGTTCTTAAAGTAATCTCCAACCTAATATGAGTAATGACATGGGGCGTCCATCTGAATCAGATTCAGGTGCGGCGCCCTATAACTTTGGTGGGGATTGGGTTCCGAGCCAACTTGAAATCGCAAGGCGCGCAGCGCGCAAAACCCGCAATTTCCGAAATTCAATAATTGCTGTCGCCTCCAGCATTGTTGTAATTGGGGGACTTGCTTTAATCGCAGTCACATCACCGGGCTGGAAATCATTATCTGACACATTCTTCGCTTGGGCATATGGCGTTGAAGTTCTACCGAAAATAATTCTCGGCTTTGGCACAAACATAACTCTTACCCTCATTGCATCAACCTGTGTTGCGATTCTTGGTTTAAGTATCGCTCTAATTAGAACTTCAAGATCTCCAGCTTTGGCACCATTTCGAATATTGGCGACGCTTTATGTAGATGTCTTCCGCGGAATCCCGATGTTGTTGGTAATCCTTCTAGTCGGTTTTGGGATCCCAGCGCTTCGGATTCAAGGCTTGACTAATAACGTTTTAATTTTAGGAACCATTGCAGTGATAATTACTTACACCGCATATGTTGCAGAAGTAATTCGAAGCGGAATCCTGACAATTCATCCAAGCCAGCGCGCCGCAGCAAGATCGCTAGGTTTAAGCCATTTCCAAAGCCTGCGCTATGTCGTACTGCCACAAGCATTTAGAAGAGTCACACCTCCGCTATTGAATGACTTAGTAGCACTTATCAAGGACACTGGTCTGGTTTCAATTCTCGGTGTTACAGATGCGGTTCGGGCGGCACAGATTGCAAGTAGCCGAAGTTTTAATTACACGCCATATGTAATGGCCGCAATTATCTTCCTTCTTGTGACCATTCCACTTACCCGATTTACTGATCGCACACTTCGCCGATCTATCGAACGTCAGAATGCGACTGGTGTCGCATGAGCCAACCAGTTCTCGAAGTTAAACAATTACGGAAGTCATATGGCTCAGAAGTTGTTCTCGAAGATATTTCATTTACCGTGCCGGTTCACACCGCGACAGTATTTATTGGCTCCTCTGGTTCTGGTAAATCAACGCTACTTCGTTGTATAAATTTGCTCGATCAAATCGACGATGGCTCAATAGTTTTAGATGGCGAAGATATAACCGCGGTTGGTGCTGATGTAGATAAGGTCCGCCGCAAACTAGGTATCGTCTTTCAATCCTTCAATCTCTTTCCACACATGAAAGTAATCGACAACATCACCTTGGCCCCGATGAAAGTTCAGGGGATTTCAAGAGAGCTTGCCCGCGAAAATGCCTACAAGTTATTGGATCGCTTCGGCTTGCATGACAAGGCCGAGAATTATCCAGATCGACTAAGTGGTGGCCAACAGCAACGGGTGGCAATCATTAGATCTATTGCAGTTGCACCAAGACTTTTATTGTTGGATGAGATTACATCTGCGTTGGATCCGGTCTTAGTTAACGAAGTTCTATCGACTGTTCGAGACCTAAAAATTGAAGGCATGACAATGGTTTTAGCTACTCATGAAATGGGTTTCGCAAAGCAAGTTGCTGATGAAGTTTGTTTCTTGCACCATGGGAAAATTTTGGAATGGGGAACCCCATCTCAGATTCTCGAGGCGCCAAAGCAACCAGAAACAAAAGAGTTCCTAAAACGAGTCCACGAGGCTGGTCGCCTTTAGTGGCAGATAACTTTGAAGTAATTGCAGGGCATCCAACTTCACATTTAATTATTCATGTTCCGCACTCTGCTAGATATATTCCAGAGAAAGTTCGAGGCGGCATTTTATTAGGTGATGCGGATCTTGAATCCGAGTTAGATGAGATGACCGATTCGCTAACTGCTGAAATGGTCCTGCATGCCACAGCAAATTTAGTCAGCCCACCAACTCTCTTTATTAATAAGTACTCCAGGCTAGTAATAGATCCAGAACGCTTTCCAGATGAGCGCGAGATTATGAATCAGGTTGGAATGGGCGCGGTCTATTTAAAGAGTTCAAAGGGCGAGCAACTTCGCGAACCTAATTTTGATTCAAGTCAGCTAATAGCTAACTACTACCTTCCATATGCCAAGGCACTTACCGAGTTAGTTACAACAAAGTTAAGTGAACACGGCAAGGTTTTGATTATTGATTTTCATTCTTATCGAAATGAACAACACCCAAATGCAGTCAATCATGGCCAGGCCCGGCCGCCAGTTTGCATTGGCACTGATTCATTTCATACGCCAAGTGGGTTGGTTGAACTTGCCCAATCGCAGTTCGCAATTTTTGGCGAGAGCGTTCTAAATCAGCCATATGCCGGAACCTATGTTCCATTGGATTTCTATCAGAGCAATCCTCGGGTCACCTCGATCATGTTAGAAAATCGTGCCGATCTGCTTGTAGACGAGTACCTAAACCCCGGCCCTAATTTCGATGAATATTCCAAGGCGTTGGCGCAGTTCATCACGCTCGCTGCAAACTATTAGCAATTAGACATCTCGCATTTAGTTATTTACAATTTCGCCAAGGTCACGAGTTCCAGGTTTTAGCCCCGGCTTACTGGACGGCAACCCTCCACCACGGTGGGGTGCTCCGGGTGAAGACCAGGTCAGTTGCAAATTGCAATTGGCAAGCGTGGGTAACGAATAAAAAACGCTACCCCCTTATTTTCTGGGAGGTCTGTAATGTCATTTTCATTAGATAAAGCTTCATTTGAAACTCGTCAAGTTCATGCCGGTCAAGTTCCTGATCCAACAACTGGCGCACGTGCATTGCCGTTGTATCAAACAACTGCATATCAATTCCGCGACACCAAGCATGCGGCTGATCTTTTTAGCCTTGCTGAATTAGGAAATATTTACACGCGCATCATGAACCCAACTCAAGATGCAGTAGAACAACGTATTGCCTCACTCGAAGGTGGCGTTGCTGCGCTTCTAGTTGCATCAGGTTCTGCGGCAACTACATATGCTGTGTTAAACGTTGCCGAAGCCGGCGATCACATCGTTTCTTCACCAAGTCTTTATGGCGGAACTTATAATTTGTTCCACTACACACTTCCAAAGTTTGGCATCGAAGTAACATTCGTAGAAAACCCAGATGACCCGGCTTCATGGCAAGCAGCAGTAAAGCCAAATACCAAGGCCTTCTTTGGTGAAACAATTGCTAATCCAAAGAATGATGTTCTGGACATTGAAACTGTTGCAAATATTGCACATAAGAATGGTGTCCCTCTTATCGTGGATAACACTGTTGCAACACCATTTACTATTCGTCCAATCGAACATGGTGCTGACGTTGTAGTTCACTCAGCAACGAAGTTCTTATCTGGTCACGGAAACTCAGTCGTTGGTGCAATTGTTGATTCAGGTAAGTTCGATTATGCCCAGCACAAAGATCGCTTCCCAGGATTCAATCAACCAGATCCAAGTTATAACGGCCTGGTTTATGCGCAAGCACTTGGCGTTGGTTCAGCCTTTGGTGCAAACCTTTCTTACATCTTCAAGATTCGCTTGACTCTGCTTCGCGATATGGGAGCTGCAGTTAGTCCATTTAACGCCTGGTTATTGGCACAAGGACTTGAAACTCTTTCACTGCGTATCGAGCGCCATGTTTCGAATGCAAAGGCACTAGCCACCTGGCTTGAGAAGCAACCACAAGTTGAAAAGGTTAACTACGCATCACTTCCGTCATCACCATGGAACAAGTTGGCTACAAAGTATGCGCCGACTGGTTCTGGCTCAGTTCTCTCCTTTGAAATCAAGGGTGGAATCGAAGCGGGTAAGAAGTTTGTTGAAGCGCTAAAGCTGCATTCACACGTAGCAAACATTGGTGATGTGCGTTCGTTGGTAATTCATCCAGCATCAACAACACACTCACAACTTTCACCGGCAGAACAATTAACCGCTGGCGTAACTCCAGGTTTAATCCGACTCTCTGTTGGAATCGAGAACATCGAGGATATTAAGGCTGATATCACCGATGGTTTCGCCGCAGCTAAATAATTAATCTGCGAAACTAACTTCATGGAATCTGGCTGTAATTGTCATATCACTGGGGCTTGGCTTGAAAGCCATGACCCTGGTGATCGGCAATTCCTAAAAATCGGTGACCTTGAACTTGAGTCTGGCGAAAAGCTTTTAGATACAACAATTGCTTATCAAACTTGGGGAAAGTTAAATGCCGCGGGCAATAATGCAATTCTGGTTAACCATGCGCTAACTGGTTGGTCAGATGTTCCCGGATGGTGGCCATCAATGGTTGGCCCAGGACTTCCACTAGATACTGATAAATATTTTATTATCTGCCCAAATGTAATTGGTGGATGTCAGGGGAGTACCGGACCTTCATCACTTGCACCAGATGGGAAACGTTGGGGATCAAGATTTCCAACGGTAACAATTCGCGACATGGTGGCGGCCGAACTTGCGCTAACAGATGCACTCGGAATTTCGCATTACATCTTGTCGGTAGGTCCATCACTAGGTGGCATGCGAGCACTCGAATGGGCGATCACACATCCGACTCGCGTTAATGCAATCTGCACCATTGGGTCATCTGCCGTTGCTACTGGCGATCAAATTGGCGCCGCATCAATTCAAATTCGCGCAATCAAATCTGACCCACATTTCAACAACGGTGACTATTACGAACAGGACCAAGGTCCAACCGAGGGAATGGGGATTGCTCGTCGAATTGCCCACCTTACGTATCGCACAGAGACCGAGATGGATGTTCGCTTTGGTCGTGAACTTCAAGGTGATGACACTGGACGTTATGCAGTTGAATCGTATTTAGACCACCAAGCAGATAAGTTGGCTAAAAGATTTGATGCCAATACCTATATCGCCCTTACCGAAGCGATGAATTCGCATGATGTTGGCCGAGATCGTGGGGGAGTTGCAGAAGCCCTAGCCACAATAAAGATTCCGGTAGTAATAATCTCGATTGATTCTGATCGTCTTTTCTGGCCCAGGTTGCAGGAAGAGATAGCCGAGCTAACTCCAACCGCCCTGCCTTTGGTGACGATTTCCTCACCTTTTGGCCACGATGGCTTCCTTATTGAGGTCGAAGCAGTAGGTAGCGTGCTCAAAGATGCGCTCGCAATTGGACTGAAGGCAAATTCCAGTAAGTAACTAGCGTTTCCTGATGTGCAAAAAGGGCTGTGGACAATTTATAATATAGCCAAGCAAGTTTCGCTGGTCCGAACAGAGGCCAGACAAACCAAAGGATGAATTGTGGCTGGAATTCGTGCGCACAAAAATAGCGCAAGCAGTAAGAAGACAGTGAAAAAAGCTGCAACCAAAAAAGTTGTTGCAAAGAAAGCCGCTGTTAAGAAGACTGCAAAGAAAGCTGCACCAAAAAAGATTGTTAAGAAATCAGCCGGTCCTCGTCGCTTTCCAACTAAAGCTGAATTAGAGGCACAAAAATTAGCAGCAGCTACTAAAACTACAAAGAAAGCTGCACCTGCACCATCAGGAAAGAAATTATTTCCAACTAAAGCTGAACTAGAAGCGAAACGACTTGCAGCACTCGGCGTTAAGCCAGTTGCAGAAGGCAAGCCCGGCAAGCCAATTGTCACCAAGATCGATGGCGAAGAAGTTGAATTAGAGGAAATTGAATTAGAAGATCTCGAAACTCTTGTTGAAGAAGTTAAAGAGATTATTGA
This sequence comes from Actinomycetota bacterium, assembly GCA_026393035.1. Lineage (GTDB taxonomy): Bacteria > Actinomycetota > Actinomycetes > Nanopelagicales > Nanopelagicaceae > AAA044-D11. The sequence continues at coordinate 22,614 of JAPLAY010000056.1, forward strand.
AGAAGAGAAAGAGAGCGAGATTCGCGTAGTAAATGTCGCTGAAGAATCTCAGAACGAAGAGAACGCGTTCACAATTAAAGATTCTGAAGAAGATGACGCACCTGTACAAACAGTTCTGACTGCCGGTGCTACTGCGGACCCAGTTAAGGATTACCTAAAACTTATCGGTCGTGTGCCACTTCTAAATGCTGAGATGGAAGTTGATCTTTCACTTCGGGTTGAAGCTGGGCTATTTGCCGAAGAAATCATTAAGAACGAGAAGAAGATTGATAAGAAATATAAGCGCGAACTTGAGCAATTAGTCCTTGATGGCAAGCGCGCAAAGAACCATTTGCTTGAAGCAAACCTTCGTCTCGTAGTTTCGCTAGCAAAGCGTTACACCGGCCGTGGCATGTTGTTCCTAGATTTAATTCAGGAAGGTAACTTGGGACTAATCCGTGCAGTTGAGAAGTTCGACTATACAAAGGGTTATAAGTTCTCGACATATGCAACTTGGTGGATTCGCCAGGCGATTACTCGTGCGATGGCTGACCAGGCAAGAACAATTCGTATTCCGGTTCACATGGTTGAAGTCATTAACAAACTTGCACGTGTTCAACGTCAGATGCTTCAAGATCTTGGCCGCGAACCGACACCAGAAGAGCTTGCTAAAGAACTTGATATGACACCTGAAAAGGTTGTTGAAGTTCAGAAGTATGGCCGCGAGCCAATCTCGCTTCACACCCCACTTGGCGAAGAGGGCGACTCTGAATTCGGAGATTTAATCGAAGACTCAGAAGCAATTGTTCCTGCCGATGCGGTTTCATTTACATTGCTACAAGAACAACTTCACTCAGTTCTAGGAACTCTGTCAGAACGTGAAGCTGGCGTAGTAAAAATGCGCTTTGGTCTTACCGATGGTCAACCAAAGACGCTTGATGAAATTGGCAAGGTTTACAGCGTTACACGTGAGCGGATCCGCCAAATTGAATCAAAGACGATGTCGAAGTTGCGTCACCCATCTCGTTCACAAGTCCTACGCGATTACCTAGATTAAGAGCGAGAATTTAAATGAGCGAAAACGCAAACGATAAAGTTCAAATTCGTATTAAAGAGAACGGTTCCATTCGCGTGAAGGGAACCATAGAGATCATTGATGCAGATGGAAATGTGATTGAAACTAAATCAGATTTCTCGCTCTGTCGCTGTGGGCTTTCAAAAGAGAAGCCTTTTTGCGATGGCTCACACAAAGATAAATTTGTGGCCGACGAAGGTTTAGGAAAGTAAATTAATTAGAGTCTGAAGAAACTGCAGTTAGCTTGTCAGTCTCATCTTGAATCACTTTTACAACCGGCTTTAGCTTTTCAGCATATTCCTTAGCGTGATGTCCACAGAACAAGAGCTCGCCACCATTTAGCAGTACTGCACGTACATATGCTTGGGCTCCGCAGCGATCGCAACGATCGACGGCATTGAGCGGTGTGGTTTCGAGAATCAATTGCTCGGTCATTTCGCTCCTTCTACTTCGGTTAGTAACTCTTGTGTAGGGGAACATCAAACCATGAAAGGTTTATTCCCCGCTCATTAAAATATCTAAATTCACGCTCGGGCGTGTCATAAATCCCACATAATTTCCTGTAAATGCCCTGAAATAAAATTCTTTTGCAAAGTGCTTGCAATCAACCATCAAAATCACCCCTCACAAGATAACCTTCATCTCCGTGGCTACCGACGATCTCGAATCAACAACAGAGAATGGCTATAACGCCAAAGATCTAGCCGTCTTAGAAGGCCTTGATGCAGTTCGCAAACGTCCAGGTATGTATATCGGTACAACAGATTCACGTGGACTTATGCACTGTCTCTGGGAAATTATTGATAACTCAGTAGATGAAGCACTTGCAGGTCATTGCAAAAATATTGAAATTAATTTGGAATCAGATGGATCGGTTGAAGTTCATGATGATGGTCGTGGAATTCCTGTAGATAAAGAACCAAAGACCGGACTTACTGGTGTTGAAGTTGTTATGACTAAATTGCATGCCGGCGGAAAATTCGGTGGCGGTTCATATGCCGCATCTGGTGGTTTGCACGGAGTAGGCGCATCAGTTGTAAACGCACTTGCATCTCGTCTTGATGTTGAAGTTGATCGTAATGGAAAAATTTATTGGATGTCATTCCAACGCGGTAACGCAGGTATCTTTGATGGCGATGGCCCTAAGGCTTCATTTACTGAAAGCTCTGGACTTCGTGTAATCGGAAAAGTTAGTGCGAAAGTTACTGGCACCAGAATTAAGTGGTGGGCAGATCGTCAGATTTTCTTAAAAGAGGCCGAGCTTGCAATCGAGGATATTTACGCTCGTGCGCGCCAAACTTCTTACCTAGTTCCTGGTCTAACTCTTACAGTTGATGACAACCGCACAAAGGCTAAGAGTTCTGAGAAGTTTTTCCATAAGGGCGGCATCTCTGAGTTCTGTTCATTCTTGCGCCCTGATGATCCAATCGGTGAAGTAATTCGCCTTACTGGTTCTGGCGAATACACCGAGACAGTTCCTGTTCTCGATGAAAAAGGCCACATGATGCCTACTGAAGTAAATCGTGAAATGGGCGTCGACATCGCACTGCAATGGGGCAATGGTTACGAGAACACCATGTCGAGCTTTGTAAATATTATTTCAACTCCTAAGGGCGGAACTCACGTTCAAGGGTTCGAGCGTTCAATTACAAAGGCATTTAATGATGCCCTTCGTGCAACAAAGACACTTAAGAACAATGAAGCTGATGTAATCAAGGATGACGTTCTTGAGGGCTTAACTTCAGTTGTGACCGTTCGGATGTCTGAGCCACAATTTGAAGGCCAGACCAAGGAAGTTTTAGGAACCGCTGCAGCCACAAAGATTGTTGCCGCAGTTGTCGCTGAAGAGATGAAGAAATTCTTCGCAACAACAAAGCGAATTGATAAAGCAACCGGCAAGATGATCCTGGAGAAAGTCGCTGGGGCATCTAGAACTCGTATCTCAGCTCGAGCTCACAAAGATATTCAGCGCCGCAAAAATGCTTTGGAAAGTTCATCACTTCCAACCAAACTTTCAGATTGTCGATCAGATGACACTGATCGCACCGAGCTCTACATCGTCGAGGGCGACTCAGCTTTGGGTACTGCAAAGGCAGCTCGTAACTCAGAATTCCAAGCAATTCTGCCAATTCGCGGCAAGATATTGAACGTTCAGAAAGCCTCACTTTCTCAAATGCTTGAGAACAATGAATGTGCCTCAATCATTCAGGTTATTGGCGCTGGCTCTGGTCGCTCCTTCGAACTAGATGACACTCGATATGGTCGAATTATTCTGATGTCCGATGCCGACGTTGATGGCGCACACATTCGTTGCCTTCTTCTTACTTTACTTTCACGTTACATGCGCCCATTGATCGAAGATGGACGAGTTTTTGCCGCTATGCCACCTCTGCACCGTATTGAAGTTGTCGGCGGAAAGCGCGGGGAAGTTCATTACACATATTCAGATGATGAGATGAAGAAGATGACTGCAGATTTAACAAAGGCCGGAAAGCGTTGGAAAGAACCAATCCAACGTTACAAAGGTCTTGGTGAAATGGATGCTGATCAGCTTCGTGAGACCACAATGGATCCAGAACACCGCACCCTACGTCGAATCACAATGAAGGATGCCAACGCCGCAGAAGCGATGTTTGAACTGCTTATGGGCAATGAAGTTGCACCTCGCAAAGAATTTATTTCAACTGCTGATATCGCACGCGATCGAATTGATGCTTAAGAAACTTCTAGTTCTGCTCTTCGCTTCATCCCTGCTTTTCCCAAATTCGGCAATTGCAATGGGATCAGGAAATAAGTATCAGGACGCCCAAACCGGTGTCAGCTATCAAATTCTCCAACCCACATATGTCGGAGATTTATTGCCACGATCATTTTCTTTGCAATCCTGTGGTTCAAAAAACGAACAATGGCTTGCGGCAATTTATGGCGAGGATCGCTCGATTCAATTTCTAGAGACAGATTCAGCTGTGAAGTGCTCGAATCCTGGACTTGGCGTGAAGGTTGCAAGTGTGAAAATTAATGGGAACAAAGCCGCGATTGTTGCGTTTTGTGACCCAGCAAAGAAGAAAGAGTGGAAGAACTGCAAGACTTCCGATATCCATAACTATGGTGGTTACGCCATGTGGAAAGTTCCGGCTACCAAGAGATTGCACGGCACTGAAGTTGAAGTACTGGTATCTGGCTTTACCTATGAAGAACTTCTCAAAATTGCTAAAGGCCTGAAACCAATAAAGTAATTAAATAGTTCGACCACGTTCTAACTGTTCTGGCCAATCGATCTTTACGCCAAGTTTTTCTGCTGCATAAAGTGGCCATCGTGGATTTCTAAGCATTGCTCTTGCCAGAAATACAGCATCAACTTCTCCAGATTCAATCAAATGTTGGGCTTGATCTGGCTCAGTAATTAGGCCAACTCCAGTTGTTGGAATTCCAACTTCACTTCGAATCGCTGTTGCGAATGGAACCTGGAAGCCTGGTGCTGGCTTGATTGGTGCATTGTGAATATTTCCACCAGTTGAAACATCAATTAAGTCAACGCCCAAGGCTTTTAGCTTTGCAGCAAGTTCAACTGAATCGATTAAATTCCAACCATCTTCAACCCAGTCAGTCGCTGAGATTCGTACGAATAATGGAACCGTATTTGGGATTGCCTTGCGAACTGCTTCGACAGTTTCAAGTAAGAACTTGGTGCGTCCAGCAAAATCGCCGCCATATTCATCGCTTCGCTTATTGGAAACCGGGGAGTAGAACTGGTGGAATAAATATCCGTGGGCGGCATGAACTTCGATGACATCAAACCCAACTGCGATTGCACGCTTTGCCGCTTCAACAAATTTAACTTTTAGTTCGTTGATTTCCGGAATTGTAATTTCGCGAGGTTCGGCATAGCCGTGGTACGCGATCGCCGATGCTGAAACACATTCCCAGCCACCCTCTGAAATCGATGCCATCAAGTGATCATCGCTAGGCAACATAGTTGAACCTTTTCGCCCAGCGTGTGCCAGTTGAATTCCTATCTTCACATTTTGGGTATGCGCAAAATCAATCATTGGTTTGAAAGCTTGGGCATGGGCATCATCTTCGATAGATGTGCAGCCAATTGAAATACGACCTTCAGGTACAACACCAGTTGCTTCAACCATAATCAAACCTGGTCTACCGCTTGCAAGTGAACCTAAGTGAACTCGATGCCATTCATTTGCCAGGCCATTTTTTGCCGAGTATTGGCACATTGGTGAAACCCAGGCACGATTCTCAAATGTAACGGAGCGAAGAGTTAGGGGATCGAATAAATTGGTCATGCCAAAATCTTAGTGCACCGAATTAGGAATAACTTATTTAACTTCAGTCAATCGGGCTTTCACAAGTGACAAGAGTAACTTGGCATCTACATCCCAATCGTTGGGAACACCTATGGTCTTCTTAAGGACTACTAAATCGCTCATCTTTGCTGCAAAATCTGCGATTACATCTGCGCTCCAAGGAGACATCAAAATTCGTTTGGTCGAAGCTGATGCGCCAAACACATAATGACCATCGATACGCAGCATTGGTTGATTCCATGCGATAACTAGCTCGGCTTTTGGATATTTTGTGGTTATAACTTTAAAAATTGCACGCATAGTTTTTGCTTGTTATTGCGCAGAGACTTTCTCAACACAATGGCTTTAATGGGAACTTCAAATATTGCTGAAGTTCGTCAGTCCCAAGTTCGGCTTCGCTCACATAATTAAGCAACTTGCAGAATTAGTTTCCCTGTTGTTCTTCTGGCTTCCAATTCCATATGTGCAGATGCCGCATCGGCTAGGGGATAGCGGCCACCAATTGCGACTTGCATGTCACCACGTCTAAAAGTTTCGAATACTTCATTTGCTCGCCAAAGCAATTCACTTCGCTCGGCAACATAATCCGCAAGAGTTGGTCTCGTTAAAAAGATTGAACCTGCTGAAATTTTCATAATTTCGATTGGCACAACTTGGCCACTCGCGGCTCCGAAAACAGCCAGGGTTCCTCTTCTGCGCAGAGCCAGTAAGTCTTGGTCAAAAGTATCTTTTCCTACGCCATCATAAATAACGTTTGCGCCAATTCCATTTGTGAAGTTTTTAACGGCTTCCGAGAATCCTTCATAACCAATCGCTAGATCAGCGCCTGCTGCAATCGCTATTGCCCGCTTCTCTTCTGTAGAGGCGGTCGCTATAACGCGGCCACCAAGTGCTTTGATATATCTAGTTAGTAGAAGGCCAACACCACCCGCACCAGAATGAACTACCGCGGTATCACCAGGTTTAATTTCGAAAGTATTGCGAGTCAAATAGTGAGCCGTCATTCCCTGAAGCAATAATGCAACTGCATCTTCATCTTTAATATCTTCTGGAATTGGAATCAAAGTTTTTGCTGGAATAGCTGCAGTTTCGGCGTATCCGCCACTTGCCATTACCCAGCCAACGCGCATCCCAGCTTTTAAATCTGTCGGTGAATTCGAACCAAGCGCGGCAATTGTTCCGACACCTTCAACCCCTGGAATGAAGGGAAGGTTTATTGGATACTTTCCAGAACGGTGATAGATATCAATAAAGTTAACGCCTGCAACCGTTACATCGATTAAAGCCTGGTCGTTATTCAATGAAGGCCGCTCGACATCACCTATTTTAAGAACATCAGGTCCGCCAACATGGGAGATCTGAATTGCATTCATTTAGTTATTAAGCGATACGAGTGCGACGCGGTGTTGCAAAGTTCTTTGAAACTTCATCGAGCTCAAGTGAAACTTGGGCCTTAATTGCTTCCTCAGATGAGAGCAGCGCCTTTAGCTTTGTAACAATTGCTTTGAGGTCTTTCTGTTCAGTTTCAAGTTCTAGCTTGCTTAGCTTTGTTAAACGACGAAGTGGCATATCTAGAATGTAGGTTGCTTGCTCATCTGAAAGTTTGTAGGCCTTGATAAGTGCGGCCTTAGCTTCAGGTGCATCTTGGGCGGCACGAATTAATTTGATTACCTTATCGATATCAATAATTGCCTTAAGCAGACCATCAACCAAGTTCAATCGGCTCTCGGCCTTCGCCTTACGGAACTCTGAACGACGACGAATAACTTCGATTCGGTGATCGATAAATACTTGTAATAACTCTTTTAGCCCAAGCGTTAGTGGCTTTCCGCCTACGAGAGCGACAGCATTTATTGAGAATTGATCTTCCATCGGAGTTAACTTAAAGAGGTTAGCCAGAACATCTTCTGGCTCAAATCCATTCTTAAGTTCAACAACAACTTTGGTGCCTTGCTGGCCATCAGAGAGATCGACGATGTCAGAGATGCCTTGAATCTTCTTCGCTTTAACTAGGTCAGCAATCTTTTCAACAATCTTCTCGGGGCCGATGTTGTAGGGGAGTTCGGTAATAACTAGGCCCTTTTTTCTGGCGGTAACTTTCTCGATTGCAACTGTTGCGCGAACTTTGAAAGCGCCACGGCCTGATTCATAGGCTTCGACGATTCCCTCTTTGCCAACAATCTCGCCACCAGTTGGAAAATCTGGGGCAGGAACAAATTTCATTAAGGCCTTAAGAGTTGCCTTTGGATTTTCGATTAAATGCTTGGTCGCAGCAATTACTTCGCCCAAGTTATGTGGCGCCATATTTGTAGCCATACCAACCGCGATACCAGTAGCACCGTTTACAAGCAGGTTTGGAAATGCAGCAGGAAGTACTTGTGGTTCAAGTAATTGACCGTCGTAGTTTGAACCAAAATCAACGGTGTTCTCATCTGACTCATCAACCATTGCCATTGCGGCGGCTGCAAGTCTGGATTCGGTGTAACGCATTGCTGCAGGACCAGCATCTAGTGATCCAAAGTTTCCGTGACCATCAATTAGTGGAAGTCTCATTGAGAAGCTCTGTGCCATACGAACCATGGCATCGTAAATTGCGCCATCGCCGTGCGGATGCAACTTACCCATAACTTCACCAACAGCACGTGCGCATTTAACATGGCCCTTATCGGGACGAAGCCCCATATCTGACATCTGATGCAAGATACGACGTTGTACTGGTTTCAAACCATCACGTGCATCAGGAAGCGCACGTGAATAAATTACTGAATATGCATATTCGAGAAATGATTCTGACATCTCTTGCGAGACATCGATATCAATTATTCGACCTGGGTTCTCACCTGGTTTTGGGAGAACGGCTTTGGGTGTTTTTGCCATGTGGCGTATCTTGCCAATGAAGTGCTTGATTAGTTGGTAGCGACTCGGTTCCGCAAATTTAAATGAGAGGTCTAGCCCCAACTAGCGCAACACATTTGGCTGCAAGGTTGGTTCCAGATTCCAAAGCATCAATAAGCGAACCATCCTCAGCCCAGACTGAAATGAATCCGGCAGCGAAGGCATCGCCGGCTCCTGTTGTGTTCACCACAGTCGTCTTCCGTGCTTCAACTTGAACAAGTTGGCCACCTTGAGTTTGTCCGAGTGCGCCATTTGATCCACGTTTAATTACAACAGTTTTTACATGATTTAGTAATTGCGCAGCAGCATCAACTGGATTCTTGCTTCCAGTTAAGAAATGAGATTCTTCTTCATTTAAAATTATGGTGTCAATAAATGAAAGCCATTCATTCGCAGCTTTAACGCCCACTTCCATCAATACTCCGACAGTTGCCGGATCTAAAATTATTGGCAGATTTGCACGGTTAATTTCAGCGATGATTTCAAGTACGCCAGATCGAGATTCAGCATTAATTAGCGAATAAGCAGAGAGATAAACAGCGCTAAATTGCGAAAGATCTGGCAGATCACTTAAACCGAGTCCAGAATTAGCTCCAGAATCGGGAAACATAGTTCGTTCGCCTTCGGCCCCGACTATAACTACGACTACTCCAGTATTGGTATTTGGAATGATGTTATTTGAATGTTCAACGCCAAAGGCATCCAATTCTGCGAGCACCGTTCTGCCTGCCGAATCGTCACCGACGCGAGTGACTAGATATGAACTAGTTTTGTTATAGGAGAGCCAAGAGGCCACATTTGCTGCAGCGCCACCGCCTTGTGTTGAAATTCTGGCCCTTGTCTCCAGACCTTCAACGATTGGTCGATTTAAAAGAACTGTTACATCCAACATGATGTCGCCGATGCATAGAATTTTTAGATCAGCCATGGCGCTAGCTCGCTAAAGTGCGCAGGCGATTTGTGCCGCCAACTTTGCATTCGATTTAATAATTTCGATATTAACGCGAAGAGATTCGCCGTTACTGGTGCTGTGGAAATGTTCGAGCAGGAATGGCGTTACGCCCTTACCAGTAATGGATTTGGCGGTAGCGGCTAAAAGGCCAGCCTCCAGAATTTGATCATGGAAAGCTTTATCCATCTGGTTTACAACTGGATTCGCAACTATGACTGCGGTGTCGTCAGTGTTTAGACCATGACGTAGGCCCCAAATTTTTGCAATATCGTCAGAACTTTCAACTCGGTGTTCGAGTTTGAAACCGGAATCAGTTAAGTAGAAACCTGGGAAATTGTTTGTTTTATATCCAAGGACCGGAATGCCTAGAGTTTCAAGTCTCTCTAAAGTTCCAGCGACATCCAAAATAGATTTAACGCCAGCGCAAACAACAATAATTTTTGTCTTGGCTAATTCGATTAAATCCGCAGATTCGTCGTACAGATGGCCACGATGAACTCCACCTAAACCACCAGTGGCAAAGACATCGATATCCGCAAGGTTTGCAATATGGGATGTAGCAGCGACAGTAGTAGCTGCACTTTGGCCATTTGCACAGACAATCGCAAGGTCACGAGTTGAAGCTTTAACAATATTGTCATCATTCGCGATTCGGATTAATTGATCTTCTTCAAGGCCAACGTAAATTTCACCATCAATAATTGCAATCGTTGCTGGGGTCGCACCTTCTTTGCGGACAATAGCTTCGACTTCTTTAGCTACTTCTAAATTTGTTGGACGGGGCAGACCATGCGAAATAATTGTGGATTCGAGGGCAACAATGGGGCGGCCTTGACTCTTGGCGGCGCTAACTTCCTTCGAATACTTAATCACGTGCGCACATTACATCAGCCAATTGCATTGTGGCTAAAAAAGTTAGGGCAAGATAGCGCTATGAATCCTCGGAATTTGGCGGCGCTATCGAATTCCATATTCGCCACCCTCCAAGTTTCTGGAACGGTTAATGAACTTGGAATTTCAGAAAATCCTGGAAAGCGCGAATGCCTTCTTTTAATCGATGGCATGGGCGCAAAATTAATTGAAGAATATGGATCACAGTTTCCAATATTTAAAGAGCTAACTAGTTTTCCTAAATTAGATTCGCACTTCCCATCGACAACCGCGACAAATCTCTCGTCCCTGGGCACTGGAACCCTTCCTGGAGTTCACGGCATGTTGGGATACACCGTTCGAGTACCAAGGAGCGGTGAACCAGGCCGCTTATTGAATTCGCTTAAGTGGGATGAACGCGTAGATCCAATTATTTGGCAGAGCGTCCCAACACTTTTCGAGCGCGCCGCTATCGATGGCGTAAAGATTTCACACATTGCCGCAAAGCGATATGAAGGATCAGGTTTTACTCAAGCAGCGCTTCGTGGCGCCGAGTATTTAGGTGCAAATCAAATCGCTGAAAAAATTGAGAAAACTGTTGAAGCGATGGCGCCGTCACCAGCATTTTCATATGTATATATAAATCATTTGGATTCCGCAGGACATGATGATGGTGTTGGTTCAGAGAAATGGATGCTGGCTCTTGCAACAGTTGCAGAGTTGATCACCGGACTTCGTGATCGACTTCCAAAGGGAACCAGGCTCTGGGTGACTGCGGATCACGGAATGATAAACGTCGGCGAAAAAATAATATTGGGCCAAGATAATAATTTGATGCAGAACATCTCGTTAGTTGGCGGTGAGCCAAGAGCGCGGCATATGTATGTAAACGCAGGTGGCCTAGAAGAAACCGTAGCAATTTGGCGCGAAGCTTTGGGAAAGAAAGCTGATATCTATACCCGGGAAGAAGTGATAGCGGCAGAGTTATTCGGCCCAGAAGTATCGATAGATAGCAGCGAGCGAATGGGCGACTTTATTGCGATTGCAAATGCGGAAGTTATTTTGATTGACCCAACTCGCATCAAAGAAGAGAGCAAGATGGTTGGGCACCATGGTGGACGCAATCAAATCGAAGTAGATATTCCACTTCTTAGCCAAGAAATTTAAAGCTTATTCATCCTCGGTCTTAGAGCCACCGAACATGATGTCATCCCAAGATGGCAGCTTTGGCCGCTTTGAAACACCATCAGAAACTGGATCTGATTCATCTACAACTTCAATATCTAACTCTTCGGCAAAATATTCTTCATCTTCTTCAATTATTTCAGTAACAGTTATCTCTTCGCGCACTGCAACAAGTCTTGGGGCAGGTGGCGGGGGAGTTGAAGGTGAAAACGGTGTTGGATCTTGGGAATTAATAAAGCCATGTGTTGCAGTTCGAGGTCGAGCCTCTTTAGCATCACCGGCGATCCATCTGGCTGAATCATCTTGGGCGGTAAGAATTCGGTTTCCTAATTCAAAGTTCCAATTCGCTTCGGCAGTGCCGTCGATGTTTGGATACATAACAACGATGTTCCAAGTGCCATCTGGATTGCGATGGGTATTCCATTCGACAGATTCCATATCTACGCCATGATTTGAAAGTTGAACAAAGGTTGCTTCACTCAGAATTGGTGATGAAGCTTCGCGACGCAAGTTCGACTTAAGAGCAGTGTCAATTACATATGCGCGCTCTTGCAGTATCGGCCCAGCAAACTTCTCAATTTTTTCAATTGACCAATCGGTAGTTCTAGAAATTGACGGCATACTTTCACCGCTACGTAGTCGTGCTTGAACTTCCTTGACGCTAAAAGATGGGCGCTCATCAATCGGTGCGACTGAAGTCAACCTTGGTTGAGTAACTGTTGATTTGAGAGCATCTGTAATTGGTAATGAATATTTCGCACCAGAACCGTCAGTTAATTCGATAGCACCACCATCGGCCATTCGGCCAACGAGTTGCAGTTCGGCTAGTTGGTCCTTTGATTCATCACTCACGGGCGTAACTCTGCCACAGGGGGTGAGAAAAAGTGGGTAGCAACGAGTGGTTAAATTCTCTAATGAAGAGCGAAATTAAAGCCGAACTCCTGGACCTAGCTATTTCGATTGCGAAAGAAGCCGGGGAGTTGCTTATGGCCAGACCTGATGTCTTTGATTTAGAGATGAAATCCTCAGCCATAGATTTTGCGACTCAGATGGATTTGGCAAGTGAAAAATTGATCGTCTCAAAGATATTAGAAGCTAGGCCAGATGACGGAATTATTGGCGAAGAAGGTTCTTCGATTCCAACAAAATCTGGGGTTACCTGGGTAATTGATCCACTTGATGGAACCGTAAATTACTTCTACGGAATTGCCGGATGGAATGTGAGCATCGCCGCAAAAGACAGTGAAGGCGTGCAAGTAGGAGTTGTTTATGCACCTTCTATTAATTCACTTTGGGCCGCAACAAAAGACGGTGGCGCAACATGTAATGGGAAGAAAATAAAATGTAATGACCCAGTTGAATTCAATCGCGCTTTAATTGCTACTGGATTTTCTTATGATGTTGCTGATCGCGAAGCGCAAGCAAAGTTGGTTTCTAAACTTTTATTGGAAATCCGTGACCTACGACGTATTGGCGCTGGCGCTGCAGATTTATGTTTAGTAGCAACTGGTCGACTAGATGCCTTTTACGAAAAGGGATTAAACGAATGGGATCTGGCTGCTGGTGGTTTGATTGCAACTGAAGCCGGAGCCTTGGTCACAGGTCGAAATGGCGGGCCAGCTGGCAAGGAGATGGTCATCGCAGCGGGTCCACATCTGCACGCAAGGCTCGTCTCTGAGATTGGGTGATCTGGGACGAATTGGTCGGATAGGGGCTGCTGTGGCAAGATACGTCTTCTGCCGAGAACACTTCGGCCAAATCTAGTTCTAGATTTACTATAGAAAAGGAAATGCCATGAACGTGTTAGACGCGGTAGATGCCGCATCACTTCGCTCCGATGTTCCAACCTTCCGTTCCGGAGACGAAATCAAGATTCATGTTCGTGTTATCGAAGGTAGCAAGAGCCGTATCCAGGTTTTCCAAGGTTTAGTAATCCGTCGCCAAGGTTCAGGCGTTCGCGAAACTTTCACAATTCGTAAGCTTTCTTACGGTGTCGGAGTTGAACGTACCTTCCCAATTCACACACCAGTAATTGAAAAGTATGAAATGGTCCGTCGCGGAGATGTTCGTCGCGCAAAGCTTTATTACCTTCGCGATCTTCGCGGTAAGGCATCAAAGATTAAAGAGCGCCGTGGCGTTGGTGGCGAGTTCATCGTTGAAGAAGTTATCGCAGCTCCAGTAGTTGCAGCCGCTCCAGTAGCTGAAGTTGTTGAAGCTCCAGCCGCAGAAGTTGTAGAAGTTGTAGAGACTCCAGATGTTGTAATTGTTGAGACAACTGAAGCGGTCGCTGAAGCAACTCCAGAAGCTACCCCAGAAGCGTAAATAACTTTTAAGTGCGTTTAATTTAAGTGCGCGCTCCAAAGAAAGGTTCGCTACTTCGCGAACTTCCAATCATCATAGTTGCGGCTTTAGTCGTATCTGTTGTTGTTAAAACTTTTCTAATTCATTTCTTCTATATTCCATCCGGCTCGATGGAGAACACGCTGCAAATTGGCGATCGCATCGCAGTAAATAAACTTGCAAGTTACTTCAGTGATATAAAACGAGGCGAAGTTGTAGTTTTCCGAGATCCTGCAGGCTGGCTTGGTGCACCCGCAGAAAGCACCGATCCAAAAGTAATCTCAACCATTAAGAGCGGCTTAGTAACTGTTGGAGTCCTTCCAGATCCTGCGAAACAATATTTAATCAAGCGCACAATTGGCGTTGGCGGCGACACCGTTAAATGCTGTGATGCCAAGGGATTCTTAACTGTTAACGGCAAATCAATTAATGAGCCATATATCTTCACCGGAAACAAACCAAGTGATAGCGACTTTAAAGTTACAGTTCCGAAAGGTTTCATCTGGGTAATGGGAGATCATCGTGGAGCTAGCGCTGATTCCCGATTCCATACTGATGACATCCACAAAGGAATGGTTCCACTTTCATCTGTTGTTGGTCGCGCCGCATTTGTGGTCTGGCCTTTTAACCACGTGAAATTCTTAAGTGTCGGCAGCGATTTATCTAAGGTAGCCGTAACTAAAAGTAAGTAATGAAACATATTGAATCTACGCTAATCACTTCGGGAATTAAAGTGATTGCGGGAGTAGATGAAGCAGGGCGCGGGCCATGTGCCGGACCATTAGTCGTAGCATCGGTAATCCTTAAAGATCCTTTTGCACCAGAGCTAGCGCAGGTACGCGATTCAAAAGAACTTTCGGAAAAATTGCGCGAAGAGTTATTCGATGTTGTTATCGATCAAGCCATTGCGTATTCGATAATTGAAATATCAGTCGAAGAGATAGATAGCTTCGGACTTCACAAATCAAACCTTGAGGGCATGCGTCGGGCTGTTAATTCGCTGGCGATAGTTCCGGAATATGTTCTGACCGATGGCTATGCAATCGAAGGCTTAGCGATTCCAAACCTCGCAGTTTGGAAGGGCGATCAAGTCGCAATTTCAATTAGCGCGGCATCAATTCTCGCCAAGGTTTATCGCGATCGCGAGATGGTGAAACTAGATAGTAAATATCCGGGATATGGCCTAGCAAAGCACAAGGGCTACATAACGGCAGCTCACACCAAAGCGCTATGGGAGTTAGGCGTTACCGAGATTCATCGAAAGTCTTTTGCAAATATCGCAGCACTTATTAACAACTAGTTATCGCCCACATCTGGGCACAAGCAAGGATTTTCGAATTAGCTATTGATTTAACCTCACCCTTCTATGGGAACAAAACAATTAATAGGTGCGCTGGGCGAAGATTTTGTCGCAAAATATTTAGTCGGAAAAGATTACGAAATTCTCGACCGTAATTGGCGAATTCGAGAGGGCGAAATAGATCTAGTTGCAATCACAAAACATGGAGTTGTTGTCTTCGTAGAGGTTAAGACCAGAACAAGTACCTCCTTTGGACATCCGTTAGAGGCGATTACCAAAGATAAGGCCTATCGACTTCAAAGACTTGCCCTTGCCTGGCTGACAGTTCATCACAAGTGGGGTTTTGAATATCGCATTGATGCAGCCGCGGTATTGATTTCAAAAGGCGAGAAATTTGAAATTGATTATCGAATTGCGGTTCTATAAGTGGGTCTAGCTATGACATCAAGTGTTGCGCTGACTGGGCTAATCGGGCACTTGGTCGACGTAGAAGTAGATATCTCAGATGGCCTTCCAGGCTATGTTCTCTTAGGTCTTCCGGATGCAGCGCTTAATGAATCTAAAGACCGAGTACGTGCTGCACTAGTAAATAGCGGCGAAAGTTGGCCGAATAAGAAAGTAACAGTTTCACTTTCACCAGCTTGGCTTCCCAAGAGTGGCTCAGGATTTGATCTTCCAATTGCGATTGCACTCTTGATGGCACAAGGGCTGATACCAAAAGATGAAATCGGTAACACCATTTACCTGGGCGAGCTGTCGCTAGATGGGCAAGTGCGAGCTATTCGTGGCGTTCTTCCATCCGTTCTCGCAGCGAAGAAGAGCGGATTTGTTAGAGCTTTAGTTCCCTTTAAAAATTATGCTGAAGCAAAATGTGTATTTGGAATCGACGTAGTTGCAATTAACTCACTTGGCGATGCGCTCCGATATTTACGCCTAGGTGAAATCCCAGAAACTCCAGAAGATTTAGAGTTGAGCGAAAATGATTACCTTTTAGATTTATGTGATGTCGCGGGGCAAGTTGGTGCTCGTAAGGCTTTAGAGGTTGCCGCAATTGGTGGACACCACCTACTTTTCATTGGACCACCAGGCACTGGAAAAACTATGTTGGCTGAACGAATTCCATCAATTCTCCCGCCATTAGATGATGAATCCATTTTGGAAGTTACTGCAATACATTCAATTGCGGGAACACTCTTAGATCGAGCGCTGCTTTCGAAATTGCCGCCCTTTGTTTCCCCACATCACACGACTACTGCGCCAGCGATGATTGGTGGTGGCGCACATGCAATACGACCAGGTGCAACTTCGCTTGCTCATCAAGGAGTTCTATTTATTGATGAAGCACCAGAATGTGCGCGTGGCGTTTTAGATTCACTCCGGCAGCCACTTGAATCTGGAAATGTAACTATTTCAAGAGCGGTTGGCTCTGTAACTTATCCAGCAAGATTTATGTTGGTTCTTGCCGCAAATCCATGCCCTTGTGGCAAGTTCAGCGGGCGCGGAAGAAGTTGTACTTGTACGCAAGTCGCAATCCGAAGATATCTTCAAAGATTATCTGGTCCGTTGTTAGACCGGATTGATATCCGCGTTTTTGTAGATTCACCAAGTCGAGTTGAAATGGCAAGTGATCAACTTGGTGAATCAAGTGCAACGGTTAGAGCCCGAGTAATTCTTGCTCGCGAAATAGCAGATCATCGATTCCAAGATTGCGCTTGGAAGTTGAATTCACAGATTCCGCCAAGTGAGTTGCGCAAAAGATTCAAAGCCGAGAAACAAGGAATGAACTTTCTTCATACGGAACTGGATAATGAAAGGCTGAGCGCACGCGGATTTCATAAGGTTCTCCGCATTTCTTGGAGCATTGCAGATTCAAATGGCCACGCAATTCCTACCCGCGAAGATGTTGAATCGGCTTTTAGATTACGAGAAGGAATGGAGTTACTTGCGTGAGTGCATTATTAGCAAGGGCACAATTATTCTCGGCAATCGAAGGTGGCTCTATTTTCTGGAGCAATGAGATTGCCGAATTAGGCGCGATCTTAGTTAAAGACCGGATAGTTAGTGGACGCTACGGCGAATTAAATTCTTCTCCCAAAATTGCTGACCGAATAAAGCAGAGCAGTGGGGAAGAAGTCATAACTCAAATAACAAGTGCTGGAGCTTTTCTTCTAACCCCTGAAGATATGGATTGGCCAGTTTCTTTGAATGATTTGGCAGCGCCACCAATTGCGTTATTGATTAAGGGGCAACGCGAATATTTGCCAAATCTAATTGATTCGATTTCGATTGTTGGAACCAGAAATCCAACACCTTACGGCAGAAGAATTGCCGAAGATTTTGGGGCCGGTGTTGCCGATCATGAATGGGCTGTCGTAAGTGGCGGCGCAATTGGAATTGATGCCGCTGCACATAATGGTTGTTTGGTTGGCGAAGGAATAACAGTTGCAGTTCTTGGTGGGGGATTCAATAAAAATTATCCAGCAGCACACGAGAAACTCTTTGCCGAGATAAGCGAGAGCGGCTTACTAATTTCAGAGGTAATGCCTGATGTCCCCGCAATCCCACATCGCTTTCTTACTCGCAACCGATTGATTGCAGCGTTATCCAAAGCGACCATAGTTGTAGAGGCAGCATTTCGTAGTGGATCACTTCGAACAGCTCGTGATGCGGCAGAGATATTCCGTCCGGTTATGGCGATACCGGGTCCGATCAATTCACCAACAAGTGAAGGCTGCCACCGTTTAATCGCTGAACGTGTAGCAGAGTTAGTTTCATCGGTATCTGAAGTAATGGAATTGGTGAAGCCCATAAGCATTAAGTGAGAGAATTAGGACATGAGTGTTGAACATAAAGCCGGTTTCGTCGCCATCATTGGGCGACCAAATGTTGGAAAATCCACTCTCGTAAATGCTCTAGTTGGCCGAAAGATTGTTATTACTTCAAAACATCCAAACACAACTAGAAATCCCATTCGCGGGATTATCTCAAAGCCGGATTTTCAGATGATTGTTGTTGATACTCCAGGTATCCATAAGCCAAAGACTCTGCTCGGATCAAGGCTAAATGCAATGGTCTCTGAAAACTTAGAGTCAGTTGATGCAGTACTTATCTGCCTACCTGCCGATGAAGAAATTGGTCAAGGTGATGAATTTATTGCACGCCAGGTACAAAATCAGAGGCGGATACTAATCGCGGTTACAAAGAGCGACAGCGTTAAGCAAGAAACGATGCTGGCAAAGCTGATTGAAGTTGGGCAGTTTGCGCAGCGAGTTGGTTTAAACGTCGCCGAAATTGTTCCGATATCAGCAAAGAATCTAGATCAGACCGAACTTCTTCTAGGACTTTTGGCTGAGAAACTTCCAGTGTCACCTTCACTTTATCCTGAGGATATTTCAACTGACCAAGCAACAGAAATGACTATTACCGAATTAATTCGCGAGGCAGCAATAGAGAATCTATATGAAGAAGTTCCACACTCGATTGTTGTCACAATTGATGAAATGGCAAAGCGCGAAGGTAAAGAGTTTTTTGATATTCACGCTACCTTGCATGTCGAGCGAGATAGCCAGAAATCAATCATCATCGGACCTCAAGGTTCTAGGTTAAAAGATATTGGAGTTAGAGCCCGTGGATCTGTCGAGACCTTCTTGGATGCAAAAATCTTCTTAGGGTTGCATGTAAAAGTTAGTAAAGAGTGGCAACGCGATGCGAAAGCACTTACTAAGTTGGGATTTATTGAGCGGAAGTAACGGTCTTACGGCTTGCAAAGTAGGAGCCGATTAGAACTAGCGGCAAGCCAAGCGCGATTCCAAGTGTGAACGGTTCTCTTAGAATAATTACGCCAAGAACAACTGCGAATGCGGTATTCAAATAGGTTACTAATGAACCTCTTGCAGTTCCAATATCTTTGACTAGTTGGAAGAAGAGAATAAATGCCATTGCGGTAGGGAAAAGACCAAGTACTAGAACTGAGCCAAGAACTTTGGCTGAAGGCATATGTTCTGGTGCATTAAGGAAGACAAATGGCAGATAAACAATTGCGGTAAAGACCATAGCCACACCATTAATTGAAATGGGTTCGATATGCGGAACTTTTGCAGTGATCATCGTTACCGCCCATGAATAACCAATCGACGCGATGAGCACCATTGCGATTGCAACAATCGATTGTCGGCCTGAGAAACTTTCAATTCCTACCACCAGAATAATTCCTATGAATCCGATCAGGATTCCAAGTAGGCGTTTGTGATGCCAGACAGTTTTATCGCCATGAAGTGAAGCAAGAATCGTTGTCCAAATTGGGACGGTTGCTACTAATAAACCTGTTAATCCAGATGTCATCTTCTGTTCTGCTGCTGTGATTAAGAACCAGGGTCCAATCATTTCGCCAATCGCATATGGAATTACATATTTCCAAGCTTTTATAGCTGGCATCAAGGAACCGTGCTTTACTGCAATTGGAATCAATATTGCAGCACCGATTGCAACTCTAGCGAAGACAATTACTGGTGGCGATAAATCTTCGACTGCAACTTTAATAAGCAAATATGGAATTCCCCAGATAAAACCTACAAAGAAGAAGAGGAACCAATTGCGACGCGACATTAGGTCAGTTTCTACTAATAACTTGTATTGTCAAAATCAACGCTTAAGGAGCGCATTAATTTCATCAGCCAGATATGAATGCAAAACTTCAGCTTCCGGGGTTACGCCAGCCAAGGTGAAGTAGCCATGTATTACGCCTTCATATTCGCGATAAATAGTTTGAACACCTGATTTACGTAAAAGTTCGGCATATATGTAGCCATCATCCAATAACGGATCGAATTCGGCGGTAGTAATAATCGCAGGAGCAAGTCCGGAAAAATCTTTAGCAGAAACAGGTACCGCATATGGATTTTTAGCATCGGACTTCTTTGCTAGATATTGCTCCCAGAACCACTTCATCGCTTGAGTGCTTAGGCCATATCCAGTTCCATTGTTATATGCCGAGTCATAATTCATATCGCTGTCATTGCATGGATAAATTAGTAATTGGAAGGCCAGTTCCACATCATTTGTATCTCGTGCCTTAAGCGCAACACCTGCCGCAAGATTTCCACCAGCGCTGTCACCACCAACACCAATTTGGTTTGGATCGATTCCCAATTTAGTTGAATTCTCTTTCACCCAGAGCAGGGTTGCATAACAATCATCAAAGGGAACCGGGAATGGTAGTTCTGGTGCCTTCTGATAATTAACTGCAATGACTACGAGCTGTCCCTTATTAGCAAGAGAGCGCATTGATTGTTCATAGCTATCTAAATTATTTAATACCCAGCCGCCACCGTGGAAGAAAACTAACACTGGCAAAACAGCGCCTTTTACTGGGCGATAAATGCGAATCGGCAGATCTGAAGTAGGACCGGGAATGTAACGGTGAATTACTTCGTGAATGTTCTCTGGTTCACCAGAAGCTTCTGCGCGGTTCTCTAGATTCTTGCGAATCGTAGAAACAGGCGCCTGCCAAACTTCAGGAAGTCCGCTTTGGGAACGTACCTGTAAATATTCGACTAGCTCTGGCTTGAGTCCCATTTTTACCAACCCTGTGTTTGATCTCGAAGTTTTCGATACTTTATTAATACTTCTGGTGTTGATTTCTCTTTAATACTTTCAACGTTTCCTAAATCCCATTGTGGTGGGCGATCACTTCCAAGTAGTGCCCAGGCTGCAAGTTTCGCTGCCCCGATCGCAACATATTCACCGGGTGGTGGAATTAAAACTTCGCGACCAAAGATTGCAGATGCAATTTTTCCAACTGCAGGATTCTTAGCAGCGCCGCCAACTAACAAGATGCGTTTGACTTCAACACCCAACTTCTCAAGTGAATTCACAGCATCTGCCATTCCGCAGAGCATTCCTTCAATCATTGCACGAGCTAAATTTTCAGGGTTTGAATTATTTAAATTCATTCCAGAAAACACACCAGTTGCATCGGGCCTATTTGGTGTGCGTTCACCTTCAAAGTAGGGAAGAAGAGTTAAACCATTCGCACCTGGTTCGGCTTTGAGTGCAAGCTCGCCAAGTTGGTCATGTGTTACTCCGAGAATTCGGGTAGCAGCATCAAGAATTCGCGCCGCATTTAACGTACAGACCAGAGGTAAGAAATATCCAGTTCCATCTGCGAAGCCAGCGACTTCACCACTCGCATCATGTGTAGGTGTAGTCGAAACCGCAAATGCGGTGCCACTAGTTCCAAGCGAAACAACTACATCACCAGGCTGAGCGCCAACTCCGATTGCTGCCGCAGCATTGTCACCAGTACCGGCCGCGATTGGAATTCCAGTTTTAGTTTTCATCGCAAAAACTTTAGGTTCGACAATTCTTGGGAAAGTTATTTCTTGTTTGCTACCTATAGCCAGCTGAAAAATATCTTCCCGATACTTGTTACTCACGCTATCGAAATAACCAGTTCCACTTGCATCACCGCGATCAGTAAAGAGGTCGGCAATAGATTCACTTCCTGAAATTTTCCAAGAGATCCAATCATGGGGGAGCGCAATTGCGGCAACTTGCGCTGCGTTAGCTGGTTCATGTTTTGCAAGCCAACGAACTTTACTTGCGGTAAATGATGCAACTAGCGATGAACCAACTGCCTTTGCAATCTCGGCGCTACCGCCCATTTCAGAATTTAATTCAGCTGCTTCAGCTGCAGATCTAGTGTCATTCCAGAGAAGTGCTGGCCTTATTACTTTTCCAGATTTATCTAGCGCAACCATTCCATGTTGCTGCCCAGCAACAGCAATTGCAGAAACATCATCTAAACCGCCAGCCATTTTTATTGCGTCTTCGGTTGCACTCCACCAATGTGCAGGATCAACTTCACTGCCATCTGGGTGAGGGGCGCGGCCTTCGCGAATAACTTGGCCACTTTGGGCATCGCGAATTACTACCTTGACCGACTGAGTTGAGGTGTCGACACCAGCTACTAATTGCGATTTGGCGTTCATTCGTGCTCCAGACTTTAGGGGATGATTTAACCACCTCTTTGCGGAGGGTAGACTTTCCCAGTCAAAGTCGACCACCCAAATAGTTATTTCAAGCATTATTAAACTAAAAATCAGGAGTAAAGATGCGTATTGGTGTCCTAACAGGTGGCGGAGATTGCCCAGGATTAAATGCTGTTATTCGCGCAGTAGTTCGCAAGGGCGTAAAAGAGTATGGCTATGAATTTGTTGGTTTTCGCGATGGTTGGAAGGGTCCACTAGAAGGTTTAACAATGCCTTTGGATCTAACAACAACACGTGGCATCTTGCCTCGCGGTGGAACAATTCTTGGTTCATCACGTACGAATCCATTCAAGATTGAAAATGGCGTAGAGCGAATTAAAGAGAACCTTGCAAAGATGAATATCGATGCCCTAGTTGCAATCGGTGGCGAAGACACACTTGGCGTCGCAACAAAGCTAGATTCACTTGGCGTAAAAGTTGTTGGCGTACCTAAGACTATTGATAACGATTTAAATAACACTGATTACACATTCGGTTTCGATACTTCAGTAAATATTGCGGTTGAAGCAATCGATCGTTTACACACAACTGCTGAGTCACACCACCGTGCACTTATTGTTGAAGTTATGGGACGTCATGCTGGTTGGATCGCACTTCACGCAGGTATCGCTGGTGGCGCATCTTGTATCTTGATTCCAGAAGTTAAATTCTCAGTCGACAAGGTCTGCGAGTGGGTTAATTCTCGATTCGAATCTTCTTATGCTCCAATCATTGTTATTGCTGAAGGCGCAATCCCACAAGATGGCGACATGGTTGTTAAGGATCAAACACTTGATTCATTTGGCCACGTAAAGCTATCTGGAATTGGCGAATGGCTTGCTGGCCAAATCGAAGAGAAGACCGGTAAGGAAGCGCGTACCTCTGTTCTCGGCCACATCCAACGTGGTGGATCACCGACCGCATTCGACCGCGTTCTTGCCACTCGTTTTGGATTGCATGCAATCACTGCGATTCACGAAGGCGACTTTGGCAAGATGGTTGCACTGCACGGAACCAAGATCGAGCGAGTTCCACTGGCCTCAGCGACAACTCAATTGAAGTTAGTTACGCCTGATCTTTACGCTGAAGCAGAAGTTTTCTTCGGTTAATTAGCAGCGCCATTTTCCCCACCTCACTAAAATTAAGGACATGATGAGCATCGATTCACTATTCACGCCCGGCCTTGTGGCTGCCCAGCAACCACAATGGCCCGGAGGTGCAACAGGTCCGCAAGTTACAAAGGCCGTTGAGACTTTGCGCAAACTTCCACCACTTGTCTTCGCGGGTGAGTGCGACAGTCTTAAAGAGCGCATTGCAATAGCGCAAGAAGGAAAGGCATTCTGGTTACAAGGTGGAGATTGCGCCGAAACATTCGAAGCTGCAACTGCAGATTCAATTCGCAACCGAATCAAAACAATTCTTCAAATGGCAGCTGTTCTTCAATATTTTGCCAGCCTTCCAGTAATCAAAGTTGGTCGTATGGCAGGACAATTCGCAAAGCCTCGAAGTAGCGATACTGAAACTCGTGGCGATGTAACTCTTCCGGCATATCGCGGAGATGCTGTAAATGATCTTGAGTTCACACTTGAAGCTCGTACTCCAAATCCAGATCGCTTAGTTCAGGTCTACAACACATCTTCTTCAACACTTAACTTAGTTCGAGCATTTACCCAAGGTGGCTTTGCTGATATCCGCAGAGTTCACGAATGGAATAAGGGATTCGCTAAGGATCCAAGATTCGGCGCACGCTACGAACAAATGGCAGGCGAAATCGGAAGAGCGCTTGATTTCATGGCATCTGCTGGAGTAGATCCAGAGGCATTTAAGACTGTTGACTTCTATTCATCACACGAAGCTTTAATTTTGGAATATGAGAAAGCGTTAACTCGTATCGACTCTAGAACTGAACTTCCTTACGATGTATCTGCACACTTTGTATGGATCGGTGAGCGCACTAGACAATTAGATGGCGCACATATGGACTTCGCTTCGAAGATCCAAAATCCAATTGGAATCAAACTTGGGCCAAAGAGCACAGTTGAAGATGCCCTTGCAATGATTAAGAAATTGAATCCAAGTAATGAACCTGGACGCTTAACATTTATTACTCGTATGGGCGCAACTCAGATTCGCGAAAAACTTCCAGCACTTGTTAAAGCTGTTACAGAATCCGGGGCAAAAGTTCTTTGGGTCTGCGATCCAATGCACGGAAATACTTACGAAGCACCAAGTGGTTATAAGACACGTAAATTTGATGATGTTCTAGATGAAGTCCGTGGCTTCTTCGAAGTACACAAGGCGCTAGGAACCCATCCAGGCGGAATTCATATTGAACTAACCGGCGATGACGTAACTGAGTGCGTTGGCGGTGGCGAGCAGATTCTTGAATCCGACCTAGCCACTCGCTATGAAAGCGCTTGCGACCCTCGCTTGAACCACACCCAATCTCTAGAGCTCGCATTTTTAGTTGCAGAAATGTTACGCGATCACTAATTCAGGAATAGTGTTGGCAAGTGCTTTCCCAGGCGGTTCATAAGACACCCATCGGTGATTTATTTCTTGTGAGCGATGAACATATCTTGCTCGCAGCCGGATTTAGGAGCTTTAAAGATTTATTCGAGAGAATGGATCCAAAAGATTCAGCTCGTGAAGTTAAAAGTGTAAAAAATATTCCAATTATTAGTGATTTGATCGCTGATTATTTTGCTGGAGATTTGACTGCTTTTGGTGGCATCAAAGTTCGCCAACCTGGCGCAGATTTCTCCCAAGATATTTGGAAAGCGATGCGCAAAATTCCGGTTGGAAAAACTTGGTCTTACTCAGATTTAGCTGAACGTGCTGGCTCTGCAAATGCGGTTAGAGCAACTGGAACTGCATGCGCAAGAAATTTAATTGCGCCAATAATTCCGTGCCATCGAGTAATAAAAACTGGTGGGGCACTTGGAAATTATGGCTACGGTCTAGGAGTTAAAGAGTGGCTACTTCGCCACGAGGGCGCTCTTAAGTAATTTCGGCAATACTTCTAAAACTTTCGCCATATCTAAATCGTTGATATCTAGATGCGTAACAAGTCTTAAAAAGTTTGGGCCGAGCGCACTTGCCAGAATTCCTTCATCCTTTAATTGCGAATTTAACTCTGGAGCTGAAATATTTAACCCAGTTAGATTTAGCGCAACGATATTAGTTTCAACGCCGTTCGCATCTATTAATTCAGGGGAGACTGCGGCACATGCTTGGGCAATCGCTTTGGCTTTCTCATGATCCTTTGCAAGTCGGGAAATATTGTTGTCGAGTGCGAAGTTTGCAGCCGCTGCAAGGAAACCGATTTGGCGCATTCCGCCGCCATATCGCTTACGCCAGATTCGAGAATCGGCAATCCGCTCTGCAGTTGAAAGCACAGCCGAACCAACTGGCGCACCAAGTCCTTTGGAGAAACAGATACTTATAGTGTCGAATTGTGAACCGAAATCCTTCAACGAAATTCCACTTGCTACATGCGCGTTCCAAATTCGTGCACCATCGAGGTGCATGCTGATGCCAACTTCGGAACTCGCCTTGCGAAGTGACTTAATCTCATCGAATGATTGAACATAACCGCCACCAAAGTTATGAGTATTTTCAATTGCGATTGCTTTTGTTGAAACCAGATAAGGCCCGGCATCGGGCGCCGCAATTCGCATAACCTCACTTGCTTTAAATGATCCGCGAGCACCTTCCCAAGTTCGGGTTGTGATTCCACTAAAAGTTGCGCCGGCACCAAGTTCGGCGCGGACAATGTGGGAAGTAAGTTCTGTAAGTAGCTCTTCACCTGGTTTTACAAGTGAACGAATAGCTAATTGGTTAGTAAGGGAACCAGTAGATGCAAATAGCGCCGCTTCTTTTCCAAACATCTCAGCAACACGTTTTTCAAGAGCATTAACCGTTGGATCATCGCCATAAACATCGTCGCCAACTTGGGCAGCTGACATAGCTTCAATCATGGCCGGTGAAGGCTTGGTTACCGTATCGGATCTAAAGTCAGCCATTTTTCTATTCTTCTACCTTGGTTTTGCGTTGGTCAAGCAAAATTATCAAATACATTGATGCAATCACCAAGAGGCCACCTAGTGCGATGCGCAGAGTGACAGGCTCATCGAGTAACCAAATTCCGAAACCAGCGGCGAAGACAACTTCCATGGCCAAGATAACGGCAACACTTGATGGTGCAATAAATGATTGGGCCCAGGTTTGAACAATAAATGCCAGTGCGGTTGCGAATAGTGCGGTGTAGATAATTGAGAACCAAACTCCTGAATCAGGTGGCGCTCTAAATCCACTCTTAAGACTCGCGACGAAGGTGACAACTGCGCAAGTTCCTAATTGCAGAACAGTTAGCGCGTAGGTGTCCAGTCCTTTTGACCATTCGCCTAGCCCAACAATATGCATTGCAAAAAGTAGAGCGCTCATCAATACTAAAAATTCACCAAGTCCAAAATGGAAGCCATTAAACGAAAGCAGAGCAAGACCGGCAGTTGCAACAAAAACTGCGAACCATTCAACCAAAGTGATGTTCTTCCGTAAAAATATGGCGGCGACAACTGGGGTCAAAACAACATATAGGCCAGTGATAAAACCGGTATTAGAAACCGTTGTTAAGGTGAGTCCAAATGATTGGAAGATATATCCGCTGCCTAGGAAGATTCCAAGGAGCGCGCCCTTCTTTGCGAAAGCTAGATCGATCTTCTTCACGACAGATGGTCGAATTGCAATCAGAACTAAGGTTGCTATGGCAAAGCGCCAGGCCAGAAACGAATTAACATCAAGACGTTCTAACGTGCCTTTCATCGAAAGAAAAGCGCTTCCCCAGATTGCGGCTACTGCAGTTAAAATTACAGCAGAGAAAACTTTATTGTCTTTCATTTAATCTTCGCCCTCATCTTTGAAAGTAGCGCGATTTCCTCGCCATGTTTCTCTTCCATTCCTGGAGTTTCAAGAATTAGGGGAGCGTTCTGTGCAACTGGATGTGCCAACAACTCTTCGAAAGGTTTTATCCCGATCTCGCCATCACCTAAGTTTTGATGGCGATCTTTAAGTGCGCCGCAGACATCCATCGAATCGTTGGCATGAATAAGTTGAATGCGCTCGATTCCAACTAACTTGACTAATAAATCTAAAGTTTCGGTCATTCCACCTTTTTTGGCGATGTCATGTCCAGCGGCAAATACATGGCAAGTATCTAGACAGACGCCAACTTTTGGGTGCCATTCGAGCGCTTCGAAATAATGGAGCAGATCATCTAATTTCTTTACTAAGGATTGACCTTGACCTGCAGTTGGTTCGAGCAATAACCAAGGGTCTTCATCAGTCAATTTATTTAAAACTGGCATCATGCCCTTTTTAATCTGCTTCCAAGCTTTATCAACAAAGTCAGATTCAACGGCCGAACCAGTATGGATAACTGCGCCCTTTGATCCAATTTCTCGCGCTCTGCGGAGCGAGTAAGCGGTTGATGCAACTGAATTTTCATAAGTGCCAACAGTTGGTGAACCCAAATTAATCAGGAAAGGTGCGTGAACATAAGTTTCAATATCTAATTCCAGGGCTTTATCTCTAAATAATTTATCAGCTTCAACGTTTGCATCTGGCATTGCCCAACCACGAGGGTTCGATGCAAAAACTTGAATCGCTTCGGCTTTAACTTCTTGCGCGTATGCGATAGATCGCTTCGCCATTCCACCGGAAGTAGGGGTGTGGGCGCCCAATCTTGGGAGCTTAATTGGGCTGGCCATTGGCAAACCCTAACTCATAGCTTGGACTTAATTACCCCAAAGTAATTGTGACAGTCGAGCCTGGCTTCACAGCGGCCCCAACCTTTGGCGAAATATTTGTCACTGTTTTCTTCTTAGCGATATATCGGTAGTCGACTTTGAATCCAAGATCTTCAAGAATCTTGGTTGCCGCCAGTTTGCTAAGTGAATAAACATTTGGAATGAAGATCTTTGAAGGCCCCTTAGAAATTACCAACGTAATTTTCTCACCTTTGGCAACAGTCGTAACGTCACCTGGAGTTTGCGAGATGATTTTTCCGATTGGCACGGTATCGCTGAATTCATATTGACTGCTAACAATTAGCCCAGAAGAAGTTAATTCATTTTGAGCTTCATCACTGGTTTTACCTTGGTAATTAGAGAGCGCAACTTGCTCGATACCTTTGCTGACAATTAAATCAACGGTGCTATCTTTTCGAACATCGGATCCACTTGCCGGACTTCCATCAATTAATAGCCCAGCTTCTTGGCTTGCACTAAATTTCTCAGTGACCCGACCGACTTTGAGTTTAGCTTCATTAATTGCTGTTGTTGCCGCTTCTATAGTTAGCCCAGCTAAATCTGGAACTTGGATGCGCTCTTTTCCTTTAGAGATAATCAGATGAACGGTCCCCGCTACTGCGACTTTGCCACCACCTGCGGGATCGGATGTAATCACCTTTCCCTTAGCTACATCTTCGCTAAATAGTGATTCCGCAACATCAACCTTTAAGCCGAGGGCACCAACAGTTTTCGCGGCCTGGGTTTGTGTCATTCCAGCCAGAGATGGGATTGCAATCTTGTTACCTGCACCAGAAACAAAGTACCAACCACCAACTACTAGTGCGAGCAAGATTGCTAGGGCGATGGCACGATTTCGTTTGACTCGTTTCGATAATTTGCGCTTGCGTTTTGTCTGGCTGGTATTTGTCTTTGAAGAATTGGTATTTTCGCGCATGGGATTGCTCCTCTTTAGATCTATCTGGGTTGTAACACTTTTTAAAATATCTAATTTGCTTCGCTTCTTCTTTTCAATCTTGGCTCGGGGAATTGGAATATCAAGTTCAAGGCTCATCTGACGTCGCTTTGGATCCAATTTGGCTAAGACGGCTAGGACTTGTTCTTGCATTGCGCCAGCATCTTTATAGCGTTTATCTGGATTATTTGCCGCTGCCTTTAAAACAATTTCATCTAATTCGGGTGGGACTGAAGGTGTAATCGAAGATGGGGCTGGAATATTTTCATTCACATGCATGTAAGCAATTTGAATTGGGCTTTCACCATCGAAAGGCTTCTTACCGGTCAGCATTTCAAATAGCACTATTCCTAACGAATAGACATCGCTGCGGACATCAGAAACACCGCGTTGAACTTGCTCTGGCGAGAGGTATGAAACGCTCCCTAAGATCACACTGGATTCAACTGTGAGCGTTGATCCGAGCTCGGCCCCTTTTGCTAATCCAAAATCGGCAATCTTTACGCGACCGTCTTTTGAAATCAAGATATTTTCTGGCTTGATGTCACGGTGAAGAATTCCATGTTTATGTGCCGCGGTCATAGCGCTTACTACTGGAGCAAAGTATCGAAGGGTTTCGGTTGCGCTTAGTGCACCTTGATCACTTATTACATCGCGAAGCGTGAATCCTTCGATGTACTCCATAACAATAAAGACTGCTGGAACTCCGCCTTCATTCCAACCTTGATCTTGAATCGCAACAATATTTGGATGGGAGAGAGTCGCAGCCGCTTTCGCTTCTCTTATAAATCGATTTACAAAATCTTCATCGTTTGCAAGATGTGGATGCATAATCTTTACCGCTACTTGGCGATCTAGTCGTAAATCAAGTGCGTGATAAATAGTGGCCATGCCGCCAGATGCCACCACACGTTGGAGCTGGTAGCGATTATCGATTAATTCGCCGGTTAAGTCGGACACGCTGAAATCTTAGACAGTGCCCTGCCCACTTAAGCGGTAATCCGCGCGCTTCTTGGTCGCTTCTTTCTCAAAGTGAGCGCCCTGAAGAAGTAGAAAGGCGGGCATGAATTGGGCCACGGCCGGCCCATCTCGTTTGATAACCCGTTCTAAACCTACCTCTGGCAGCACTTCAATCCACAAAGCCAGTGAGGCGAAATCTCTAATTTCTCTCTGACCAGATCCCACGCCTTCAAGAATTAAATACTTTGGAGCTGGAAGTTTAATTTCAGGAGCTAGGTTATTTTCTAGCCAGTTGAATGGGGTGAAACTGATTTGATTTTCAACTTTTACTTCAAGCAAAATTTCGCGCAATTTCTGAGTTAATTTTGGAGTAAGGGTTGAACCCCACCCTTCATATAGATCATCCATGTGAATCGTGTAACAATCTTCGAGTTCTAGCGCTAACTCTTTAGCAAGAGTCGTTTTGCCAGAACCCGCGGGACCATCAATTGTAATGACAATACTCGTCCCACACTTTGCAGTAAGCGAAGGTAGAACTTCTTTAATTTGTTGAAGTTGCTGACTCACGTAGCCATCGCTTCCATCCACCAACTGCAATCAATACAAAGATGAAGTAGAGAATTGCTGTCAGGTATTGCTTACCATGCCAATATTGGTAGGTGTACACGGTATCTACGACAAACCAAACAATCCAGTTTTCATAGCGCTGAATAACCATTAGCAATTGTGCAATACAACTTCCAACAAAGCCAAAGGCGTCGGTCAACGAGGCAGCGGCCCCAATCTTTTTAAGTATCGGATATAGCGAGAACCATGCAACTAAATAGGCTGCGCCCCAGATTGCAACATCACGTTTTGTAAGTCGTTTTGGTTCTGCACCTTTAGGCCCCCAGCCAAACCAGCCAGCAACCGCACCTGCTATGAATATGAATTGTAAAAAGCCACTTGCATAATATTTCCATTGAAAAAATAGTGCAGCGTAAAGTAGAGATGAAATACTCCACCAAGGCCAAGTCTTACGCGGTCCGTAAACTCCAAGCCAAACACCAATAACTGAAGTTATAAAGGCCAGTAATTCGAGAAGCGATAATTTATAACCCCAAGCGGTAAAAACTGTAACCATTAAATTCATCGATTAACCCCTTTCCAATTCGCATTACCGAACTGGTCCTACGGTCGATCTGAATTTCAGATCCTCTCAGCCAATTTCTCGGCTCCCGTCAATAACGAACGCTAGCAAATTAACGAGCGGCGCGGGCCCTTAGCAGCGCTGGAAGTGCAACTTTAATTCGGCGCCAAGTCGAAGTTTTCGCGCGCTTCTCGAATATTTGATAATCAATCTTCTCTACTTCATCAACAATTCCGCAATAAAGTTCGGAAGCCGCTTCGATACAGGCCTGAGATTCTGGCGATAGCAACTTAATTCCAGGTGCGGCCTCTTTCTGCAATCTACGTACTCGAGCAATTTGTTCTTGCAGTGCTGCTTTGATCTGTGGCGTTAGGGTTCGCTCTTCCAACATTTCATGAGTAACGCCGTGCGCAGTTAGTTCTTGAATCGGAAGATAAATTCGGCCACGGTCCAAATCCTCGCCAACATCGCGGATGAAGTTCGCTAATTGAAAAGCGGTACCAAGCTTTTCAGCAGCTACATACGCATCGGGAGAGGAAGCGCCAAGGATTGGAACCATCTGAAGTCCAATTACTGATGCCGATCCATAAACATATTCCATCAGATCATCAAAGCTTTGATATTCGCTAACTGTTAGATCCATCGTCATAGATTTCATAAAAGCTTCAAAATGTGCAACTGGAATCTTGAAACGATTTACGGTGTCGACCAGCGCGCGCCCAATGTGATCATGGCTAACTCCACTTTTAATATCTGCTAAAACTTGATTGCCCCAAGTTGAAAGCTCGACTGCTTTCTCTTCGTCAGTTAGCGTTGAATTTAAATCATCAACTATTTCATCGGCATATCTTGCAAAGCCATAAAGTGCGTGAACGAATGGCCGTTTTGCTGGTGGTAGCAGAAGTGTTGCAAGGTAATAAGTTTTGCCATGTAATGAATTGAGCCTTTTACATTCAGCATACGAAGTCCGTAGATCTGGGTCGATTATTCCAGCAGCATCCAACTCATTCATTATTTAACGGGTCCAACAATCCGTTCAGCAGCAAGGCGACCAGAAATTAACACCATTGGAACGCCAACACCTGGTTGAGTTCCTGATCCGGCGAAGACCACATTTTCAAAACCTTTTGCAATATTGCGCGGTCTAAATGGTCCGGTTTGGAAGAAGGTATGAGCACTTGCAAATGGTGCGCCTTGCTCCATTCCTTGGCTCTGCCAATCTAGGGGAGTTGTCATATGTTCAACCTCGATTGAATCTGCAAATCC
>JAPLAY010000009.1 GCA_026393035.1 Actinomycetota bacterium
CCAGAGACTTGTAATTGTTCTCCGCAACGACGCTATTCCAAAGGTAATTTTAAATAACCTTTACAAGCACACCCAACTTCAAGATTCATTTGGTGCAAACATGCTTGCGCTAGTTGATGGCGTTCCACGAACACTGCGGATTGATGAATTCATTCGCTATTACATCGAACACCAAATTGAAGTAATTGTTCGTCGTACAAAATATAGATTGCAGGAACGCGAAAAGCGCGCACATATTTTGCGTGGATACCTAAAGGCGTTAGATGCACTAGATGCAGTAATCGCTTTAATCCGAGCATCAAGAACTCCAGAAGAGGCTCGTACCGGATTGATGAAACTTCTTGAAGTTGATGAGATTCAAGCAAATGCAATTTTAGATATGCAGCTGCGCAGAATTGCTGCGCTAGAACGTCAGAAAATTAATGATGAGTACGAAGGCTTGATGGCCGAGATAGTTGAATTAAATAGCATCTTGGCTTCTGAAGCTAAGCAGCGCGAAATAATCAAAACCGAATTACAAGAATTGACTGCTAAATACGGCAATGAACGCCGAACCCAGATAATTGCTGGAGATACAGATTTATCAGTCGAAGATTTGATCCCAGATCAAAGCGTTGTTGTGACAATTACAAAAACTGGATATTCCAAGCGCACGAAGGCTGATTTATATCGCTCACAACGCCGCGGCGGAAAAGGAGTAAAGGGCGCAGCCTTAAAGCAAGATGACTTAGTAGAACATTTCTTTGTTGCATCTACTCACGATTGGCTCTTGTTCTTTACTAACAAGGGGCGAATTTATCGAGCAAAGGTTCACGAATTACCAGATGCTGGGCGTGACGCTCGAGGCCAACATGTTGCAAACTTATTGGCATTTAAACCAGATGAAACCATTGCTCAAGTAATTGCAATTTCAGATTACAAATCTCATCCTTATCTTGCAATCGCAACTCGTGGTGGAATCGTTAAGAAGTCACCACTTGTTGAATTTGATTCACCACGCGCTGGCGGATTAATCGCTATTAATTTGAAGGAGGGCGATGAATTAGTTTCAGCGGCCTTAGTTAGCGAAAAAGATGAAATCCTTCTGGTTTCGCGTAACGGCATGTCACTTCGATTTAGCGCAGATGAAGATTCAATTCGTTCAATGGGTAGATCAACAAGCGGCGTAATCGGAATGAAATTCCGCGGCAAAGACCAACTCTTAACAATGGCAGCAATTACAGATATTTCTGCGCCAAAATTTGTTTTAACTGCAACCGATGGCGGATATGCAAAGCGCACACCACTAGATGAATACCGACCACAAGGCCGTGGCGGACTTGGTGTTAAAGCTGCAAAGATCGATGAAGATTCTCGTGGCGTATTAGTTGGTGCAATGATTGTTGAAGAGAGCGATGAAATTCTTGCAATTACATCCGGCGGAGTTGTTATCCGAACCGCATGTTCTGAAATTCGTGAGACAAGTCGAGACACCCTAGGTGTGCGCTTGGTAAATCTCGATTCAGGTATTTCGGTCGTATCAATCACGCAGGTTAAAGAGTAAGAATTCCGCACATAATTCCGCGCTTTTGGCTGACGACTTAAAGTCGGGTAGCCTTCACCAGTTCAAATATCGCGTTTGGGCCTTTAGCTCAGCTTGGTTAGAGCGCTTCCCTGATAAGGAAGAGGTCAGTGGTTCAAGTCCACTAAGGCCCACCAATCGCGTTTTTTAACTAGCTTTACAGATTTAATAAGTTAGCAATCTTTAGATAAGGTTGCGCCACTTACCCGTTAATCGCGGGGACCTAGCTCAATTGGTAGAGCACCGCCTTTGCAAGGCGGGGGTTAGGGGTTCGATTCCCCTGGTCTCCACAAGTAATCTTTAGAAAAGTTTTAGAAATCCAGTAACCCGTTGAAAGGGAAAATATGTCAACAGCAATTCTTCACACAAGTATGGGCGATATCAGCATCGAACTATTTCCAAATCACGCGCCAAAAACTGTTGCAAACTTTGTTGAGCTAGCCACTGGAAAGCGCGAATGGGTAGATCCAATTACTGGTGAAAAAACCTCAAAGAATCTTTATGACGGAACTGTTTTCCACCGCGTTATCGCAAACTTTATGATTCAAGGTGGCGACCCACTTGGAAACGGAACTGGCGGACCGGGATATCAATTCGCAGATGAATTCCATGGCGAACTAGCTTTTGATCGCCCATACATTCTTGCGATGGCGAATGCCGGACCAGGAACAAATGGTTCACAATTCTTTATTACAGTTGCCGAAACTGCTTGGTTAAATCGTAAGCACACAATCTTTGGTGAAGTTAAAGATGAAGCATCAAAGAAGGTTGTTGATGCAATTGGCGCAGTTAAAACTGGTGGTCAAGATCGCCCAGTTCAAGCTGTAAAAATAAACTCTGTAACAATCTCTGAGTAATCATATGAAAGAGCGGCAATCACTCACTACGAGTCTGATTGTTTTAATTTCAGGGTGTTTTCTTTTAGGCGAATATGTATTCCCTAATCTGCAATCACAATTAGCCCTCTTCTATGGCGGAAATTATTCAAATGGTTACTTTCCAGGGGTTTCAACAGGTCAGTGGTATCGCCTTCTAACAGTTGCGCTAACGCATGCAGGATGGCTGCACTTAATTTTTAATATGTTGGCGCTTTACTCAATCGGAACACCGATCGAAAACTTCCTAGGCCGGGTCCGTTATTCCATTATATTTTTGGGCTCATTAATAGCTGCTTCGGTAGGTGCCTCTGGCGCAATTTATGGGTTATTCGGCTCACTATTTGTTATCGGCAAAAAATCTGGTGCAAATTATCAAAATATTACTGGCGTAATAATTGTTAACTTACTTATAACTTTTACGGTTCCTGGAATTGATTGGCGAGCACATCTTGGCGGCTTAGTAGCAGGAGTCGTGATTACTTATCCTTTAATGTTTCGCAGAAGAACCTGAGCAACATCTAGAACCCCAATATCGGATTCTCTTGCAGTCATTCCATCACTGACCATAATTCGGCAGAACGGACAGGCAACTGCAACTTCTTTAACTTGAGTAGCGATAGCTTCATCAACACGATTTAAATTAATTCGAGTACCAATTGTCTCTTCCATCCACATGCGACCACCACCGGCTCCGCAACAAAAAGAGCGATCTTGATTTCTTGGCATCTCGGTAACTTCCACACCCGTTGACTCTAAAAGTTCGCGCGGTGGTTGATAAATCTGATTGTGACGCCCCAAGTAACAAGGGTCGTGATAAGTAAGGGTCGCATCGCTTTTGTGCGGCGAAGTCTTTAACTTCCCCTCTTTTATCAATTGATTTAGTAATTGTGTGTGATGGACCATTTGTAATTCAAAGCCTTGTTGTTTGTAATCTCGCCCAATTGTGGTGAAGCAATGCGGACAAGTAACTACAACTTTCTTAACTCCTCGGTCACCAAAAGCATGCTGCAGAGTTTCAATATTTTCGCGTGAAAGTATTTGATACAAGAACTCATTTCCAGCGCGACGAGCTGGATCCCCACTACAAGTTTCGCGCTGTCCTAAAACACCAAAAGTTGTGCCAGACATATATAAAAGTTCGGCGACAGCTTTAGTTGTTTTCTTCGCGCGTTCTTCGTAAGCACCGGCGCAACCAACCCAGAATAAATATTCAACATCTTCTGGAATTTCATTTTCAATGACTGTTACCGGGAAGTCGCATTCGCTAATCCAAGCGTTTCGGTCAGTGCGATTTGATCCCCATGGATTACCGGTTTTTTCAAGGTTTCTAAAGGTGCCACCAAGTTCGGATGGAAATTCGGACTCCACTAATACTTGGAATCTGCGCATATTTACGATGTGATCGATATGTTCAATATCTACTGGACATTCCTCAACACAAGCGCCACATGTTGTGCAGGACCATAAAACTTCTGGTGAAATTATATTTCCAACAATTAGTTCTTCGCTGCCAACTTTTGTAAGCGCATGATCGCGCATCGCCATAATTAATAACTTAGGAGAGAGCGGCTTATCTGTGTGCCAAGCTGGGCATTGTGATTGGCAGCGACCACATTCGGTGCAGCTCGCCATGTCGAGCAGACCTTTCCAAGAAATATCAGCGCTCTTACCAATACCAAATACATCATCGTCTTTAGGGTCTTCAAAATTGATTGGCTTGCCATGTGAAATCATTTCAGGTAACTCGCCTAGGGCTGGCTTTGAATCTAAGTTACGTTTAAAAAATATATTGAATGGCGCCAAGAATCTATGCCAAGCAACCCCCATTGTTAAGTCACTTGAAATGATAAAGAACCAAGTAGCTGAAACCCAGATCTTAATTCCAGCAACCGTTTGAACCGCAGTGGCGTTTACATAATATTGGTGTTCGAGATAGTCGATAGTAATTACACAAATTACAACGGCGAGAATTGTTGCCTCTACGTAATACGCCTTTAAAGATTTTGAGCCAAGAAACCTAGATGTTCTAGATAGATGTTTAAATCTTGTTACTTGACGAATTCCAATCAGCGCAACAATTCCAACACCAGTGCTCCAGGCAATAAATAAAACGAAGTAACGGTAGGGCGCCCAATTTCCAATTATTGGAAGAATGAAACCAGGATCAATTATTTGGCCATATGCCGTAATCAAAGTTCCAAGTAGTGCAACAAAACCAATCATCACAAACCAGTGCGCGATTGCAGATCCAGTAAAGCGCAGCATCTTGGTGTGCAACAAGATTTCGCGAACCATTGTTTTTGCGCGTTCGCCCTTATTTGCAAACCTTGCGGGATCGCTCTGCCCGGCAGATATTCGGCGATACATCTCGGCAAGCTTTAGCGCGAAGCTCGCTACCGCCAAGAGCGAGAATCCATAAAGGATCAAGGCGAGTGAGTTCATAGGAGAAGGCTAGAGCGCTGCCCCCGCATCGAACGGGAATATCCCGCCTAAAGGAGGCGTTACCTGATTAACTCAACTTGAGTCAGCTCGGCTCAATCTTTTGACATCGAGCGGCTCAATTGCGAGAATTCGACCATAGCCGGTCAGAAATCAGGCTGAAGTAATAGAAAAAGGAGCACGAAATGGCTAGAGCAGTCGGAATCGACTTAGGAACTACAAATAGTTGCGTATCAGTATTAGAAGGTGGCGAGCCATCTGTAATCACGAACGCGGAAGGCGCACGTACAACCCCATCGATCGTTGCCTTTGCTAAGAATGGCGAGGTTCTTGTTGGTGAAGTTGCGAAGCGTCAATCAGTTACAAATGTGGAACGCACAATCCGTTCTGTTAAGCGCCACATAGGTACAAGTTGGAATATGGATATTGATGGCAAGAAGTACACACCACAAGAAATCAGCGCTCGCATTTTGATGAAGCTAAAGCGCGATGCTGAAAGTTTTCTTGGTGACACAGTTACCGATGCAGTAATTACTGTTCCTGCATATTTCAATGATGCGCAACGTCAAGCAACAAAAGAAGCTGGCGAAATTGCAGGCCTAAATGTTCTGCGTATTGTTAACGAGCCAACCGCTGCAGCACTTGCATATGGTTTAGATAAAGGAAGCGCTGAACAAACTATTCTCGTCTTCGACCTTGGTGGTGGAACATTCGACGTTTCACTTCTAGAAATCGGCGATGGTGTTGTTGAAGTTAAGGCAACCAACGGAGATAACAACCTTGGTGGCGACGATTGGGATCAAGCACTCGTTGACTCTTTAGTTAAAACTTTTGCCGCAAAGAATGGTATTGATTTAACAAAAGATAAGATGGCGATGCAACGTGTTCGTGAAGCTGCTGAAAAAGCAAAGATTGAATTATCTTCTTCACAACAAACTTCAATCAATCTTCCATACATCACAGTTGATGCTGAGAAGAATCCACTCTTCTTAGATGAAACAATTACACGCGCACAATTCCAAGGTATGACTGCAGATCTTTTAGATCGTTGCAAGAAACCATTCCAGTCAGTTCTAAAAGATGCTGGAATTCCAATTGCAGATATCGATCATGTAGTTCTAGTTGGCGGTTCGACTCGTATGCCAGCAGTTGTTGATCTAGTCCGCGATTTAACTGGTGGAAAAGAGCCAAACAAGGGCGTAAACCCAGATGAGGTTGTTGCAGTTGGTGCAGCGCTTCAAGCTGGTGTTTTAAAGGGTGAAGTAAAAGATGTTCTACTTCTAGATGTAACTCCATTGTCACTTGGTATTGAAACCAAGGGTGGCGTAATGACTAAGTTGATTGAACGAAATACAACAATCCCAACAAAGCGTTCTGAAATTTTCACAACTGCTGATGACAATCAACCAGCAGTACAAATTCAAGCTTTCCAAGGCGAGCGTGAAATGGCTGCTTATAACAAGCGGTTAGGCATGTTCGAACTAACTGGAATCGCACCTGCTCCACGTGGTGTTCCACAAGTCGAAGTTACCTTCGATATTGATGCAAATGGAATCGTTCATGTGTCTGCAAAAGATTTAGGAACCGGTAAAGAACAATCAATGACAATCACTGGTGGATCTGCTCTTTCAAAAGAAGAGATTGATCGCATGATGAAGGATGCCGAAGCGCATGCTGACGAAGATAAACAACGTCGCGAAGAGGCCGAAGTTCGCAACACTGGTGACTCACTTGTTTATCAAACTGAAAAGTTCTTGAAAGATAACGCTGAAAAATTCACCGAAGGTGAAAACGCTGAGAAGCGTGGCGAAGTCGAAGCTGCAATTACAGAACTTAAGACAGCGCTTGAAGGCACTGATCTTTCAGCAATTAAATCTGCAACCGAGAAAGTCAGCGAACTTTCACAACAACTTGGTGCCGCACTTTATGCAGCGAATGCTGCATCTGCAGAAGCGCCACAAAGCGATGACGGTGTGCAAGATGCCGAGATTGTTGAAGAGAGCAAGTGACACTAGAACCAGAAGAATCTGCGCCAGAGAGTTCTGATCAAGAACTCTCTGATGCGGTTAATGAAGCGCTTGCTGAAGTTGAGATTGATGAAGTAGCGGTTTTAACTTCTGATCTACAACGCGTGCAAGCGGAATATGCCAATTATCGCAAGCGCGTAGATCGCGATCGCATTACAGCAAATGAAATTACAACTGCTGTTGTGCTTTCCGAACTACTTCCAGTTTTGGATGATATTGCGCGTGCGAGCGAACATGGCGAATTAACTGGTGGCTTTAAAGCTGTTGCTGATCAACTACTTGCAATTACAACAAAGTTTGGGCTTACTCAATTTGCAGATGTTGATGTTCCATTCGACCCAAATATTCATGAAGCGCTTATGCATTCGACATCCCCAGATGTTAAAGAAACGCTAGTCACACAAGTTCTTCAACCTGGCTTCAAATTCAAAGAGCGAGTAATTCGTCCAGCACGAGTTGCAGTTACTGATCCAGAGAGCTAAAAGTTATGGCAGCCAAGGATTTATACGAGAAGGATCTCTATTCGATCCTTGGCGTCAAGAAGAGTGATGATGCGGCTGCAGTAAAAAAGCAGTATCGCAAGCTTGCTAGAGAGCTTCACCCAGATAAAACTAAGGGCGATAAGAAGCTAGAAGAGAAATTCAAATCAGTTTCAGAGGCCTACGAAGTTCTTTCCGATGATAAGAAGCGTGCTGAATACGATGAGATGCGCGATGCATTTAAAGGCGGACGCATTCCAACGGGCGGCGCCAACTTTGGCGGCGGCGGCGGATTTCAGAACGCTGATTTCTCTGATCTATTTGGCGGTGGTGGCCAAGATATTTTCGGAACAATTTTTGGTGGTGGACGTGGTCCAAGGCGCGGACCAGATTTAACTGCAAGCACAACAATTTCGTTTAGAGATTCTATTTATGGAACCGAGTTAGATCTTAAATTGGCACCACATGGTGGCAAAGCAAACTCTGTTACAACGAGAATTCCAGCAGGTATAAATGACGGCGCAAAGATAAAACTTAAAGGTCGCGGTGGCTCAGGCCCTGCAGGTCCGGGAGATTTATTTGTAACGGTTAATGTAGTTAAGCACCCAATTTTCGCGAGAAGCGAAGCAAACTTACTTATGGTACTTCCAGTTACTTTTGCCGAAGCAGCCCTTGGCGCGGATATAAAAGTTCCAACACTTGATGGCGATGAAGTTACAGTTCGGATCGCAGCTGGCACACCAAATGGCCGCACACTCAGAATTAAATCTCGTGGCGTGAAAACAGTTCACGGAACCGGCGATTTATTGATTACAGTTGAAGTACAAGTGCCACAACGAGTTGATGGTAAAGCGAAAGATGCGCTAGAAGCATTTGCAAAAGCGACAGAAGAATTTAATCCACGCGAAGATTTAGCTCAGAAGGCGAGGGCATAGGAATGAGCAACGATGAGCATTCAGATGACGAAGCAGTTTATGTAATTTCAATCGCATCTCAACTTTCGGGAATGCATCCACAAACTCTGCGCCAATAC
The DNA here is from genome assembly GCA_026393035.1 of Actinomycetota bacterium. Classification (GTDB taxonomy): domain Bacteria; phylum Actinomycetota; class Actinomycetes; order Nanopelagicales; family Nanopelagicaceae; genus AAA044-D11. Next base: position 8,418 of record JAPLAY010000009.1, read on the forward strand.
GATCGTATGGGTCTAGTTTCACCAGGTCGCGCAAGTGGTCGAGGCCGTCGTTATTCGTTGCGAGACATTGCATCACTTAGAAATATCCAACGACTTGTTGGTGAAGGTATAAATCTTGCCGGCATTGCGCGAATCATTGAATTGGAATCGGCAGTAGCTACAATGGCAATTGAAATGGCGAAACTTCGCACCGAAGTGGATGCGTTGTTGGAAGCTAATCCGCCGAAATCTTTGGTGCGAAAAGGCAAGCAAACAATCGTGCTTTACAAAGAAGAAGGCTAAGGTTCACGCATGAATTCGCGCGATAAATTGAAGGAAGAGATTCTAAATAAAGCTGTAGTTCATGGAAAAGTTATTTTATCTTCCGGAAAAGAAGCAGATTATTACGTAGACCTTCGTCGAGTAACTCTTGATGCAGTAGCCGCGCCACTTGTTGGTGAAGTTATGTTGGACTTAACTAAAGGTTGGGATTTTGACGCAGTCGGTGGCTTAACACTTGGCGCAGATCCAGTTGCAACCGCGATGATGCATGTTGCTGCTAGCAAAGGGCGAAAGTTAGATTCTTTTGTTGTTCGCAAAGCTGAAAAAGCACATGGTTTACAACGACGAATTGAAGGACCAGATGTTAAAGGGCGCAGAGTTCTTGCAGTTGAAGATACTTCAACTACTGGTGGTTCAGTTATGACGGCGGTTGAAGCGTTAAAAGAAGCTGGCGCAATTGTTGTTGGAGTTGCAGTAATTGTTGAACGTGGCGCAGCACCACTTATTGCAGAAAATGGACTTGAATATTTAGCGGCCTATCAACTTTCAGATTTAGGTTTGTAACTTAACTCAAGTGCTTACGGCTTCGCCACTCTTTAAATACTTCCCAGAGAATTGGCGCGATAGAAACAATCACGATTACAGCGACAATTGGTAGTACATATTTATCAACTGATCCCTTAAGTTTTTCACCAAGGACATAACCGCCCCAGATAAAACCTTGAGTCCAAACAATTGCGCTAAATACATTCCACGCAAAGAATCTCTTGTAACTCATGCCCGCAATTCCTGCTGCAGGATTAACTAAGTGGCGAACAACTGGAATAAATCTTCCCAAGAAGATCATCTTTCCAATTCCATACTTATCAATCCAACGTTGTAGAGTTTTTAGCTTTTTAGGATTGAAATATTTTGAATCTTCGCGACCAAATAATTTGCTGCCATATTTGTATCCCAACCAGTGGCCAAATTGCGATCCAGCTATTGCAAAAAGCGGCGCCCCAATCGCAAGCTCGCGAAGTGAGAGATGAATCTTGATAACAGCTCCGGTGCCAGAGGCGGCTAGGCCAGCCATAAATAGAAGAGAGTCACCGGGTAGGCCGATCACAATTGGCAGGCCGGTCTCAACAAAGAGGATTAAGAAGATGCCAGCTAGCCCGAATGAATTGATGGCCGATTCAGCATTGAAGGCGTGGAGAATGTCCATAGAGCGGTCAATATACCCACATATTTTTAAGGGATACCTATTTATTTGCATCTGGCAGTGGTTCTATGTGTAATCTTTCGCTTCTCGTGAGCTCTAAAGATGGAGCTTGACGGATTCACCGAGTAGTTCAACGACGCACACTTATAGGAGATCCTCGTGGAAAATCTGGTCCATGTAACTGGTTCCAACCTGACCTACGTATATGTAGTTCTGGGCATTTCGTTAGTCGCACTAGCCATCGCATATGCGCTTCGCGCTCAAGTGCTAGCTGCCGACGAGGGAACTGAAAAAATGAAGGAGATCGCCGCCGCTGTACAAGAGGGCGCCGCTGCATATCTCAACCGCCAATTTAAAACTCTCTCTTATTTTGTAGGAATTGTTTTCTTCCTATTATTCGCACTTCCTGGTGAGTTTGATATTCGCCTAGGTCGATCAATCTTCTTCCTACTCGGTGCAGCTTTCTCGGCCGCAGTTGGATATAACGGAATGTGGCTCGCAGTTCGTGCAAACGTTCGCGTTGCTGAAGCTGCTCGTCAAAAGTCTGCAGCTAACGCGGTAAAGATTGCGTTCCGTACTGGTGGCGTAGTTGGTATGACAACAGTTGGTTTGGGGCTTTTAGGCGCTTCACTAGTTGTTGCGATCTATCATGAAAATGCACCAGCAGTTCTTGAAGGTTTTGGTTTCGGTGCAGCAATGCTTGCAATGTTTATGCGCGTTGGTGGCGGAATCTTTACTAAGGCAGCAGATGTTGGTGCTGACCTTGTTGGAAAAGTTGAACAAGGAATTCCAGAAGATGATCCTCGTAACCCTGCAACTATTGCGGATAACGTAGGAGATAACGTAGGCGACTGTGCCGGTATGGCAGCGGATCTATTCGAATCATATGCAGTAACACTTGTTGCAGCTTTGATTCTTGGTAAAGCAGGATTCGGTGATGCCGGATTAATTTTCCCACTCATCGTTCCTGCAATCGGAATTGTTACCGCGATAATCGGAATCTTCATTACTCGACTTCGTCCGACCGATAAGTCAGCAATGCAAGCTATTAACCGCTCATTCTTTATGTCTGCAATTGTTTCCGCAGTTCTAGTTGCATTTGCAACATATACCTATCTGCCATCATCACTTCAACAGATGTCAGGTTTGAGTGCAGAAGCAGCTGCAGTTGATGTTAATCCTCGACTACTTGCAATCGGTGCCGTATTAATTGGTATTTTGCTTGCAGCAGCAATTCAAATTTTGACTGGATTCTTTACTGAAGTTGGTCGTCGTCCAGTAAACGATGTTGCCGCATCATCAAAGACCGGCGCCGCAACCGTAATTCTTGCTGGTATCTCAGTAGGTTTTGAATCAGCCGTTTACTCTGCACTACTAATTGCAGCAGCAGTATTTGGTGCATTCTTACTCGGTGGCGGATCAATCGTTCTCTCACTATTCGCAGTTTCACTTGCTGGAACTGGGCTCCTAACAACTGTTGGCGTAATTGTTGCAATGGATACCTTTGGTCCTATTTCAGATAACGCACAAGGAATCGCTGAAATGTCTGGCGATGTTAAGGGTGAAGGCGCACAAATTCTTACCTCACTTGATGCTGTTGGTAATACAACAAAGGCAATCACAAAGGGAATCGCAATTGCTACCGCAGTTCTCGCAGCAACCGCGCTCTTTGGTGCATTCACTGATGCAATTAAAGAAGCGGCCCATAAGGTTGTTGGCGATGGCGCAGTTGGACTTCAGTACCAAGGAATCTTGGACGTTGCTGATCCGCGCAACTTAGTTGGATTAATTATCGGAGCCGCAGTTGTATTCATGTTCTCTGGTCTAGCAATCAATGCTGTTTCTCGCGCCGCTGGCGCAGTTGTTCATGAAGTTCGCGAACAATTTAGATTGCACCCAGGAATTATGAAGGGAACCGAGAAGCCAGAGTACGGTCGCGTTGTAGATATTTGTACACGTGATTCACTTCGTGAATTGGTAACACCAGGGCTGCTTGCAGTTATGGCACCAATCGCAGTTGGTTTTGGTTTAGGCGTTGGCGCACTTGGTGCATATCTTGCAGGTGCAATCGGAACTGGAACGCTAATGGCAGTATTTCTTTCAAACTCTGGCGGCGCGTGGGATAACGCGAAGAAGATGGTTGAAGATGGAAACCACGGCGGCAAGGGATCTGATGCACATCACGCAACAATTGTTGGTGACACTGTCGGCGATCCATTCAAGGACACTGCTGGTCCTGCAATTAACCCATTAATTAAGGTTATGAACTTAGTAGGTCTACTTGTAACTCCAGCGATTGTTGGGTTTGCACTTAATGACAACACAACTTATTCAAAGGCGATCGCACTGGTTGCAACTTTGGTAATTGTTTATGCGCTAATTCGCAATCGTCGCGCATCAACAAGTATCGCTTAATAGGTTTAACCGAGCACTATAAAAGTTAGGAACTTCCCCCGAAGTAAATAATGGGTATCAAACTTGTAATCGTGGAATCTCCCGCGAAGGCGCGCAAGATCGGCGGCTTCCTGGGAGATGACTACGTTGTTGAAGCTTCTGTTGGGCATATTCGAGATTTGCCACAACGCGCAGCTGATATTCCAAAGGAATACAAGAAGATTGCCTGGGCTAAAGAGGGCGTAAATATTGAAGAGGGTTTTGAGCCGCTTTATGTAATCAATCCAGATAAGCGAGCGAAAGTCTCTGAACTTAAAGCTTTAATGAAAGATGCAGATGAGCTAATTCTCGCAACGGACGAGGACCGCGAAGGCGAAGCAATTGCCTGGCACTTAATCGAAGTTCTCCGCCCCAAGATTCCAATTCGGCGCATGGTTTTTCATGAAATTACTAAAGAGGCAATTCAAAAAGCTGCAAATGAAACTCGCGATTTAGATTATAAATTGGTCGATGCCCAAGAAACTCGCAGAGTTTTAGATCGACTTTATGGATACCGACTTTCACCAGTTCTTTGGAAGAAGGTAATGCCAAGAATTTCTGCCGGGCGCGTGCAATCAGTTGCAACCAGGCTGATCGTTGAACGCGAACGTGAACGAATGGCCTTCATCTCATCCAAATGGTGGGATTTAACCGCGCAATGTGAAGCTGGATTCAACGCTCGATTACTTTCACTTGATGGCAAGCGAGTTGCAGCAACAAATGATTTTGATGCGAATGGTGGACTTAAAGAGAAATCTGTAGCAAACATTCTGTTATTGGATGAAGGCGCTGCAAACGAATTAGTTCAAAGCCTTTCCGGTAAAGCTTTGACTGTTAAATCAACTGAAGAATCACCAAGAACAGAGCGACCTAAAGCGCCATTTACAACTTCAACAATGCAACAAGATGCGCGACCTAAAGCGCCATTTACAACTTCAACAATGCAACAAGATGCGGGTTCAAGACTTGGGTGGGGCGCGCAATTAACAATGCGCGTGGCACAACGGTTATATGAGAATGGCTATATAACTTATATGCGTACCGATTCGGTAACACTTTCACAATCCGCAATCGAATCTGCGCGCGCATCTGCAAAATCTCTTTATGGTGCGGAATATATTCCTGCAACACCACGAGTTTATGAAGGTAAATCTAAGAACGCTCAGGAAGCGCATGAAGCAATTCGACCTGCTGGTGAAACCTTTAGAACACCGGGCGAGCTCGCACCTGAATTATCACGAGATGAATTCTCACTCTATGATCTAATTTGGAAGCGCACTATTGCATCTCAAATGTCTGATGCTAAAAAAATGCAGATGCGCGTTGATTTTGATGTTGAAACAAAAACTGGTGGGGCTGCAATATTTCGGGCAAATGGTTCGGTAGTTACCTTTCCCGGATTTTTAGCGGCATATGAAGAGATTGTCGAAGATAAATCAGGCGATGATGAAGCTTCAGAGAGTGATAAGAGATTGCCAGCAATGGTTGTTGGAGATTCGATAAAGGTTTCAAATTACATCTGCGAAGGCCATGAAACTAAGCCTCCTGCGAGATATACCGAACCAAC
>JAPLAY010000066.1 GCA_026393035.1 Actinomycetota bacterium
AGTTCGGCTCTCTCGCCGCCTTGTTGAATTAGGTCGTGCTGCCCGCGCCGAATCAAAGGTGAAAATTAGACAACCACTTGCACGTGCTTTAGTTGCAGCTTCGGGTTGGAATGAAATGGATAGCGAGATTCGTTCTCATATTTCTGATGAACTAAACGTTGCCAATTTGGATGAAATTGCATCTGCTGGCGCAGACCTGGTGAGCATCTCGGTTAAAGCAAACTTCAGAACTATCGGCGCTAAATTTGGTGGCGATGTTCAAGCGATTGCTAAGAGCATAACTGAGCTTGACCATGGTGTACTTGTGAAGAAACTTCGCGAAACTGGAACTACCGAGATTACTTTCGGAAGTGGCGCAAAAGCTGTAATCGATTTGGAAGACTTAGTAATTACTGAAACCCCTAAGGCGGGTTGGTCAGTTGCTAGTCATAATGGCGAAAGCGTGGCCCTTGATCTCGCCTTAACTCCAGAGCTAATTGAGGCTGGCATGGTTCGCGAAGTTATTCGCGCAATTCAAGAAGAGCGCAAGCAATCTGGCTTTGAAATCAGTGATCGAATTTTCGTTCGATGGGGCGCCTCGAAACAAGTTTCCGAAGCTATAACCAAGAACCTAGAACTTATTGGCGATGAAACTCTTGCTACTAAATTCGAAAATGTAGCCGATAAGAGCGATGACTCAAATGAGTTGGGGCTTTGGTTAGAACTTACAAAAAATAATTAAAGACTTCTAGCAAGTGTCGAAAGGACGCTTGATAGAAGTTGGGCGCCAAAGAAAATTACGATGAATGAAAGATCAAGCGCCACTGGTCCCAGTCTTAGTGGTGGCACAAAGCGGCGAACAAAATTCACTACTGGATCCGTTATTGCATAAATAAATTCTGCGATCGCTAACAAGATTCCGCGGGGGCGCCAACTAGCGGCAAAGATCCGCGCATAATCAAGGATTAGTCGACCAACTAGCGCCAAAATAAAAATATTTAGCGCAGTGTGTAATAAGTCAAATAACAGACTCAATTAATTATCAGCTCTGATTGAAGAAGCTTGCTTGTGCAGCAGCTGTTTTATCTTCGTTACTTACCATTACATTTGGAGGTGTAAGCAAGAAAACTTTTGAGGTAACTCTTTCGATACTTCCATAATGTCCGAAAACTAAACCAGATGCGAAGTCGATCATGCGCTTGCGCTCTGACTCTTCCATGTCACTTAGATTCATGATTACTGGTTGACCTAAACGATAGTGCTCGCCAATTCCACGAACATCGCTATACATTCTTGGGTGAAGTGTAATTATCCGATCAACAACTGCGTTCTCTTGAACTGCTGGTACTGGAGTTGCGGCACGAGCAGAGCGAATATAAGAAGGAGTTGAATCTGCAACTGGTGCAGAACGTAATGGGCGACTGTAACGAGGTTCAGTTGCTGCAACTTCGCTAGAAGCTAGATTGCCTTCTTCGTCGTCAACAAGTCCAAGGAAGTTCGCTGCTTTTCTAAATGCATTAGCCATGGGATAAGCCTAAGTTAAGGGCTATCGAACTCCGAGTATTTGGCTACCAATTCGAATGTGTGTCGCACCATTGGAAATGGCCACCTCAAAGTCATTGCTCATGCCGGCAGAAATTGCCCTCATGCCAGGATGTATTGCCAGTAGATTTTTTGAGATTTCACTTAGCCTGTTAAATGCCGAATCTGGCTCCTCGCCCAACGGCGCAACTGCCATCAAACCCAGAATTCGTAAGTTTGAAAGTGCGGTTAAAGATTCGACAAAATTCATTAACTCACTTGGTTGAATTCCACCTCTATTTTCACTCTGATCTAGAGCCACTTGAATAAAGATATCTTTTTTCGCCCCAAAGGAGTCCAGTTTCTGGGCATGTGAAAATTGATCTATCGAATGAACTACATCTGCCCAATTAACAATTGACTTCAATTTGTTGCTCTGAATCTGTCCTTGAAAATGCCAAATTGCATCATCCGGTAATTCATGAGCCTTAACGCTCCCCTCTAATTTCTCCGACATCGCGCTTCGCTGCATCGGCCGCCTTGGAAATGCGTTCCTTTACCTTGGTCAAATTCTCGGCGATTTCAATTCGGCGCGTGGTCATAGAACTATTACTCCAGCACTTCTACCAGTCTGGCCATCTCTGCGATAAGAAAAATAATTCGCATTGTGCGCCGTACAAATATCCAAAGTGCTTACCTTCACGCCGGCACTTTCCAATTCGAATTTTGCAGCCCGGGTTAAATCAAGGCGATGGCTAGAAAGAGTTGTAGAAAGCTCGGGCTTCTGTTCTATGGCTGCTTTGTACATCTCAAGATCAACTTCGTAACAAGCTTTGCAAATAGCAGGACCAATCTTCGCTTCTAAATCTTTGGCACCTAGAGCACGCATCGCCGATACAGTTTTAGAAATGATTCCATTGAGTACGCCTTTGCGCCCTGCATGAACCGCACCTACAACCGAAGGACTTGAAATCAGAATAGGCAGGCAATCTGCTACTAGCACCACTAACGGCAAGCCAGGAGTTCTCGTAATAATTGCATCCGCTGTTACTGGTGAATTAACACTTTCGTCTACTTCAATCACCGTATCACCGTGGACCTGGTTCATAAAAACTAACCGCTCTTCGCTAACGAGTTTGCGCAAAGCTTCACGATTCTGCGCGACTAAATCTCGATCATCGCCAACATGGTCACCCAAATTAAGTGAGGAGTAATCAACGGTGGACGAACCACCAGCCCGCGCAGTGAAAATTAATTGCGCCATTAATTTAGAAGAGGCTTGAAATTACTTCATAAAATCAGGGATATCGATATCGTCTTCAGTTACCAAATCTTCAAAGGTAATTCGCTTACGTGGCGTATTAGCCGTTGAAATAGAAACTGTAGGAATATCGAGCGCTACCGCTAATGGATCATTAGCCGCAATTGGATCTGCATTCCCCGTCAGCGAAGCTGCATTGATTACCGGGACTGAAACTCGTTTTGGCATGCCGCCTTCAAAGCCTGCAGCAATTACAGTTACTCGAACTTCATCGCCCAAGGCATCGTCAATAACAGTTCCAAAAATTATATTTGCATCAGGGTGCGCAGATTGTGCAACTAATTCGGCAGCTTCACTCAATTCGAATAATCCGATATCTGAACCACCGGCAATTGACAGTAGAACTCCATGAGCGCCATCAATCGATGCTTCAAGTAATGGACTCGAGATTGCAAGTTCAGCGGCGCGAGTTGCGCGAGCTTCGCCACGTGCTGAACCGATTCCCATCAAAGCTGAACCAGCACCAGACATAACGCTCTTAACATCTGCAAAGTCCAAGTTGATTAAGCCCGGCGTTGTAATCAAATCTGTAATTCCCTGAACACCAGAGAGCAGAACTTGATCCGCACTTCTGAATGCTTCAAGCTGACTGATTGAACGATCTGAGATAGCAAGCAAACGATCGTTTGGAATAACTATTAACGTGTCAACTTCTTCACGTAGGAGCGCGATACCTTCATCGGCCTGAGCAGTGCGACGCTTTCCTTCAAAGGTAAATGGTTTTGTGACAACTCCAACTGTTAGCGCACCTAAATCTTTTGCAATCTTCGCGACGATTGGTGCGCCACCCGTACCGGTTCCGCCACCTTCGCCGGCAGTTACGAAAACCATATCTGCACCGCGCAACATCTCTTCAATTTCTTCAGTGTGATCAAGTGCTGCTTGCTTACCAATTTCTGGAGCTGCCCCTGCACCAAGACCTCTTGTTAATTTTCTACCAATATCTAATTTCACATGTGCATCACTCATAATTAATTGTTGAGAATCAGTATTGATTGCAATGAACTCGACACCTTTGAGTCCTGCTTCAATCATTCGATTGATTGCATTAACACCGCCGCCGCCAACACCAACAACTTTGATGACTGCTAAATAATTCTGTGGTGTAGCCACAATCTGCCTCTTTCTTAACCCTAAATCTCTACTTGAGATTTACATGATGCTTCATTGAATGGTAAAACTATGCGGGTTCACACTTTCAATCAACGACCGACACGAAGTAAAAAACTTTAATTTTTAAGTTAAAAAATTACCGGAATTTGTTATCTGACTATTGGTGAGTTAGCGATACTTAGATCCACTTCGCTTATTTTCTTATTCTCTGGAAGTGCCAATAAACCCACTAATACTTTGCTTTTAACCGCAATATCAGTTGCGCTATTTCCAGCTCCCCAATTTACGGAAAGTGATTTCTTGCCATGACTCATTTGCATCCCAATTTCGCGATCGGTAGATATTTCAAGCCCTAGTAACGAGCCAACTAATTCTGGTGGGAGGTGGGACACGAAACTAGCGATTGTTCGGCGCTCACTCTTCGAGCTTTGACCTAAAGAAATCTCAGCCAAGTTACTAAATTTCTGTGGACTAGAAAATTCCACACCATCGCTTGTTAAGTATTTAGGGTCGTTACTCGCCAAACTCTCTTTAAATACCGCAACCGGAACGCGCTCGGTTATTTGAATCTTTACCTCTCCACTCCACCAATTTCTTGAGACATTTGCACCTGCGATCCATTCCAGATCTTCGATCAAATTCGATTCGGTTCGTGGATTAATTCGAGCAAGTGGCTCACCAACTCTTATTTTGGACTCCCCTGCTACTAACTGCGAAGTTATTAGCGAACTCTGTTCTGTTCCAGTTATGGAAATGGAATCAACTGCAAGGATTTTCGACCACCCAAGGCCATACGCAAGTGCCGAGGTTAATGCGATTAACGAAAATACTAAAATTAATCGTCTAACCTTAATTGGCAATTTGTTCCTCAAGTGTTTGAAGAATTAGCGGTACCAATAAATTCACATCACCAGCGCCAAGCGTGATAATCACATCACCCGACTTCGCGATTTTTGCTGCTTCAGTTACAACTTCAATCATCGATGGTTCAAATTTCACTTTTGAACTGGCCATCGCATTAGCAATCTGAATTGATGAGACACCTGGAATTGGTTCCTCACTGGCTGCATATACTTCAAGTAAGAAAATCTGATCGGCAATATCCAAAACTTCGGCAAACTCAGAAACAAACATGGCAGTACGTGAATAACGATGAGGTTGGAAAATCACTATGACTCGACCATTCCCAGCAAAACGTTTCGCGGTTTCAAGAGTCACTCGTACTTCAGTTGGGTGATGGCCATAATCATCAATAACAGCTATTCCATTGACACTGCCCTTATTTTCGAAGCGACGTTTAGCACCACTGAAACTGCTTAGGCCCGCAAGAAGTTCGCCAACTGGGGCACCCAGTTTTAAACCAGCAGCTAACGCAGCAGTCGCATTTTCTACGTTATGGCCGCCTGGAATTGATAATGACAGTTCGCCTAAAACTTTCCCAAGCTTGGTGATTCGAGCATGCGCAGCGTTTGGTTGTAATGAGATGTGCGATATTGAGAAGTCTGCACTCTCGCCATAAGAAATAATTTCAATGTCGCTGCGGGAAATCTTTGCTAATAGCGCCACAACTCCTGGACTATCAATCCCAGCAATTAGAAATCCACCTGTTTGAATCGAATTAACGAAGTCCACAAAGATTTTATAGACGGAATCTAGGTCTGGAAAGTGATCTACGTGATCTAACTCGATATTCGTGATTATGGCTCCGAAAGGTTTATACGCAAGGAATGAGCCATCTGATTCATCTGCTTCTGCTATAAAAATTTCGCCAGTACCGAGATGGGCATTTGTTCCACCGCGGTTAATCATTCCGCCAATTGCAAATGATGGATCTAATCCAGCTTGCTGAAGCGCAACTGTAAGCATGGATGTTGTAGTGGTCTTGCCATGAGTTCCGGCTACAGCAATAGATTTTGATTCTGACATCAACATTGCAAGCGCTTGCGCGCGAGTGAGAATCTCTAAGCCGTTAGTGACTGCTGCCAAAACTTCGGGATTATTCTTATCAATCGCGCTAGATACGACCAAGATGTCACTCGCTCCAATATTGGTTGCGTTGTGACCGACAAAAACTGTGGCACCTAGCGTTTGTAAACCATTTAGTACCGAAGATTCTTTGGCATCTGAACCTGAAACGCTAATTCCGCGTGCCAACATAATGCGGGCGATTCCGCTCATTCCAGCGCCACCAAGTCCAATGAAATGAACTTTCTTATCGGCTAATTCGGCTAATTTCATCGCTTTAGCTTCGTCAATTTACTTAGAACTAACGCGCCTATAAGTTCCGCTGCTGGCTTGCCAGATTGAGGTGCGCGCTTTAGGTTCCAAGCCTGCGCTTTAGAAATTAATTGATCAATATTCGCTTCCAACCAAGTGGCGTTGAACTCTGAATTACTACAAATTTCTGCGGCACCTTTGGCTACCAAATCAGCGGCATTTGCGTTCTGCTCACCATTTCCAATCGGCAGCGGAACGATTAGCGCAAATGAATTTGTCGCATCAATCTCCGCACAAGTAACGGCGCCACCGCGCGAGATTACAAGATCGCTTGCGACATAGATTTTTGCCATATCCGAAATATATGCGAGTGGAACATATCCAAGGCGCGCTTTGGGCAGAGAGTTCTTGGTACCAACGCCATGAATAACATTGAAACCCTTCTCGAGAAGCGCATCAAGTGCGCCCGCAACTGCAGTATTCATAGACTGCGCGCCTAGGGAACCACCAAAGATAAAGATCGTTCGCTTTGTTCGATCTAAACCAAAATCAAGATAGGCCTGACTCCAAATCATTGAGCGATCCGACTTGCTCATATTGGAAATTGCGAAGATATCTGAACGAATCGGCATTCCAACCAATTTCGCTGAACTCCAAGATGCACCGGAATTTATGGTGCTTTTAAAGGCAACTAAGTTCTCGTCTGCGAATTTCGAACCCAATTTATTGGCCCAACCAGGTATCGCATTAGCCTCGTGTATCAATAATTTAACACCAAGAACTCGCGCTGCAATATAACAAGGCGCACTTACATAACCGCCAAATCCGATAACTAGATCCGCACTACGAAGAATCCGAAGCGCTTGCGCGATTGCGATTGTTAACCGAACTGGCCAAAGAATTGTAGAAATATTCAAAGTGCGTGGCAAAGGAGCTTTGAGAATAGTGTGCAACTTCAATCCTGCGCTCGGAACTAGATCCTGTTCGATTCCAGATGAAGTGCCAACAAATTCACAAGCAATATCCTCGCTATTTTCTAGCAACCAATGTGCAACAGCCAATGCTGGCTCCACGTGTCCGGCAGTGCCGCCTCCGACTAAAAGAACGCGATGCACTATTCGCCCCCTCGTTTTGCCTTACGAGCAGCGATGAATTGTGGCTCTCGGCTAGCGACGTTTAGAACGAATGAAAGTGCCAGGCAGTTTGCTACTAGCGAAGAGCCGCCATAAGAAATAAATGGAAGAGTTACGCCAACTACCGGAACGATTCCAACATCGGTCATTAAGTTAACCAAGACCTGCAGAATCATCCAGCAGCCAATTCCGGTAACTACATATTTTTGAAATAAATCTTTGGTGTTTATTGCAATTCGAAAAATTCCAAATATTAAAAGTCCGAAGAGGAAGATGACCGTCATAGTTCCTAGTAAACCTAGCTCTTCACCTATTACTGAGAAAATAAAATCGGTATGTGCTTCAGCAAGGTTTGCCCACTTCTGCTTGCTAGCTCCGATACCAACTCCAAATAATCCACCACTCGCCAAACTCATGAGACTGTGCGCTGGTTGCCAACCTGCCAACTTATAAATCTCTGGTGCGAACGGATCGATAACGGCTTTGAAACGCTTTAATCTAGCTGGTTCAGTGATTGCCAAAGCAAGTCCACCAAGAAGAAATAGCGATGAAATCCCAGATAAAACCTTTAAATCCGTGCCAGCGATAAATAACATTCCAAAAACTATTCCAGCCACTATTACTGCAGTACCTAAATCGCGCCCCTTCAGAATTAAAATCAAAAACGATACGGTGCCTATTGCAACGATTCCAACAGCGCTTGATGAAACGCCTCTCTCTTTTCGATCCAAATGTTTACGTAACATCAATGCGCAGTAAAGAATTAAGGCAAGCTTTGCAAATTCACTTGGCTGGAGAGTAAATGGCCCAATGGGAATCCAGTTTCGGTTTCCATTTACTGTGCTACCTAGAAAAATAGGCAAGGTAAGAGCAATTACGCCGATAGGTAGCGCAAATTTAGCCAGGCTCTCCCAATGTGAGAGATGCATCCGCATTGTTATATAAGAAATACCAATACCTATGACAAGAAAGAGTATTTGCTTCAAAAAGATGGAATAAGTATTTCCAGACTCTGACAGCGATGTAACTGACGATGCCGATAAAACCATTACCAAGCCGAGTCCAGCCAGGGCGCCTGTACTCCCAATAATCATTAAGTAGGAAGCAGTTGGTTTTGATAAAAAATTGGCGTAGGCCTGACCCTGTTCGCGCATCCGCTTCTTCATTTTGCAGCCAATCTAGAAACCGAATCGATGAAGAGTTCGCCGCGTTGGGCATATGATGAAAATTGATCCATCGAAGCGCACGCAGGTGCCAGAAGAACTGTGTCCCCAGCAACTGCAATATTTTTTGCACACGTGACAACCTCATCCATTAAATCTGCTGGATTCTCATTGTTCGCAATTTTATGGACAGGTACATCCGGAAGTACTTTCGCTATTGCTTTTGCAATTAGATCAGCATCCGTTCCGATCAATATTGCGGCCTTGATTCGTGAGCTAGTCCGAACTACTAATTCATCCATCTTTGCGCCCTTTGCCAATCCCCCAGCTATCCAAATATTTGAAAGATGTGAAAGCAGCGAAGCGCTAGCAGCATGCGGATTAGTTGCCTTGGAATCATTTACCCAATCGATCCCATCTTTAGAAAGAACTGTCTGCAATCTATGTTTATCTAATTTGAAGCTGGCAAGTCCCGCTTTCACAATCGGGTGCGGAATACCAATAGCTAGCGCCAAACCTGCGGCTGCCATTGCGTTAGAAACATTATGAGGAACTGCTGGCTTGATATCACTTAGCTCAGCAAATACTTCAGCAGCTTCCGGTGAAGTTACAAATGCTCTGTCAATCAATAGCTCTTCGACTAAACCAATCTCACCGAACTGCGGAGTATCAAAGCCAAAGAAAACTTTGCGCCCAGTCCAACCTGCGCTCCGAAGAATTACCTCTGGGTCATTCAAATTAAGTACAGCCATTTTGCTTTGATTCAATAATTTCATCTTCGCATTGGCATATTCTGCAAAACTTCCATGCCAGTCAATGTGATCTTCCGCAAGATTTAGGATGGCAACAACTTCATAGATTGGAAGCGTGCTCCATTCAATTTGAAAAGATGAAAGCTCTATTGCAAGAGTTTCATAGCTATTTCCACTTGTTACTGCCTCAACAACTGTGGTTCCAACATTGCCACAAGCAATTGCCTTGGCTCCTGCTGCAACCAAAATAGATTCAAGCATTTGGACTGTTGTGGTTTTACCATTTGTGCCAGTAAGTGCTACCCACTTCTGATCTGGGCTTAGTTCCATCTTCAATTGCCAGGCGAAGTCGATTTCACTTATTAATTCGATTCCCTTAGCGCGCATACTCTCGATTATTGAATGGTCTTTGCGCCAACCTGGTGAAACGATAGCCAAGTCAAAATTAATATTTTCTGGAACGTTGCTTACAATTTCGAGACCATCCAGCGTTGCAGCTTTCTCATCAATAATCTGAAAGTCTGCGCCAATATTCTCTAAATATCTCGCAACTGATTTTCCAGTCGTGCCGGCTCCAACAATTAAAATATTCTTACTTTGAAGTTCGGCGATGTAAGACATTATTGGGAGACAACCCATTGACCATAGAAGAGTCCTAGCCCTGCAGCCACGCTCATGCCCGCCAAGATCCAGAATCGAATAACAATTGTTACTTCGCCCCAGCCCATCAATTCAAAGTGATGTTGTAACGGCGCCATCTTGAAAACGCGTTTTCCACCAGATAATTTGAAATAACCTGTTTGAATAATTACGGACAAGGTGATTAAAACGAAGAGCCCGCCTAGCGCAGCTAGTAAGCCTTGCACGCGAAGAACTATTGCAATTCCAGATATTGCTCCGCCAAGTGCAAGTGAACCAACATCCCCCATAAATATTCGCGCTGGTGAAGCGTTCCACCATAAGAAGCCAGCGCATGCACCCGCAAGTGCTGCAGAAAGAACAGCGATATCGAGTGGATCTCGAACGTTGTAACACTGTGCCACATCAGAAATCGCGCAACTCTGTCCGAACTCCCAAACTCCAATAACAATAAAGGAGAGGAAAGTCATTATTGCGGCGCCTGATGCCAACCCATCTAACCCATCAGTGAGATTTACGCCGTTGGAACTTCCGAGAACCAAGAAAATTATCCAAATGATAACAAGTGCCATTCCAAGTTTGAGCGAGGTATCGCGGACAACAGAGAAATAATTTGAAATTGGCGCCAGGCCTGACTCATCTTTGAAATGTAATCCAGCAAAGGCAAAACCAGTAGCGACGACAGCTTGGCCAAATAATTTCTGTTTAGAATTTAAACCAAGTGATTGCTTCTTCGAAATCTTTAACCAATCATCCAAAAATCCAACTAGACCTAATCCGCACATCAATCCAATAACCAGAAGTGCTGAAGTTGTTATGCCGATTCCAGTAATTGCATGACTTGAAAAATAAGCGACAACGCTTGCAAGTATTAGGACTATGCCTCCCATGGTTGGAGTGCCGCGCTTTACGTGGTGAGTTTGTGGACCATCATCACGAATCATTTGGCCAATACCGTTACGGGAAAGGATGCGAATTAATGAAGGCGTGAAGATAAAACTTAGAAGCAGCGAAATAGCGCCAGAGAATACAATCCCCTTCATTCACTCTCTCCTTTCAACTTTTCAGCAATTGCATCCGCGAGCAAATTAAATTCACCAGCGCGAGAAGCTTTGACCAAAACCACATCTCCAGGTGCCAGATGTTCAACAAGCGAGAGAGCGCTCTCTTTATTTTCGAAGTAATGCACTGCGCTTTCGCCTCCAACGTCACCATCTGCTAAATCATCAAGAAATTCCCGATTGCCAATAGCAACCAGATGATCTATCCCGATCTCAGTGGCGAGTCTGCCAATTGCAGCATGCTCGGAGGCTGATGACTCGCCGAGTTCCTGCATCTTGCCGAGAAATGCCCAACTGACTCCCCCAGTTTCCTGCGAGATTAGTGCAAGGGTTCTAAGTGCAGCAGACATACTCTCGGGATTAGCATTGTAAGAATCATTTATTAAGACAATCTCGCCCACTGTAGAAATTTCCATACGCCACTTACTAGAAACTTCAGCGGTTGAGAGCGCTGCTGAAATGGAATCAATCGGAATATCTAGCGCAGTTGCGACTGCAGCGGTTGCCAATGCATTTGAAATCTGATGTAAGCCAAGTAATTGCAGACTTACTGAAGCGCGGCCCTTTGGAGTAACCAGATCGAAATGGGCGCGACCTTCACGCACTTCAATGTCTGCGGCGCGAATTTCACAATTATTTTTCTCGCCAAAAAATATTGTTTTCACACCTGAGGGAACAACCATCTTCGGAGTGAATTCATCATAAGTTCCGAGAATCGCGATTCCGCCTGAAGCTATTCCGGTAATTAATTCTGACTTAGTTTTTGCAATGATTTCTCGGCTTCCGAATTCTCCAACATGAGCCTTACCAACTCCGAGGACTACTCCGATATTTGGCTGTGCAATCTGGGCCAAGTGCGCAATATCGCCAAGATGTCGGGCTCCCATTTCCACTATGCAGTACTTAGTTTTTTCAGTGCATTGCAGAATTAATAGCGGAACTCCTAGTTCATTATTAAGTGATTCCTGCGGTGCTACAGTCTCGCCGGCAACGCTTAAAACATGTCGAAGCAAATCTTTCGTTGTTGTTTTACCTTGCGAACCAGTAATCCCAATAACTATTAATGAAGGTAACTTGGTGCGAACATAGGTAGCCAGCTTTGTAAGAGCTACTTGTACATCATCCACTTTTATAGCTGGGTACTTGCAATCTTTGCTGACTAGTGCGAACTGTGCGCCACGCGTCATCGCATCCTCGATGAAATCATGGCCATCTACATTTTCGCCGACGAATGCCGCGAAGAATGTTTCTGCGTTAGCTAATTTTGAGTTAATAACTGGATATGCCGCTGTCGCTATTGAGCCATCCGCATTTAGAATTTTTCCGCTAGTTATCTCGGCAATCTCTGCAAAGGTAAGTGAAATCATGAGAGTTCCTCGATTGCTCTTGCAAGTTCAATTCGATCATCAAATGGGAATTTCTTGCCCGCTATTTCTTGTCCAGTTTCGTGACCTTTACCCATTACAACTACGCAATCACCAGGCAGCGCACTAGCAACCGCAAGTGCAATCGCTTCTCGACGATTTTCAATAACTGCGGTGCTTTCATTTAACTCCAAGCCCGCAACCATCTCGTCTAAAATCTTTGTAGGTAGTTCACTGCGCGGATTATCGCTAGTGAATATCGCTAGATCAGTTCCAGCTAATAACTCGCTTCCCATTATGGGGCGCTTGGCTTTGTCGCGATCTCCACCGCAGCCAAGTACGCCAATGATTCGACCGGAACAACTCTTTCGTAGCGTTTCCAAAGTTCTAGTAACCGCATCTGGCGTATGTGCATAGTCAACAAGAGCTAGAAACTTCTGCCCGAGATCAACGCTTTCAAGTCGACCAGCTGCGCCCACTAGATGGCTCAAACTGTTTGCGATTACAAGTGGATCAATTTCAAACTCGAACGCAATCGCAACCGCCATCAACAAGTTATCTAAGTTGTGATCACCAATAAAGTTAACTCTGCCCTCGATAAGAACGCCACCTGTGCCGCGGATAGCAATTTCATAGCCCTTAGAAGTAGCTTCCACTCTTTCATAGTGCCATTGCGCAGATGAGTTCTCTCTGGCGAGAGTAATAACTGGGATTTGGGTAGCAGCTAAAAGTTTCTGGCCATAAACATCATCGATATTTATGAAGCCCAACTCGCTGAATTCTGGCGTGAACAACTTTGATTTTGCCGCAAAATAACTATCCATATCGCCATGAAAATCTAAATGATCTTGCGTTAGATTAGTAAATCCGACGACCTTATATTTAGTCCCGGAAACTCGCATGGCTTCTAATGCGTGACTACTTACCTCCATTGCAACATGCGAAATATGTCGCTCTTGCATGGTGGCCAAAAGGCTTTGTAACTCGCTAGCTTCAGGCGTTGTGTGAGTAGCATCAACTTTCTCCGGGCCAATTTCGATTCCGATAGTTCCTACGAGCCCAGTAATTTTCCCGGCATATTTCAATATCTGATTGAGGATTACGGTTGTAGTGTTTGATGGTCTTCCATAAAACCAAGAACAAATTTCACCTAATTCGCGAACTGGATTGGCAACAATTAAAACTGGGGGCTTTGAACCAATTAAATCTGCCCCGATCGAATCTGTAAGTACTGCGACTGCGCCACGCTTTACGACATCATCGATAAAACTTGCACCGTGTGCGCTGGACCCAGGCAGAGCAACAAATAGATCTCCTGCTTCTACTGCCCGTGAATCTGAGGTAATGCCTGTGAAATCTAATTCAGAGCTCGATTCAATTCCTAAGAAACGAGATAGTTCCGCAACTGATTTCTTAAAATCAGAGACCGGCCGAATCATTTCGCACTTTCGCTTTTCTTGAGTTCAGCTTCCGTTAGCGGGTAAGGCTGTAATTTACTTTTCGAAGGTTCGATGTGCTTAGTTTGTAGAACAAACTTCATAACCTTTGCGAATACTGGACCGCCTAAGGCGCCGCCCCAGTGCATTCCCTTTGGATCTTGAATCGTCACACTGACTACATAAGCCGGCTTATCTGCTGGAGCAAAACCAATAAATGAAGCGGTGTAGCCGCTATAGCAAGAGCAAATTGAGTTGTATCTCATTGCAGTTCCAGTTTTGCCTGCTACGCGATAGCCAGAGATTGCCGCAGTTGGCGCAGTTCCGTTTGCTGAAACCACGCTCTCCAGCATTTTACGAATTTCCTTTGCGGTGCTCGCACTTACAACGCGCTTAGTTGTTTGATCTTTAGCTGGGATGTAATTTCCACTTGCATCAGTAGTTCCAGCAACAACGGTCGGAGTTACTCGCACACCATCATTTGCAATGGTTGCAAAAACACTTGTCGCTTGTAGTGCAGTTACTGAATAGCCCTGCCCGAACGAGAAAGTTGGAAGCGAAGTTCCTGACCAATCTGATACTGGCCGAAGTAAACCAGCTGATTCACCAGGTAAATGTGATCCAGTACTCTGGCCAAAACCAAAATCTGTTAAATACTTATATAGAGTCTTACTTCCAAGCTGTTGGCCAATTTGAATTGCGCCGGTGTTACTAGAAACCGCAAGGGCGCCTGTTGCAGTTAAACGTTGAGTTGCGTGCTTCTCATGATCCTTAAAAGGTGAACCTGCAACTTTCATCGCGTAAGGAATTGTATAAACTGAATTTGGCGTCAACTTTGATTCTTCGATAGCTGCCGCGTATGTAATAACTTTTCCAGTTGATCCTGGTTCATAAACATCCTGAACTGCAGGGTTTCGAATAACTTCGAGATTTCCGACAATCGGTTTAGAAGGATTAAATGTTGGTGCACTTGCCTGCGCAAGAATTGCGCCAGTCTTTGGATCCATGACAATTACAGTTCCAGACTTGGCACCTGAACTCTTTACCGCCTTGCTAATTGCATCTTGAGCGACCCATTGAATATCACGGTCAACTGTTAATCGGATTGAGGTTCCTGCTTTAGCTTCAGTTCTAATTTTCGCTGATCCCGGGATAATTGTTCCGGCACCGTTCTCGTAAATGTACTGGCCATTAACACCAGAAAGTTCACTATTCAAACTACTTTCGATTCCTGCCGCGCCAACGCCTTCATGATTGATTACGCCGATTAAAGATGAGGCCAACATTCCTGTTGGATATTCTCGGATATATCCGCGCTCTGAGAAGAAACCTACGATGCGCTTAGACATTCCACCTTTGCTTTTCAAAACTTCTTTATTGTAATTAGTAATAACGCTCTGCAGAGCAGTCCACATTGCAGGTTTGGCATTCTTGACAATTATTTTGTACTTCAAAGTGCCGCTGTAAAGTGCAGCCAATTCGCTTACTCCCATATTAAGGACTGGGCTGGTTATCTCAGCAGTTAACTTTGGATCTGAAATCTGAGTTTGGTCAACAATTATTGTTATTGCGGCAACGCTTCGAGCAAGTTCTACGCCATTTACATCACTGATTGTGCCGCGTGGAGCCAATAGAACTGAGGTCTGCATAAGTTCATTTGTTGCACGCTCGCTAATTGTTCCGGCTCGTACTACTTGAACTGAGAATAGCTGGGCCAGAATAACGCCGAAAAGTGCAAACGTCGCAAATAGCAGAATGCGAATTCGTTTATGCACTAAAGCGTGATGGGTCATGGGACTACTACTTCATTCAATTGTGAATAATTTAGATATCCAATTTCAGTGGCTGGAACCATGCCCATGTCACTAGCGACTCTGGCTAAATTAACTGGCGAGTTCATCTGATTTACCCGATTTAAAATCGCATCTTTCTGATCAAGAGCGGTATTTCGTTCCGCCTTTAAATGTTGCAGCGTGAAGGCATCTTGGGTCATAAGAATATTTATGCCAGCAATTACCAGAAGATTTAGCGTTACAACAGTTGCCATTACGAAAACAAATTTCCTAGTGTCTAATTTTGTAATCGTGATACTTGCTTGCGTTTCAACTGCGCTTTCAATTACCTGTTTAAGGGCAAGACGTGGACGTATTAGTGGGGGCAGGGTAAGAATTGCCATTACGCAGCCACCCGTTCTAGTGCGCGCAATCTCATTGATTGTGCTCGGGCATTAATTGCAATTTCCTCTTCACTTGCACCTTCACTGCCACTAATTATTAACTTGTAGCTCGCGGCCGAATTCGGAAGATCGAATGGCAACCCAAGTGGTGAATGAGACTCTGTGACTTCGGCAAATGCTTTCTTAACAATCTTGTCTTCGAGTGATTGGTAGGCCATAACAACTAAGCGCCCGCCAACTCGTATCGCTTCGATTGCTTGCGGCATTGCTCGTTCTAGAACTGAGAGTTCCTGGTTCACTTCAATACGAAGGGCTTGGAATGTTCGCTTTGCTGGGTTTCCGCCAGTACGTCTTGCTGGCGCAGGAATACTGTTCTTTACGATTTCAGCTAAATCTTTAGTTGTCGAAAGCGTTCCAGCCGCGCGAGCTTTAATAATGTTATCTGCAATCTTTGTTGCAAACTTTTCTTCACCAAAATTGCGAATTACCCGTACTAAGTCGCCGTAGGAGTAAGTATTTAAAATATCTAACGCACTGAGTCCAGAGCTTTGATCCATTCGCATATCGAGTGGAGCTTCTTGCGAATATGCAAAGCCTCGATCTGCTTGGTCCAATTGCATTGAAGAAACCCCAAGATCAAAGAGGATGCCATCTACCTTTTCAATTCCAAGATTTGCTAATACTGCTGATAATTCGTCATATACCGCATGAACAATTTGAATTCGATCAATTACATCCGAGAGATTATCTGTCGCTACTTTGATAGCACTTAAATCACGATCCAACGCGATGATCTTTAGATTTGAATATTTAAGTAACAAAGCTTTTGAGTGACCACCCATGCCAAGTGTTGCATCAATAATTATTGGATTCGCATTTGATTCAATAGCTGGAGAGAGCAGTGCAATACAGCGGTCAAGTGCTACTGGTGTATGTAACGCATCTTGCATCTTCTCCCCCTTTCCTTGAACTGTTTACAACTTTTAACTTCGTAACATTTCTAAACTCTGGTCATCGCCGGCCGACGGATCTGGGGGTAACGGCGCCGGGGAAGGGGCGTCGTTATAGAGGTCGGCGATGGCCACAATTGAGAAATGTTTTTACGCTTCTAATTTCTAGAAGAGTCCTGGCAACACCTCCGAAGAAACATCAGAGAATGTTTTTTCACGATCTGCTAAATAACTTTCCCAAGCAGCGTTATCCCAAATTTCAAGGCGAGTGTTTGCGCCGATAACTACGCAATCTTTTTCCAGACCCGCATATGTGCGAAGTCCACTTGGAATAGTTACGCGACCTTGTTTATCTGGAACTTCATCGTGTGCGCCAGCAAACATCACGCGCATGTAATCGCGTGCTGCCTTTTCGGTGACGGGTGCTTGGCGCAGACGATCAGTAATTGAAGAAAATTCGCCGCTAGGAAAAACATAAAGACAACGCTCTTGGCCTTTTGTTATTACAAGTCCATTTGCTAATTCATCTCGGAAACGTGCGGGCAAAATGATTCGGCCCTTTTCATCGAGTTTGGGTTCGTGGGTACCTAGAAACACTTAGACCCACCTCCCCTAATTCACGCTCAAATCCCCCCGGATTTGATAGCAATCACCACTTTACTCCATTTCTACCCACTTTGCACCATTATTGCCCATTTATTTCCCTTTTCTACCCACTTTTGGGCATAAAAAAACCACCCAGTTGGGTGGCGACGAGCAGGGGCGGTTAAGCGTTAATTATCAAAATTACGGCGTTCCCAGCGATCTTCTAACCGTGAGGACCACTTAGTGCGAGCGCCTTTTGGACCCTTGAATTCAGAGCGACCCATGCTGAGGTTCGATAGAAGTACAACTAGCCCAACGAGTGAAATCAAAAATCCTGCGATACCTACCGCAATCGCCTGGGCGATAAGGCCAGCAAGTAGAACTGCCATTCCACCAAGGATTGCTAAGAAACCGGTCAGAGATCTACCAGCCTTCGGTGTGCGAGCACGCCCATTTAGCGTTGAGACAAGTCTTGGATCGTCTGCAGAAAGCGCAGCTTCCATCTCGGCTAATAGGCGTTTTTCGTGATCTGATAGTGGCACGTTGCGAACAATACGGCAGGTCGCCAATCTAGGAAAGTCGAACCCCCTGGTTTTCACTAGTTATAGGCGAGTTTTAAGCATCTTCATCGAACAATCGAGCAGGTCGCACGCTGCCCTGGCCAAATCTGGCGGCCGCCTTATCAATTGCAGCGGTGGCCTGGCGCCAACCCTTCTCGCGCTCGCCCAACATCAATTGTTCTGTGCCATCTACGCCATCTTCTAGACCGTCAAGACTTACTCCTACTAATCGCAACCTTGCGCGATCCAATTTAAGTGCGAGAAATAACGCTTTAACAACTTCGAATACTTCATGTGTTGCACTTATTGGTAACGGAACCGTCTTTGATCTTGAAATAGTTTTGAAATCTGCAAAGCGCACCTTAATTGAGATTGTTCGGGCGCTGAAATCTTTCTCGCGCATTCGATGTGTTGCCTTCTCGGTGAGTCTTAGAAATTCGCGCAAGATAATCTCTTGATCTTCAATATCGGTATCGAATGTTTCGGCTGCGCTAATTGATTTATCAACCTCTTCGGGCTCGACATCTCGATAATCGCGCCCCCATGCAAGTTCGTAAAGTGAGGCACCGGATGCTTCACCAAGTGCACGAATTAAAGTCTGACGAGGGGTGTTTGCAATATCTGCAACAGTTCGCAGCCCTAACTTTTGCAACTCTTCATTTGTCTTCGGCCCTACGCCCCAGATTGCATCTACGGGAAGTGGGTGCAGAAATTCAAGCACCCGATCTGACGCGATTTCTAACATGCCATTTGGTTTACATCGACCGGATGCTAGCTTTGCAATAAATTTCGTTGTCGCAATTCCAACCGAACAAGTGATTCCCTCACTAGCTTCAACTTTGGCTCTAATTAATTTAGCAATTTCGCGGCCGCCACCAAGTAAGCGTTTTGCGCCCGTTACATCAAGAAAAGCTTCATCTAACGAAAGTGGTTCGACCAGCGGTGTTACTGATCTAAAAATTTCCATGATGTGTGAGGAGACTTCGGAATACCTGGACATGTTTGGTGGCACAAAGATTGCGTGTGGAGCTAAACGTTTTGCCCGGCCAACTGGCATTGCGGCATGGATTCCAAATTTACGGGCCTCGTAATTCGCGGCAGACACAACACCGCGGACCCCAGTTCCAACAACTACCGCTTTACCTTTTAGCGCTGGGTTATCGCGCTCTTCAACTGACGCGAAGAAAGCATCCATATCTACATGGAGAATTGTTGATTCAGTCATGCGTTCCACTGGCTCCATAAACTGCGAGATTACGCCACTTTTCATAGGAATTTGCTAACTCCCACGCGCCAGTTCCAAGAAGTGAAACTCCCCTTGGTCCAGTTCTGCGAATCTCACCGCGAACTAAAAAGAGCCAAGAGTTGCGCAGCACTGAAGCAAAGTCTGCCTGTTTATCTTCAAAGAAAGTTATGTCGTTGCAACCAAAGCCATCATCAATAGTTAAGAACATTACGCGTCGCCCCGAACGAACTGGTGGTGTTTGCAGAGCAACCTTAACTCCGGCGACCAAGACCGATGTCCCCGACCGCTGTTTAATTAAATCGCAAGATCTAACTGCGCCAATCTTGTTTAAGAAATCACCGTAGAACTCGAGCAAGTGGCTAGATACATCCATCCCCAAAATATCTATCTCATTTTTAACTTGTTCACTCGCCGTTATATCTGGCAACCCGCTTGGCTCAAATTTCTCTGGTTGCAATTCAAAGCTCATCTGATTCTGACTGGTAGTGCTCTTGGATCCAGTAAGGCGATATAAATCCTGTAGGTGTAGTAGTAAGTCACGGCGATTGATATTTGATGTTGCGAGTTTATGCAATTCATCAAATGCCCCGACCGCTAAAAGTGATTCAGTTGTTGGTCGACTTGCGCCAGAACGATAAACAAAGTCGGCTAAATCTAAATATGGCCGCCCCGAAATTATATTTGTGATCTCTTTGCTATCTATTCCACCGATATCACTTAACGCCATTCGGATTGCAAAGCCTCTGGCATCAGGAAGTTTTAGCTCAGCCCCAGAACTTAAAACATTTGGTGCAAGATATGGCGCTCTAGTTATTTGTGAACTTTTTTCAACGCGATAAGTAGCATCGGATAAATTCACATCAATCGGCGCGATTTGAATTCCCCACTGTCTTGCCTCATCCAAAATAACGCGCTTGGGATACATCCCTGGGTCATGTGTTAAAACTCCAGCTAAGAATGCTGCAGTGTGATGAGTCTTTAGCCAAGATGATTGATAAGTCGGAAGTGCGAAAGCAGCAGCATGTGCTTTGCAGAAACCGAAAGATGCAAAGGCGCGGAGAATTTCCCAGACTTCGGTGACAACGGCGCTGGTGTAACCACGAGCAAGAGATGATGGATAGAACCAGTCACATACGCGTTGTTGCGCAGCTATATCGCCTAACTCTCGTCGCTTCTCATCAGCCTCGGCCAGAGATATTCCAGTCATGGTGGAAATAATTCGAATTACTTGTTCATGAAAAACAACAACACCTTGGGTCTCTTGCAAAATACTTTCAAGATCGGCATGAATTATCGGACGAACTCGAAGGCCATATTTAGTTGCAAGAAATGGCGTGATCATGTCGCTCTTAACTGGGCCAGGTCGGAAGAGTGAGATATCAATAATTAAATCGTTAAAAGTTTCTGGTGCAAATTTCCCAACAAGCTCACGCTGTCCCGGACTTTCAATTTGAAATATCCCTAGCGTTCTAGTTGATTTAATTAAATCAAAGGTAGCGTGATCATCTAAGGCAATCGCATCGATATCAATCGGTGCACCTTCAATTCGTTCAATCTCAGAGAGCGTGTAAGAAATTGCTGATTGCATCCGAACCCCGAGAACATCTAGCTTCAATAAGCCGATTGCCTCAACATCATCCTTATCGAATTGCACCATCGGATAGCCACTTGCATTTATCTGCTGAGGTGCATATCCCCCCAATCCTAAATCCGATAGAACAATTGCACATGGGTGCATCGATAAATGTCTCGGCAATGAATCAAGGCGACCAGCAAGTTCTATCGCCATCTTTAAAATTGGCGTATTTAGATTTAGATCTTTTAGTTCGGGCAGATTAGCCAAGGCCTTTGGAATATTGCTCGATCTAATATGTGGCATTGATTTTGCAATTAGATCAATCTCCATTGGAGATATTCCAAGTGCCGCCCCAACATCTCGAATCGCATGACGCGAACGATAAGTTTCAACCATCGAAACTGTTGCACAACGCTGGCCATACTTCTCAAAGATTGCGCTATAAATTTCTAACCGCCTTGCAGATTCCACATCGATATCAATATCTGGCAACTCGCCTCTAAGTGGCGAACAGAAACGTTCCATCAATAACCCATGCGTTATTGGCTCGACGCCAGATACCCCAAGCACATGACAGATTAATGAGCCCGCACCACTTCCCCGGGCCGCAACTCGAATCCCTTTGCTGCGTGCTAAATCAGTTATATCTGCAACTGTTAAAAAATAAGATTCATAGCCAAGAGTTCGAATTGCACTTAACTCTTCTTCCAGTCGACTCGCGGCAGCAACCGATTTGGATCCAACATATCTGCGAGATAAACCAACTTCACATCTAGATCGAAGCTGCGCCGCAAGTTCGCTCTGATTCTTTGCACCGAGCGCTGCGGCATCAGGTAGATGGATTGCACCGATTCCAACATCTTTGCGTGGTGAGAGAAGTGCGCGCTCGCTCCATGCCGCAGTTGTGTTCAATAGCAATCTGCCATCTCGTTCACCGGCAAGCCGCGAAATTTCATCACCGAGATAGCGCATCTCAAAACTATCTTTAAAGTAAGCCTCGCTGTTCTGCCTGCTAACGCTCTTGTTGCTTAATGGAACTAATTTGCGGGCGGCATCTAAAACATCAGCTATTGGGCCATCACTGCGATCTAACATGCGAACTGCATTGCTTAAAACTGCAGGCAAGTGATTATCTCTAGCAAAGCCCAACATCCGGGCAGCATGCGAGGTTGAGAATTGGCCATCGCCGCGAATCAAATGTGAAACACATTCCAGGGCCTGGTCAGCAAATAGATCACGAGTTGCGTTATAAATTGAGAGCGCTTCGGCGCTTTTTCGAGAAGCAATCATCGATGCTAGTTGAGACTCTGGACCATGCAGAAGAAGTAGGTTCTTTGAGTACTGGCTAAAGCGCTCTAATAGTGAATGTGTTAATAAATTCTCACTGTTATCTAAATTGATAGCAGTCACTAATCGATAAAGTGAATCGAGGTGGCCACCTTGTGCAAGAAGAGTGATGCGATATTTCTTCTGTACGAAACTTAAATTGACACCAAGAATCGGCGCGATGCCATTTGCTTCGCAGCTCTTGGTAAATCGAATCGCACCGGCCATCGTGTCCATGTCAGTAAGTGCGAGCGCTGGCATCTCGAATTCGGCTGCGCGTTCTGCTAATTGATTTGCATGAGCCGTTCCATATTTAAATGAGTAACCGCTAGCAACGCGTAGATGAGTAAAACTCTTCATTTTTACAGTGGCCGAGAAGTTGGGCGGATCAACCAGCTCTTTGTTACTTCATCTAACTCAATTTCAAATGTAGCTAGTGCACCTTCGGGCGCCGCTTCTACGCGCCAGATTGCGCGAGCGCCATCATCGAAAATAGTTGATTCAGTAACGCGATTCTTGCCATCGCTTATGCGATTCCACCAACCACCAGATTCGCGCCATCTCGAAACGATGGCATGGATATGAAACTTGCGACCGTTATAGATGAACTCAATTGGTTCACCTTCGGGGGCAAGTACCCGGGCGCTAATAGGGCCTGGGGTTATGGGAGTTATAGATTCTTCGAACATATGTTCGAAAGATAACCGCCTCCCCTGACAGGCGCAAGTAAGGTCTAGATCTGGCAATTCACGCGTGATTAACCCCGACACACCGGCTAATTAGTTGAAAGTTCAACCAATCGCCCCTACCTTTAACTCACAGCAATACCCGAAAGCAGTAAACAACTAGAAAAGGAAATCAATGAACGCAATAGTCCTAATCGGCCGAATCCTATTTGGCGGCTTCTTCCTAATGTCAGGCATCAACCACTTCACAAAGCTTGAAGCAATGACAGGTTATGCAAAGTACAAGAAGCTTCCAGCAGCAAAGCTTGGTGTTCTTATCTCAGGCCTAATGCTTGTAATCGGCGGTATCTACATCGTTCTTGGCTACTACGCAGATCTAGGCGCACTTCTACTAGCAATCTTCCTAGTTCTAGCAGCAGTTATCTTCCACAACTTCTGGAAAGAAACTGATGCAACAGCTAAGCAAACAGAGATGATGGCTTTCATGAAGGACATCGCTCTTGCTGGTGGCGCACTTGTTATCTTCGCAATGGTTGCAAAGCAAGGCGGAGAAATCGACTTTGGTTGGGTTATTTCTAAGGCACATATCGCGCTTTGGAAGTAAATAACTAACAAGTAATTAATAAAAGCCCTCGGCGTAACTGTCGGGGGCTTTTTACTTGCCCTAGATGGCACCATTAGCCATATGGAAATCGTGCTCGCCCTATTAGCTGGAGTATTTGTTGGCGCAGTCCTTGGCTTCATCGGCGCTGGTGGCGCAATGCTTACCGTGCCAATTCTTATCTATTTATTTAATTTCACTCCGGTCCACGCAACCACTGCAGCTTTATTGGTTGTATTCCTTGCCGCGGCATTTGGCTTAATTCCAAAGCTAAAGTCGGGCGATGTCCAGATAAAGATTGCACTTTCAATCTGGTCACTCGGCCTGATAACAAATCTTGGTGGGGCAATTCTTGCAAAGCAATTATCAGATTCCTTTATTGTTACCGGTTTTGCAATAATTTTGACGCTAGCTGGATTCTCGATGCTGCGTGCACCACTGCAAAACAAAGATGAGAAGAAGATTCCATTAATTGTTCTAGTCCCGATTTCTTTAGTTATTGGATCGATGACCGGAATCTTTGGTATTGGCGGCGGCTTTCTTGCAATTCCAGTTCTCGTAATCTTCTTTCACACCCCGCAGATTAAAGCTGCAGGAACATCGTTATTCATAATCGCTATCAATTGCCTGACCTCGTTAATTGGACATCAAAGCCTTTGGCGCGAAATTGATTGGAAAATTCCGATTCTAATTTCAATATCAGCTATAACAATTTCAATCTTTGGGTCAAATCACAGTTCGAAAGTGCCAACAGCAATTCTTCGAAAAGCCTTCGCTTATCTACTTTTCGCTATTGCTATATTCTCAATTACTGAAACCTGGTTTATTTCCTAACAGTAAAAGTTAAGAAAGATGAGACCGGGTGTCCATCTTCAGATACAACGCGCCAAGAAACCTTGATAGTTCCAGTCGCATTTCGGTCCTTGATATTCACGCTTATTCTGGCACCACCAACAAAAGCTTTGCCATCGCTTAACTCTTTGCCTTTACTATTTTTAACAGTTAAGAAATTGGTCTGCTTATCTGCAATCGTGATTAGATTTCCATCAAATTCCACCCAGAGCAACTTCGGTAATTTAGTAATAACAGAGCGGGCTTTAGGGTTTGAATCTGAATAAGAGGCATGCGCGCTGGCACTTGGAGCCGCCGATATGGCGACCCCAAATGCAAGTAATGCGCTAACTAGTTTTTTCAATTTAGCTACTAGCTCGCAACCGTAGTTACCGTTGGTGCTGGACCAAATTCGGTATCTTCAGTAGCAGCCATGGTTGAGCCATCGGTGATGTGCCACTTTAGATACAGCGCCTTACGAGTTCCTGAAGCTGTGTCATAAGCAGAACATATTTGAGTTGTCTTGAAAGCGATCTTCTGTGGTGTCTTATTCCAAGTTACTTTGAAACCGAAGTCATAAAAAGTGTTTGGATCAATATCCCAGCTCGATGACTTTGCAGTCCAAGAAACTGTGTAATAAGCCGGCGTATTTGTTGCATCTACTTCACTAGATGCGACAACTTTTGCCTTGAAACCCTGATGAAATTCCGGAGTTGGTTTTCCAGCCGCTGCTGGAACTTCGGTAGAAAATACGTGGGTTGCATATTGCACGCCCTTGTAATTGCAACCATGTCCAAGACTTAAATAAATCCGACTTGAACTTCCGGCAACTAAAGTATTTCCGCGGGTTTGAGTTCCCACGTGAGCCTGCGCCGGTGAAATAAATCCAAGGCTCAGCGCTAAGGCAGCTGAAATTGCTATTACTTTCTTATTCATTTAAAACCTTTCAGTTAATTGAAAAAATCGATTTAGTGGATATGAATTCCGGTGATATCCATAAGCGCTGAATAAATAGCATCAACTTTCCAACTTGATCCCTCTGGTTTTTCCAAATTCTTCAAACCACCAGGACTTAGATAGGACTTTAACTTTGCAGGGATTGTTGAAGTGCCAACGTTTGGGGCGCCAAGATCTAGCCACCTCCACGTTGATTTCTCATCAACAATAATTACTAAATCGGCATGCATCATGTCGTAGGAAACTGGCTTTCCAGTTTGCCAGTCACGTGGACTTGCCTCTGCATCAGCTTTTGAGAACTCTTCAATTGTCGCGGGTGCGCCAAAATAATCCCAAAGCTTTGCCAGGCCAGCTTCTGTTCCACCAGCAAGATCCCAGTTCTTAGTTGCAAACAAGTTTTGATATGCCAATAATCGAGATGGCACATCGCGCTTGGCATCAACTGTTATTTCAAGAACCTTTATCTTCTCTGAGGCTTTCGCTCCAGCGATCGCATCTCCAACATCACGCATATTCGCAGATGTCATAGGACAGATTTCTTGGCAAGATGTTAAGAAATTTGTAATTACAAGTGTTTGACCTTTAAGTGATTCCAAAGTGAATGTCTTTCCGTTCTGATCTACCAGAGGCAGGTTCAAAACATCTGCTGGGATTGGCTCATTTAAATATGTTCCACCCCCAGGTGCAGCTTCCCCGGTACCAGTTTTTGGAATTGCAGCAGGATGGCTGTGATCCATCGGTTCTGCCGCTTTTTCACTGCTACTTCCACATGAAGTTAGAAGAAGTGCACTGGCTAAAGAAATTGAAACTGCAAAGACCTTCATCTTCTTATTCGACTTAAGAATTAACATTTGATCTCCAAAATTAATTAATTGAACTATTTGCGGCTTCGACTAGCGAAATACCACCAGATTCCGATAGCGACCAGAGCCGCTGCGGATATTAAAATATGTGTGAGATGGTGCTGAAAGAAATTTTCGTGGACATGTTCCATGTCAGGCGAAGATTCCAGTTCTCAAAATTAGTGGCGGCGCTCGAAGGCCATGGCTCGATGTAACAAGAGCTGAACTCCAACACTTTACCTCATGGCAAATTGCGGAAATGGCTAGTTTCTTTGTATCTGGAAGAAAAGTTTTGAACGGTAAGAATTTTACGAAGACAAAATTTCTAAGTGCGAACCAGAATTCATCAGACTTCGTTAGCAGTACGAAGGAAGCAAAACCACCAATAATGTGACTTGCAGACATAACGATTCCGCCGATATTGATTCCACCTAAAACAAAGTGTGTTGAGCTTTGCACGATGAGAACTAATAAAGCTAGGCGTGGGCCAGATAAAACACTTCTTCCCAAAATGAACAGTGCGCAAACAATTAACGCCAACATTGCAAACAACCGTGCAATATTCGTAAAGCTTCCACCTGCAAAAGTGTGTGAAACAAGCGCGAATCCCAGCAAAATCAAGGAGTTGATTACCAACCTAGGCGATCCACCGGTCTTCAGCATTTTGGAAGCCTAGCGAAAGTGCCCCCGCATTCCTACTACTATTTCGTTATGCCTTCAGTCCTATTTGTTTGTGTCCACAACGCCGGCCGTTCTCAAATGGCTGCTGGATTTATGACCGCCCTATCTGGCGGCAAAGTCGAAGTACTTTCTGCTGGATCGGCCCCTAAAGATTCAATTAATCCAATCGCGGTTGAAGCAATGGCTGAAGTTGGAATTGATATCGCAAATAATCAACCAAAGATTTTAACTACCGAAGCTGTCCAACAATCTGATGTCGTTATAACAATGGGTTGCGGCGATACCTGTCCGTTCTTCCCTGGCAAGCGCTATGAAGATTGGGTTCTAGATGATCCAGCAGGCCAAAGTATTGAATCGGTGCGAGTAATCCGCGATGAAATTAAGAAGCGAGTGGAAGATTTACTCAAAGAAATAATCTAACATCATCTAAAGTAAAGCCATGGAAAACGTTCTTCAAAACCCTTCCGTCCAACGCGTCTCGGTAAAGCTAAATGAGCTTGGTATCAAGGGTGAAGTCCACGTTCTATCTGATAGCGCCCGCACAGCCCAAGAAGCGGCAGATGCACTTGGAATTCTGGTCGGCCAAGTCGCTTCTTCAATTGTTTTTAAACTTGATGATGATTCACCTCTGCTTGTAATCACAAGTGGGCGCCATCGCGTCGACACCAAATTGGTTGCCGAAAAACTAGGCATTACTAAATTACACCGCGTTGATGCAGATTATGTAAAAGAGAAATCTGGATTCTCAATTGGTGGCGTGAGCCCAGTGGGGTGGATTTCTAAGCCAGAAATTATCCTCATTGATGAAGCGTTAAACGATTACGACATTGTTTGGGCTGCTGCTGGACATCCCCATGCGGTGTATCCAACAACTTATGGCGAATTGATTCAATGCACAGGTGCGCAACCAATGGTTGTTGGTGATTAATGGTCGTTTTAGTTTATTTCTGGAAGATAAATCTTCGCTCACTTCCGTTTGCCATCCTGCATATGGCTTTGGATCGATTAACTCTTGGGCGAAATAAGAAGATAACTTTCTTTAAATCCCTTGGAACCGGCAAAGGTGAGACATTTACACCAAATGATGCCGACGCAAAACGCTGGGGCTTATTGGTTGTAATACATTCTAATGAAGTGAATTCATTTGATTCTTCGCGATTAATTTCTAGGTGGCGCAAGATTGCAATTTCTGAATATCGAGCAACCTTGCAACCCATTTCTTCGCATGGCATGTGGTCAAGGCGCGAACCATTTAGCCAGAATCAAATCTCTGATTGGAAAGGCCCAATCGCCGCGATTACCCGGGCTCGGATCAAATGGTCGATGAACTCTAAGTTTTGGGGCGCGGTTCCGCCAGTGACAGTTAGCTTGAAATCTTCACCTGGATTGCTCAGTGCAATTGGAATTGGTGAGGCACCTATCGGACTTCAAGGCACATTTTCTAGATGGGAATCTGGCGCAGCGCTTCGAACCTTTGCATATCAAGGTCAAGCACACACTGCCGCGATCCAAGCGACGAAAGATTTGAATTGGTATGCCGAAGAACTCTTCGCCCGCTTTGCGATTATCAATGAGCATGGTGGCTTCTAGCCAGTCTTAAGGCAGAATTGGGCCATGTCGATTCGCCAATACCGCCCGAGAAATAATCGGCGTCGTGGAATTTCAGCGAATCAAAGTATGGGTTTGATTTTGCTTTTTGCAATCGCAATCGGGTTACAGATTTCTTATCCGCTAATTTCAGGAACCGCGCTCCGCTACATAACAATTTTTACCGTTATTTCTGGTGCTTTATTGATGTTGGCTCATTCACTTATATCTTATGGATTTAGATACTTCGCAACTTTTGCTTGCGTAACTTTTATCTTTGCTCTCCTAATCGAAATATTGGGCAGTAAAACTGGTTGGCCTTTTGGAACCTATGCATACGATGATTCACTTGGTTTTAAAATTGCTGGCGTTCCAGTAATTGTTCCCTTCGCTTGGATCATGATGGCTCATCCAGTTTTAATTGCAGCCAGAAAAACTATTCCAAGTTGGGCTTTCCTTTACGGTGGCGCTGGACTAATGGTTTGGGATCTCTTCCTAGATCCGCAAATGGTTGCTGCGGGCAGATGGAGCTGGGATGTTGTTGGGCCACATGTTCCATTTCAACCAGAGATTCCACTTTCTAATACCGCCGGTTGGTTATTTGCTGGAATGGGATTGATGGCGCTACTGAATTTGATTCTGCCAAAAGAGCGACGAAAGTCTGGAATAAATTCAACTGTGCCAGATCTCTTTCTTGCATGGACACTCTTCTCTGGCGTAATTGGAAATCTCTTCTTCTTTGACCGAGCCGGTGTTGCACTTATAGGTGGCATAGCTTTTGTTATTTGGGCTGCGCCTTATTTGTTTGTAATTTCTTTTGGCAAGCCAGATCTACTTAAGTAAATGATTGAGTTCTGGCTCTGCGCGATTGCGCTAATAATTACCGTTACCAATGTAATAAATATGCGTGTTGTCGGACTAAAAGGCGCTTCCCATATTCTTGAAAGTGTGGATGTGTTAATCCCAATGCGCAATGAAGAGGGCAACGTTGAAGCCTGTCTTAAGGCGGTTTTGAATAGTGAGCTATTAGAAGCCAGCCGGGTTTATGTCTTAGACGATGGATCAAGTGATGAGACCGGAAAGCTGATTAGCGAATTTAAAGTTAAGAAATTAACTGGAACCCAATTGCCCGAAGGTTGGCTGGGTAAAGTTTGGGCTTGTCACAATCTGGCGCAGGCCAGCAGCGGTGAGTATTTAGTCTTTATCGATGCTGATGTCAGGCTACATCCTTATGCAATCGCATCCGCAATTAACAAGATGAAAAAGTACGGCTGGGACTTTATCTCTCCCTATCCAAGACAAGTCACTGGCTCCATTCTTGAAAAATTAATTCAGCCACTGCTCCAATGGTCTTGGCTTGCAAGTGTTCCGCTTCGAATTGCTGAGAAATATCCAAACCGATCTATGACAATCGCAAATGGCCAATTCTTTATTGTTAAGCGCAGTGCTTATGAGAAATCAGGTGGACATGCCGCAATACCAAATGAAGTATTAGACGATTTAGAACTTGCGAGATTGCTTGTAAAAAATGGCATTAAGGGTGGTGTGGCCGATGGCAGTTCGGTCGCAAGCTGTCGTATGTACAAATCAAATAGTGAGTTAGTAGATGGCTACACCAAATCTTTGTGGAAAGCCTTCGGTGGCCAACTTGGAACAATAGTTGCAATTCTTATTCTGGTCATGACTGGCATAACGCCATACCTCGGATTCGGTGCCCCAGTCTTATTTATATTTCTCTCCCGAGTGCTAGCGGCAGTTAAAACAAAATCTAATCCTGCTTATGCCTTCTTGCATCCATTCGCGATCCTTGTGTTGATCTATTTAATTGTTCTCTCTTCGATTCGAAAAAATCGTGGAACTCTAACTTGGCGTGGGCGGTTAATCTCCTAATGGCTAATGTTGTTGTAATTGGTGCCGGAGTTGGTGGAATGTCAGCCGCAGCGCGGCTAGCTAAAGCTGGGCACGCGGTAACAATTTATGAAGCAAGTGATCGCACCGGTGGAAAATGTAGGACTAAATGGCTTGGCGATTATGCCTTTGACGTCGGCCCATCTCTGTTAACTCTTCCCGCGGTTTACCGAGACTTGTTCTTGAAGACCGGCAAGCGAATTGAACATATTCTGAATTTGGAATCAGTTGATCCGGCCTTTGAATACAACTTCGCAGATGGCATGGCAATTACCTTTCCTAATCTTTCACTTAAAGGTATCTGCGATTCAATCGAATCAAAGCTTGGAAAAGAAGCGGGCGATCAATGGCATAACTTGATGCAACGGGCCGAACACATGTGGGATGTTTCGCGCGGCCCATTTGTTGAGTCAGAGTTGAAATCAATTAGGAGTCTGATTGCAAAGAAAGGTTTCTTGTCAGATCTCCGAGTTATCTCACCGCTCACATCTCTTCGATCTCTTACTTCTAAATACACCACAAATCCGTATTTGAAAAAGATTATTGATCGCTACGCCACTTATTCTGGATCAGATCCCCGCAAAGTGCCAGCCGTTCTTCTGACGATTGCCTTCGTTGAATCTTCATTTGGCGCTTGGCATATTAAAGGTGGAATTGGGCAACTATCGGTTGCGCTAGAGGCAAGATGCCGCGAACTCGGAGTTAAGTTCGAGCTAAATTCGCCAGTAACATCAATTACTCATGAAGGCTCGCGCGCCACTGGCGTCGTAGTAAATGACGCAAAGATTGCAGCAGATTTTGTTGTTGCCAATGCGGACGCCGAACTTGTCTACAACAAACTTTTACTTAAAGATTTAAAGGTTGTTAGCAAAGAGCGCAAGA
The DNA here is from genome assembly GCA_026393035.1 of Actinomycetota bacterium. Classification (GTDB taxonomy): domain Bacteria; phylum Actinomycetota; class Actinomycetes; order Nanopelagicales; family Nanopelagicaceae; genus AAA044-D11. The sequence continues at coordinate 31,094 of JAPLAY010000066.1, forward strand.
AGCTTGCAAGCTCCACAAAATCTCTAGCCGGATTCTCACTCCTTTTGGGGCTTGATAACAGTAAGTTGGCTGGAGAGATTCCAAAACTTAAGCATCACAATATCTATTTCCCCGAAGATTACGACGCGGAATTCGATGACATCTTTAGCCGAAAGATTCCGGTCGATGACCCAACAATCTATATTTGTGCACCACATGATCCAACAATGGTTAAAGGTGAGAACAAAGAGGCTTGGTTTGTTCTTGTAAATGCGCCACGTCATGAACCAGGAAATGGTTGGGACTGGAGTAAAGGTTCTTCGCTGTATGCCGCAAAAATTATTGCGAAGTTAGATGCACTTGGTCTGCGAGTATCAGAGCGGTTAGATGTTATGGAATTTCAAACACCGATGGATTTAGAAAATAGCGTTGGTGCACCTGGCGGATCTATTTACGGAACTTCGAGCAATGGCGCAAAGTCAGCATTCTTGCGGGCAAGTAATACCTCTCCCCTAAAGAATCTTTACTGCGTAGGTGGCTCGGCGCATCCCGGTGGCGGACTTCCCCTAGTTGGAATCAGCGCTGAATTAGTAGCAGAGGCAATTGGTCCAAAATAAACACGAGCGCCAATTGGATATCCATCGCGCGCTTCGGATAAGTAATTCAAGCCTTAATTCCTAGTCTCACTTACTAATGATCCCGGCGCTGCTGGGGAGATAGGGGTTTTATCGGATGAAAATTGGAATCGTAGGAGCCGGTTTTGCTGGCCTCTCGTCGGCGAAAGTTTTAACTGAATTCGGACATGATGTTCATGTCTTTGAAAAAGAATCTGATGTTGGCGGTGTTTGGTCTGCATCACGTCGCTATCCAGGACTTGGAACTCAAAACGTTCGCAGCACCTATGCGATGAGCGATTATCCATATCCAAAAGGAACGCCGGAATGGCCAAGTGGCGAACAAGTCCAGCAATACATGGAAGGTTACGCCAAGAAATTCAATATCTATAAGAAGATTTCGTTTAACACTGAAGTAAATCTGGCTAAGCAGAATAGTGATGGCTCATGGACTGTCGAGACAACTGCCAATGGCAAAAAAACTTCACATGACTTCGATTATTTCATTGTTGCCAATGGTATTTTCTGCGATCCATTTATCCCAGAATGGAAAGGCGCAGATGCCTTTAAGGCAGCCGGTGGAAAAATTCTGCACACCGTTGATTTTCATAATTTAGAAGATGTCCGCGGCAAGAATGTAGTTGCGGTTGGATATGGAAAATCATCATGTGATGCTGCAAATGCAACTGTTGGAACATCTAAGAAGACAACAATTGTTGCGCGCCACTTGATCTGGAAGGTGCCAAAGCGCCTTAACAATGTTCTCAACTACAAGATGCTTCTACTTACTCGAATGGGAGAAGCTCTCTTCCCTTACATCGAACTTAAGGGTGCTGAAGCTTTCTTGCATGGCAAAGGTAAGAAAGTTAGTGCTGGAATGCTTGGAAGTGTTCAAGGAGTTATCGAGAAGCAATTCAAACTTGAGAAACTCGGATTACATCCAAAGACCGGCCTCGACACAATTGTGCGAAGTACGGTTTCGCTAGCAACCGATGGCTTCTTTAAGAACATTAAGAATGGAAAGCTATTCGTAGAACGTGATGCTGAAATCGTGAGCATGTCTGCCGGAAAAGTAACTCTTTCAAATGGCAAGACTTTGGATGCTGATTACGTAATTTGCGGAACTGGTTTCCACCAACGCGTGCCATTCCTAGAGGCTTCAGTCATGAAGTCGATAAACGATGAGCGCGGAAACTTCCGTTTATACCGTCAGTTGATTCCATTAGACGTTAAGAATTTGGCATTCAACGGATATAACTCCTCATTCTTCTCACAATTGAATGCTGAAATCGGAGCAATCTGGATCGCTGCAAATATCGAAGGCGCGATTGCATTGCCATCCCGCAGTGAAATGCTGGCCCATATTGATAAGCGTCTTGCTTGGATGGAGAAGCGCACCGAGAATAAGCATGCGCGCGGAACAAACATCATTCCGTTCTCAGTTCACAATATTGATGAGTTGCTAGGTGACTTGAATCTTCAGATTCCAGCGCCAGTTAGATTCAATCAATGGCTGCTACCAATTAATCCAAAGAGCTATTCGAAGATCGGTCCAAAGCTTCGCAAGCGATTAGTTAAGAAGTAGGAAAGAAGTAGGTAATTACGCTTCTAGTAATGGGATCGCGGGCACTGCTTGCTCCGGTCCCATTGCAGAGTAACCACCATCTGCAGCCCAATCAGCTCCTGTAACAACTGAAGCTTTATCGCTAGCTAGAAATGAAATTACATTTGCAACTTCCTCGGGATCGCCAACACGTCCGGTTAAATGAAACGGTGCGGCAACTCGATCGGTCTTCTTGCGATCGCCCTTTGACAACATGTCCATGATTGCAGACCAAGTCCAACCTGGTGAAACAGAATTCACACGAATTTTATCTCCGGCATAATCCATCGCCATATTGCGAGTAAGTTGAACAAGTGCTGCTTTTGATACTGGATAAATCCAACGTCCAGTCTGAGCAACGCTCGAAGAAATACTTGTTAGGTTAATAATTGATCCCCCGCCTTGCTTTGCCATATGTGGGCGAAGCGCGCCAGCCAACATTGCAGCACTTGCGATATTTACATTTAAAGTATTTGTCCATTGGGCGCGAGTGCTATCAGCGCCAGAATCATCATACGAACAGGCAAGGTTGACCAAAATATCTACGCGACCCCATGTTGAAATTGCACTATCTACAAGTTTTACAATTGATGAATCATCAGTTACATCACCGTGGAAAAAGGTTGCTCCAGAATTTTTTGCCGCTGCGCTGCCACTTTCAGCGTTGATTTCAACGATCATAACTTTTGCACCATCGTTAATAAGAGTCTGAGCAACTGCGGCGCCAAATAGCGTTCCGCCACCGGTAACAATCGCGACTTTGCCCTTTAATGAATCTGAACTCATGTCTCTCCTTTTTAGAACCCTAGGGTAAAAGTAATAGGGGAAAGATTAGATAGGACCAGTCCGGAAAGATGTCCCACCCACGCACGGGCTATCCAAAGAACGCAAATAACGCCCTATAAATCGGGGCAAAACCATTGACAGCGTGTCATTGCAGCGTGAACGATTCAGCGATGGTCCCGGTTACCGAACTACTTCGCGAACATAATCTATTTCGCACTACTCACTTAGATGAGGCACGTAGTGAAGTTGCGCGCGTTTTCTGTCCACATGGACTCACGACGACAAAGAAAGACGAGAAGTTAAATACTGTCCATAACCGAGTAACTCTCGGTGATGTGACTTTGAATTATTTAGATTATGGCGCCGAAGTTCATATCACTCCTGGGGAGTTGAATTCTTTCTATCTTATTCAGATGCCACTAGCCGGAAGCGCCGAGATAACTTGTGGCAAGGAGACAATTCATTCGGATGTAAATATGGCTTCAATTCCAAATCCGCTTGAGAAACTAGACATGGTCTGGCACGACGATAATCCACAACTCCTTGTCTATATCAATCGCAGCACCTTGGAAGAGCGCCTTGAAGATTTAATTGGACGAGAATTACATCTACCTGTTCTCTTTGATCTCGGGATGAATCTAACTACCCCAGAAGCTAGGAGCTGGCGAACACTTGTAGACACTTTGGTTTCGGATGTAGATCGCGGTGGTTTAACAATGCACACCGGTGTTAGAAATCAATTCCAGGATTTAATTATTAGTGGACTTCTCCTTTCGCAACGGCATAACTACAGTGAATCAATTGGGACAAGTGTTGAACCCGCCGCACCAAGATCTGTTCGCCTTGCCATGCAGGCCTGCGAGGCAAGCCCAGCAGAACCGTTAACTGTTACAGATATGGCTCGTATTGCTGGAGTTAGCATCCGATCGCTTCAAGATGGATTTAAGAAATATGTTGGAATGAGCCCAACAGATTATCTGCGCAATGTTCGACTGACGCGTGTCCGCGAAGAGTTAATTTCTGATCGCGGATTTAACTCCTCAATTTCTGATGTCGCTTTCTCGTGGGGGTTTACCCATTTAGGAAGATTTGCGAAGATGTATCACGAGCGCTTTGGTGAATTGCCCTCAGAAACTATTAGAAGGTAACTAGTTTCTTAAGCGGTTATAAGAACTTCTTGTTAGTTGAAGTAAAGCAAATAGCTGCATGCCTAACCAGATTGCCGACATCGCAGGCGCAATTTGCAGAGAGAATAAGTTTGCAATGATGGCGATAAATATCAGACTTGCGCGAACTGGGCGTTCGCAAATCGTCACAATTCCGATTTCGTTATGACCAAGGCCACCGGATCTAGCTCGTAAATACTCTTGAATATATGTTGCAAGCAAGGCAGTGAAAACTAACGCTTTGGGCGCGCCTAATTCATAAAGTGCTAAGGCCCAGAAGATTTCGGATAATCGATCGACAAATGAATCGGTGAATGCGCCGAATTTTGAGGTAACTCTTGTAACTATTGCGAGTGAACCATCTATGCCGTCAAACATAAGTGAGGCAATTAGAAAGAGCGCCGCCGGCCAACTATGGGGAAATTGCCAGAGCAAAATTGCACAGATCAAACCGCCAAGTGTCAGAATATTGGGCGTAACTCGCAACTTAGCCAGAGGCTTAACTAGCGCGAAAGAAATATTGAGCCAAGCTTTAACGATTCCATCTATTTTGGCCCCACCATGTAGCCCAGACCAGGTAGTTAAATACTCATCTTTATTCATTATTTGTTAGCCCTAAATTCTTACAAATTTGCAGAGTCGCATCAGAAGTATTCATCGTGTAGAAGTGCAGGCCTGGGACTTTTAGTGAAATCAACTCCTGGCACATCTTGGTTGCAAGTTCGATGCCAACTTTCTTGACCGCATCTGCATCATCTGCGATGGCCGCAAAAGTCTTCTCGATATTAGCTGGAATCTGCGCGCCTGTTAGCTCTGACATTCTTTGGAGTTGCTTAACATTTGTTACCGGCAAGATGCCAGCGATTACTGGAAGCTTCGAACCACGAGCTTGTAGTTTTGAAACTAAGGTCTCCCACTTTGCGCTATCAAAGAAAAATTGAGTCGTAGCGAAACTTGCACCAAGCTCTTCTTTACGGATAAGCACATCTATATCTCGATTGAAATCCCCACCACTTGCAGGATGAGAGTCAGGGAATGCTGCAACACCAACTTCGAAACCACCTTGTGACATTGCAAGTTCGACTAACTGATCTGAATGGTCAAAACCGCCAGGAGTTGTTACCCAAGGCGAAGTTGGACCGCCAACTGGATCACCACGAAGTGCCAGAATTGTCTTGATACCTGCGCTCTTATATTGCGCAAGAATTTCAATTAGCTCTGCCTTGGTCGAACCCACACAAGTTAAATGTGCCACCGTATTTCGCCCAGTGCGTTGGGTAATTTCTTTAGTAATTTGAATAGTGCGATCTCTAGTGCTGCCACCAGCGCCATATGTAACAGAGATAAAATCTGGCGAGATTGATTCGAGGGCGCTAGATGCGCTCCAAAGTCGGGCTACCCCGGCTTCATCCTTCGGCGGAAAGAATTCAACCGAGACTGTCATGCGCTCCATAGCGAGTCAGGTTACCCTTACGGCGTGAATTTTTCCGCTACCGCAGACCTGAAAGAGATTCGTAATTTAGTAAATCAAGAGTTACTTAACTTTGTTGCGGCCGAAAATAAATACCTAAATGAAATTGGCTCAGAACTCGCCCCAGTGGCAAGTGCTATGGAACGTTTCCTGCTCGATAGTGGGAAACGCCTGCGCCCACTCTTTGCATATCTGGGATTTCTAGGAACTGGCAATAAGCCAACTCTAGAAATATTACGTGCCTGTGCATCTTTGGAACTAGTCCATGTCTGCGCTCTTATGCACGACGATGTAATGGATGCTTCAGACACAAGACGAGGTGCGCCATCTATCCATCGCGCATTTGAAGCAATGCATAAGGATTCAAAGTTAAGTGGTTCTAGCGCGCAATTCGGTATTTCAACTGCAATATTGCTAGGCGATCTAGCACTTGTCTGGTCAGCAAAGATGTTGCACCAATCAGGAATCGATGGCACAACTTTAATCCGCTCACTTCCAATGTATGACGAGATGCGAGTTGAATTAATGGCTGGGCAATATTTAGATGTTTACGAACAGGCACTCGCTTCACAATCAGTAGAGCGTTCATTAAAAGTTGCACGATATAAATCTGGTAAATACACGATTGAACGCCCACTGCATTTTGGTGCTGCATTAGGTGGTGGCAAGCCAGATATATTTTCTACTTACTCAGATTATGGACTTCCACTTGGCGAGGCTTTCCAACTTCGCGATGATATTTTGGGAATCTTTGGGGACCCGGAAGAGACCGGAAAGCCTGCTGGCGACGATCTGCGTGAAGGCAAGCGCACAGTTCTACTTGCGAAAGTAATGGAACTTGCAGATTCAACTCAGAAATCCGAGATAAATTCGACACTTGGCAATCAGAGCCTAGATTTAGCCCAAGTTAATAAGGTCCGCGAGATTTTTGTATTAACCGGTGCGCTCTCAGAAGTAGAAGCGCTAATTTCAAAGTTAACTTCCAGCGCGCAATCTGCGCTCGAACATGGTGAAATTGACCCAATGGCAACAAGTGCATTGACGCAACTTTTGACCATCGTGACCCAGCGAAAACTTTAGGAATTGGATGTTAAATGCCAGCACGCGTTAAAGGACCAACAGATCACGTTGTAATTGTTGGCGCAGGTTTAGGTGGCTTAAGTGCGGCGCTTCGACTTGCTGGAGCCGGTCGAAAAGTTACAGTTATCGAACGCGAGAGCGTTCCTGGTGGTCGCAACGGTCTATTAAATAAAGATGGGTATTCATTTGATACTGGCCCAACTGTTTTAACCATGCCTGATCTAATCCAAGATGCGCTCTCCTGTGTTGGTGAAGAGTTAAAAGATTGGATGGAACTTCTTCCCTTAAAGCCGTTGTACCGCGCTTTTTATCACGATGGATCGACTCTGGATGTTCATGCCGAAACCGGTCGCATGCAGGAAGAGATTAGAAATGTAATTGGGCCCGATGAAGCCGCAGGTTATGGCAAATATGTAGATTTCGTAACCAAACTTTATAAGTATGAGATGAAAGACTTTATCGATCGCAATATCGATTCACCGTTGAATTTATTAACTCCCAACCTAGCGAAACTTGTTGCTCTAGGTGGCTTTAGAAGGCTTGCGCCAAAGGTAAATGACTTCTTAAAAGATCCTAGAACACAGAAGGTTTATTCATTCCAAGCAATGTATGCCGGCGTTAGTCCACAACAAGCCTTGGCAATCTATGCAGTTATTGCTTATATGGATTCAGTAAATGGTGTCTTCTTCCCTAAGGGCGGAATGCATGCTCTGCCACGCGCACTTGCTGGCGCAGCAGCAAAACATGGAGTTGAATTTAAATACAACCAAACTGTTACATCTATTGAACATTCAGGTGGACGTGCGCGCGCAGTTATAACCGCGAATGGCGACCGCATCCCATGTGATGCTGTGATTCTAAATCCAGACCTTCCAGTTGCTTGGCGTGAATTATTAGGCCGCACTCCACCATCAGTAAAGCGTCTAACTTATTCACCGTCATGTGTAACGATGTTAATCGGCTCGAATAAGAGTTATGACCGTTTGGCCCATCACAATATTCACTTTGGAAAGTCATGGGATGGCGTCTTTGATGAACTCATTAAGAAGAAAACTCTAATGACTGATCCAAGTTTGCTGGTAACCGTTCCAACGCATGATGACAAAGATTTGGCTCCTGCCGGGAAAAATTCTTATTACGTGCTCTTCCCAACTCCAAACTTATCTGCGGACATTGATTGGAAAGTAACGGGGCCTAAATACCGCGATCAGATGTTGCGCACGATGGAAGAGCGTGGCTATGACGGATTTGCAGATTCAATCGAGGTTGAACATATGACAACTCCCCTAGATTGGCAGAGCCAAGGAATGGAGCAAGGCGCACCATTTGCAAGTGCTCATACCTTCTTCCAAACCGGACCATTTAGACCGCGCAATATTGCAAAA